>JAZKDY010000186.1:0-30407 GCA_040387325.1 Pseudomonadota bacterium | reverse complement strand
GGCATGATGCTGTCCATGCGCCAGGGCGGCAAGCTGATCCTGATCCCCAATCCGCGCGACATTCCCGGCGTGCTCAAGGAATTGCGCAACCACGTGATCCACACCTTCCCCGCGGTCAACACCCTGTTCAACGGCCTGGCCAACCATCCCGATTTCAACACCGTCGACTGGAGCAACCTCAAGGTATCCGTCGGCGGGGGTACGGCGGTGCAAAGCGGTGTGGCCAAGCTGTGGTTTGAGAAGACCGGTTGCCCCATTTGCGAAGGGTACGGGCTAAGCGAAACCTCTCCCTCGGCGAGCTGCAATGTGGTCACCGCCAAGGAATACACCGGCACGATTGGTGTGCCCTTGCCCAACACCTACATGAAGTTGCTGGACGATGACGGCAATGAAGTGGCCGCGGGTGAGCCGGGCGAAATCGCCATCAAGGGCCCGCAGGTCATGGCCGGTTATTGGCAGCGTCCGGACGAAACCGCCAAGGTCATGACAGCCGATGGTTACTTCAAGACCGGTGATGTGGGAGTGGTGGATGCACGCGGTTTCTTCAAGATTGTCGACCGCAAGAAAGACATGATCCTGGTCAGCGGCTTCAACGTGTTCCCCACCGAACTGGAAGACGTGGTGGCACAGATGCCAGGCATCATGGAGTGCGCGTGTGTGGGTGTTGCCGATGCCAAATCGGGCGAAGCCGTCAAGCTGGTCATTGTCAAAAAAGACCCCAACATCACCGAAGCTGATGTGCGCGCCTACTGCAAGGAAAACCTCACCGGTTACAAGCAGCCCAAGGTCGTGGAGTTCCGTGCCGAGTTGCCCAAGACACCCGTCGGCAAAATCCTGCGCCGCGAGTTGCGCGACAAATAAATCACTGCAAGCATGTCCGCTGCCGGTGGCGTTACCGCCATCCTCAGCGCCCTGGCCGAAGAGCAGCAGGGCCTGGCGGGTGGCCTGCACAACCCTGTCTGTACCCGCCATGCGGGGCGGGACTACTGGTCCGGCCTGTTGTACGGCAAACCGGTAGTGCTGGCGTTGTCCCGTATCGGCAAAGTGGCAGCAGCGACCACGGCCGCAGCATTGATAGAGAAATTTGGCGTGGCCCGCGTCGTGTTCACTGGCGTGGCGGGTGGTGTTGGCCCTGGCGTGTGTGTGGGCGATGTGGTGCTGGGCAGCGCGTTTATCCAGCACGACATGGATGCCTCGCCGCTGTTCCCCAGGTTTGAAATTCCCCTCTACGGACAGACCTGTTTCCCCGGTGATACGGCATTGACGGCGCTGCTGTTGCAGGCCAGCCAGGCCGCCATGTCCCGTATTGGTCCAAACCCGCTGGTTCCGGGCCAGCCCGTCGTGCACATGGGGTTGATTGCGAGTGGTGACCGCTTTGTCAGCGGTGCGGATGAGGTGGAGCGCTTGGTCGCCGCGCTGCAGGCCAATGGCCACCAGCCGCTGGCAGTAGAGATGGAAGGCGCAGCCGTGGCCCAGGTCTGTGCCGACTACGGCGTGCCCTTTGCCGCCGTGCGCACCATCTCAGACCGTGCAGACGACACGGCGCATGTGGACTTTCCCCGCTTTATCGCCGATGTCGCCAGCGTTTATGCACGCGACATCATGACCGAGTTTCTGCAAGCGCTATAAATACAGGAGCGCACTGTCTAGATTTGACGGGGGCTAGAGGCCAATTTCTCTTAAGAGCAAGCCGCCACAGCCTACTTCAGCCAGCCCCGCTTACGGAAGTACCACATGGGCACCAGCGCGCTGGCCACCATCAGGCCCAGCGCGTAGGGGTAGCCCAGTGCCCAGTCCAGCTCGGGCATGAACTTGAAATTCATGCCGTACAGGCTGGCAATCAGCGTCGGTGGCAGCAGGGCCACGCTGGCCACCGAGAAAATCTTGATGATCTTGTTCTGGTTGATGTTGATGAAACCGACGGTGGCGTCCATCAAGAAGTTGATCTTGTCGAACAGAAACGCGGTGTGTGAATCCAGCGAGTCGATGTCGCGCAGGATCTGTCGGGCTTCTTCAAACTGCTCGCCGTTGAGCATCTTGCTGCGCATCATGAAGCTGACCGCACGGCGCGTGTCCATCACGTTGCGGCGGATGCGTCCATTCATGTCTTCGTGGCGGGCAATGGCGCCCAGCACTTCGCCGGCCAGTGCATCGGTCACGTCGCCGGACAGCACCTTGGTGCTGACTTTTTCCAGCTCGTCGTAAATGCCTTCCAGCGTGTCGGCGGAATATTCGGCATCGGCATCGAACAGCTTCAGCAAGACCTCTTTGGCATCCTCAATCAGGCCGGGTGCGCGGCGTGCCCGCATGCGCAACAGGCGGAACACCGGCACGTCTTCATCGTGGATGGAGAACAGCACGCCCTTGCTCTTGAGCTCGTCGTTGACCTGGTTCAGGATAAAGGCCACACGCACCGTGCGCGGCTCGTCATCATCGGCGATCAAGAAGTCACTGCGGATGTGGAGTTCGCCGTTGTCTTCTTCGTAAAAACGGGCCGATTCCTCGATGTCCTCGTCCATCGCGTCTTCGGGAATGGACAGGCCGTAGTACTGCTTGACCCAGCGTTTTTCTTCAACGGTGGGGGATTCAAGGTCGACCCAAATGGGCTGGAACTGGGAGAGCTCTTCCAGCGACTCGATTTCTTCCTGAAAGAGCCGTCCGTTGGCGAGCGTGAAAATATTGAGCATGGCGATTCAATCGGGGTCAGATTCCAATTGTTCAACGTGAACAATCGAGCGTCGCTGCTGCTTTCCCGCCATTGGAATCTGACCCCAATTAAGCGTGAAAGCTACCGACAAGGGTAGTTTTCCAAGGAATGCTCTCCAAAAGTGCTGATTCCCAAATTATCGCACCGTGTTTGGCGCTTATTGCCGGGAAAAACCGTGGCTTACGCGGGGTCATGGTGTTGCACTGCGTTACCAAAAAAAGGCATTGCATTTCCACCGGTTCGGGCGCATAGTGATTTGACGGCAATCAATTTAGATCATTTTGGTTGTCGTACTTGCCGCGCCGTACCTTGGAATGCAGCGGCAAGGTTTTCAACCTGTGAGCAACTGGAGGCTATTTATGAATTTGACGATCAGCGGTCACCATCTTGAAGTTACCCCGGCCCTGCGCAGTTACGTTACGACCAAGCTCGATCGAATCATGCGACATTTTGACCAGGTGGTCGATGTCAAGGTACTTCTAACCGTTGAGAAGCAAAAGGAAAAGGAACGACGGCAACGTGCCGAGTGCAACATCCACGTCAAGGGCAACGACATGTTTGCCGAAAGTTCGCACGAGGATTTGTACGCGGCAGTGGATGATTTGGTCGACAAGCTGGACCGCCAGGTGGTTCGCCACAAGGATCGCTTGCAGGACCATCACCACGCGGCGCCCAAGCGCCTGATGTAATCCCGTCCCTGGGATTGCGTACTAGAGCAGCCGCCCTTCATAGGGCGGTTTTTTTGTGCATAATCGCCCCACACCATGAACCGATTAGCCAGCATCCTGTCACCTGAGCAAGTGCTCGCACATGTTGAAGTGACCAGCAAAAAACGCGCTTTTGAAGAAGCTGGCCTGTTGTTTGAAAACCTGCATGGCCTGAGCCGTGCTCTGGTGACCGACAGCCTGTTTTCGCGTGAGCGCCTGGGCTCTACCGGTCTGGGCCATGGTGTTGCCATCCCCCACGGCCGCATCAAGGGGCTGAAGGCCCCGATGGCCGCCGTGTTCCAGCTGGCCAATCCTATTGGTTTTGATGCACCCGACGATGTGGTCGTCGGGTTGCTGATTTTCCTGCTGGTACCCGAAGCTGCGACCCAGAAACACCTGGAAATCCTGTCTGAAATTGCCGAACTGCTGAGCGACACCGAGTTGCGTGAGCGCATGCTGGCCAGCTCCGATGCGGTGCAACTGCATACCCTGATAGCCGGCTGGCAATCGGCCCAAGTGGCCTGAGCCCATTCGCCCACGGCGCGCTGATTTCTTGTGAAACCCACCGTAGTCAGCGCCGACGTACTCTTTGAAGAGTTCCGTGGCCGCCTGCATTGGGAATGGGTGGCCGGTTTGGGTGCCTCTGAGCGCCGTTTTGATGAAGTTGCCGTCAGGGCCGCCCGCTCCGGCGCCGATCTGGTCGGTTACCTGAATTACATCCACCCCTACCGTGTGCAAATCCTCGGTGAGCGGGAGATTGCCTACATCACCAATGCCACGCCCGAAGATTGCGCCCGCCGCATCTCGCGCATCGTGACACTGGAGCCCCCGGTGCTGGTGCTGGCCGATGGGCAAACGGCGCCGCAAGCCTTGTTGTCCATGTGTGAGCGGGCCCAGATCCCGATGTTTGCCACCGAGGAGTCGTCGGCCTTTGTCATCGACGTGTTGCGGGCCTACCTGTCCAAACACTTTGCCGACCGCTCGTCCATGCATGGCGTGTTCATGGACATTCTGGGTCTGGGCGTACTGATCACGGGGGAATCCGGCCTGGGCAAGAGTGAACTGGGCCTGGAGCTGATTTCACGCGGCAACGGCCTGGTGGCAGACGATGCAGTGGACCTATACCGCATCAACCAGACGACGATCGAAGGGCGCTGCCCGGAGTTGCTGCAGAACCTGCTGGAGGTGCGCGGCATCGGCCTCCTGGACATTCGCGGCATTTTTGGCGAGACCGCCGTGCGCCGCAAAATGCGGCTCAAACTCATCGTGCACCTGGTGCGCCGCGAAACCCTGGAGCGCGAATATGAGCGCATCCCCTACGAGCCACTCACCCAGGACATTCTGGGCATTCCAGTGCGCAAGGTGGTGATCCAGGTGGTGGCGGGCCGCAATATTGCGGTGCTGGTAGAGGCCGCCGTGCGCAACACCATCTTGCAGTTGCGCGGTATCGACACCTACCAGGAATTTGTCGAGCGCCACCGCAAGGCGATGGCCCAGGGGAACTGACTAGCCGCGCTGCTTGTCCCGTTCGGGGCGGTTGGGGCACTTGTCCTTGGTGCACGTTGCATACAGGCTCAATGCGTGGTCCGAAATGGAGAAACCCTTGGCCTTGGCGACCGCGTGCTGGCGTTCCTCGATCTCGGCGTCGTAAAACTCTTCGACCTTGCCGCAATCCAGGCAGACCAGATGGTCGTGGTGCTGGCCTTCGTTGAGCTCGTACACCGCCTTTCCACTTTCAAAATGGCTGCGGCTCAGGATGCTGGCCTGCTCGAACTGGGTCAGCACCCGGTAGACCGTTGCCAGGCCCACGTCCGAGCGTTCCTGCAGCAGGACGCGAAACACATCTTCGGCCGTCAAATGGCGCTCAGAACTGCGCTGGAACACTTCCAGAATTTTCAGCCGGGGTATGGTGGCCTTGAGGCCGGTGTTTTTCAGTTCGTCGATATTGGTCATGGGCATCTTTCCGCCGAGGGTGTGCAAGGGGGGCGGCGGCGCTCAACCGCTACAATCCTGCGATCATATCTTGCGTAACCATCCATGTCCGACATCCTTCGCCGTAGTCTCAATCTGACCCTGGTCGCCCTGGTGTTTGCGGGCCTTGCAGGCTGCGGCAGCTTTGATGGCGCCAGCACACGCATAGCAGGGATCATTTCGCCCTACAAAATGGACATTGTGCAAGGCAACGTGGTGACACGCGAACAGCTGGCCCAGCTCAAGCCCGGTATGCAACGTGCGCAGGTGCGCGACATCCTGGGCACGGCGTTGTTGGTCAGTGTGTTCCACGCCGACCGTTGGGACTACGTGTTCACCCTCAAGCAACAGGGCGTGCCACCACAATCCCGCAAGGTCACCGTCTTTTTCAAGAATGATCTGGTCGACCATACCGACGCCGACGCATTGCCCAGCGAAGCCGAGTTTGTTGCGGCCCTGAAGTCGCCCTCGTTGCCAAGCTCACCCCCCAGCCTGGTGGCAACCGAAGAGAGCCTGAAGAAATTCCCCACACCCAGCAAGCCTATTGTGGCCACTGCCACAGGCGCCACCGCGCCGGGCGATTACCCACCGCTTGAGGCCGCACGTCCCTAGTCCTGCAGTAGAAAGAATCCCAGACATGACCCACAAAATTGCCGTGGCCGGCGCATCAGGCCGTATGGGTCAGATGTTGGTTGACGCCATCCGCGCGGCAGACGACTGCAGCCTTGCCGGAGCTCTGGACATGGCGGGTAACCCGTCGGTGGGTCAGGACGCAGGCGCCATGTCCGGCAAGCCGGTCGGTGTGCTGATCACGTCCGACCTGCGCACAGGCTTGCAGCCCAGCGATGTACTGATCGACTTCACCCGTCCCGAAGGCACGCTGGCCCACCTCCAGGTTTGCCGCGAACTGGGTGTCGCTGCCGTCATTGGCACCACCGGTTTCACCGACGAACAAAAGGCTGAAATAGCCACCATCGCCCAGGACATTGCCATCGTCATGGCACCGAATATGAGCGTGGGTGTCAACGTCACACTGAAGCTGCTGGAGATGGCGGCCAAGGCCCTGTCCACCGGCTACGACATCGAGATCGTCGAAGCCCACCACCGCCACAAGGTGGATGCACCGTCTGGCACGGCCCTGAAGATGGGCGAAGTCATTGCCGACGCACTGGGGCGTGACCTGAAAGACTGCGCCGTCTACGCCCGCGAAGGCGTGACCGGTGAGCGCGACCCGTCCTCCATCGGGTTTGCCACCATCCGCGGGGGCGACATTGTGGGTGACCACACCGTGCTGTTTGCCGGCATTGGCGAGCGTATCGAGATCAGCCACAAGTCCTCCAGCCGGGCGACCTATGCCCAGGGCAGCCTGCGCGCGGTGCGTTTTCTGGCCGGGAAGAAGTCCGGACTGTTCGACATGTTCGACGTGCTGAGCCTGCGGTGAACGCATTCGACCTGCTGCGCCAGGGCGACGCCGTCAGCAAAGGCGTGGCACTGGCGTTGCTGGTGATGTCGGTGGGCAGCTGGGTCGTGATTTTGTGGAAAGCCTGGCTGTTGCTGCGCGCGCACCGCGACGTGGCCCGCAGCACGGCGGCCTTTTGGCAGGCCCCTTCGCTGGCCGATGGCCTGCGGTCCGTAAAGGTGTTTGACCGCGAAGTACTGGTTGCTCCGCTGGTTGAGGCCAGCCAGATCGAAACCACCGGCACGCTGGCGGGTGCGGGCGACAAATCCCAGCAACTCACACGGCTGTTGCGCGATGCCCTGCACGCCGTCCTGCTCAAGCTGCAGGCCGGCCAGGTGCTGCTGGCTACCGTCGGTTCCACCGCGCCCTTCGTGGGCCTGCTGGGCACGGTCTGGGGCATTTACCACGCGCTGATGGGCATGTCTGGCGCGGGCCAGGTCAGCATCGACAGGATTGCGGGCCCGGTGGGCGAGGCCTTGATCATGACCGCCGCCGGCCTTGCCGTTGCCATTCCTGCCGTGCTGGGTTACAACATTCTGGGTCGTTACATTGGCCGTATTGAGGCTGATCTGGAAGGTTTTGCGCGTGACTTGCGCGAGCTGTTGATCACGCAGAACGGGCCGCAAGCATGACAATTCGCCGCCGGGCCGCCCCAAGGCGAATTCACCCCCTCGGGGGGCAGCGACCCGCGCAGCGGTGGAGCGTGGGGGCATGAGCTTCGGACGTCTCGAACGAACGGTCGCTCCCCAGCCCATGAGCGAAATCAATATGACTCCGCTGGTGGATGTGATGCTGGTGCTGGTGGTCATCTTCATCATCACGGCGCCGCTGTTGGTCAGTGCCGTCAAAGTGGATTTGCCCAAAAGCCCGGGTGCCGCCACGCTGGATGCTCCCAAATTTATTGCACTGACGGTGGACAAGACCGGCCAGGTCTTTGTGGATGACAAACCCCTGGAGCCACGCGCCGTGGCTGCCGCGCTGCGCCAGGCCGGTGAACGCAATCCCGACACCGAAGTGCGCCTGCGCGCCGACACCAGCGTGCCCTATGGCCGCGTCGTCGAACTGATGGGCCAGGCCCATACAGCAGGCCTGCACCGCATCGGATTCGTGACCCAAGAGAGCGAGCCCCCACGCTCCACCGCTGTGCGGGTCGCTGCCCCCCGTGGGGGCTAATTTGCCTTAGGGCGGCCCGGCGGCAAATTGCCGTCGCGCCAAGTTCTATAGGCACTATGGCGGCTGCCCTAAAATCCCCTCAAGCACTCCATCTGGCGACGCTTGGTCGCCCCTTCACCCATGCAAGACAAATACCAACACCTGGACATCGAAAAAGCGGCGCACGCACACTGGGCACAACCCCTGTGGAACGGGCAGAACGCCTACCGTGTGACCGAAGATGCACGTGACGCGCAGGGCAACTTGAAGAAGAAGTTCTACGCCTGCTCCATGCTGCCCTACCCCAGCGGCAAGTTGCACATGGGCCATGTGCGCAACTACACCATCAACGACATGCTGGCGCGTTACCTGCGCATGAACGGCCACAACGTGCTGATGCCCATGGGTTGGGACGCCTTTGGCCTGCCCGCCGAAAACGCTGCCTTGAAGAACAAGGTGCCGCCCGCGCAATGGACCTACGACAACATCGCCTACATGAAGGGCCAGATGCAGGCTATGGGCCTGGCCATCGACTGGAGCCGCGAGGTCGCCACCTGCGACCCCAGTTATTACAAATGGAACCAGTGGCTGTTCCTGAAAATGCTGGAAAAAGGCATCGCCTACCGCAAGACCCAGGTCGTCAACTGGGACCCAGTGGATCAGACCGTGCTGGCCAACGAGCAGGTCATCGACGGCAAGGGCTGGCGTACGGGCGCCACGGTCGAGAAGCGTGAGATCCCGGGCTACTACCTGAAGATCACCGACTACGCCCAGGAGTTGCTGGAGCAGGTGCAGACCGGCCTGCCCGGCTGGCCCGAACGTGTCAAGCTGATGCAGGAAAACTGGATTGGCAAATCCAGCGGTGTGCGTTTTGCATTCACACACGACATCACACGTTCAGACGGCACCTTGATCGGCGACGGTCGTATGTACGTGTTCACCACCCGTGCCGACACCATCATGGGTGTGACCTTCTGCGCCGTGGCGCCTGAGCATCCGCTTGCCATGCACGCCGCAGCATCCAATCCGGCGTTGGCGACTTTCATCGAAGAGTGCAAGGCCGGCGGCACCACCGAAGCCGAACTGGCGGTCAAGGAAAAGCTGGGCATGCCTACGGGCTTGCAGGTTATCCACCCGCTGACCGGTGATGCCATCGACGTGTGGGTCGGCAACTACGTGCTGATGGGTTATGGCGATGGCGCCGTCATGGGTGTGCCTGCACACGACGAGCGCGACTTTGCCTTTGCCAAAAAATACGGCCTGCGCATCGACGACGTGGTGCATATCGACGGCCTGGACTACGACCACGACCAGTGGCAGGACTGGTATGGCGACAAACAACGTGGCGTGACCGTCAACTCCGACGTGTTCAGCGGCCTGTCGTATACCGAAGCCGTAGACGCCGTCGCCAGTGCGCTGCAACACAAGGGCCTGGGCGAGAAGAAAACCACTTGGCGGCTGCGCGACTGGGGCGTGAGCCGCCAGCGTTACTGGGGCACACCCATTCCCATCATCCATTGTGAAGAGCACGGCGCCGTGCCGGTGCCCGAAAAGGATCTGCCAGTCGTGCTGCCGCAGGACTGCGTGCCCGATGGCTCCGGCAACCCGCTGCACAAACACGAAGGTTTCCATGCGGGTGTGGTGTGCCCCGTGTGTGGCAAGGCCGCGCGCCGCGAGACCGACACCATGGACACCTTCGTGGACAGCTCGTGGTACTACATGCGTTACTGCGACCCGACGAATATCCACGCCATGGTCAGCGGTGGCGCCGCCTATTGGATGCGTGACCAGCAGTTGGCCTCCGGTGGCAGCGGCATGGACCAGTACATCGGCGGTATCGAACACGCCATCCTGCACCTGTTGTATGCACGCTTCTGGACCAAGGTCATGCGTGACCTGGGCCTGGTGACCGTGGACGAACCGTTCACCAAGCTGCTGTGCCAAGGCATGGTGCTCAACCATATCTACTCGCGCCGCACCGACAAGGGTGGCAAGGAGTACTTCTGGCCGCAGGACGTGGAGCATGTATTTGACGATGCGGGCAAGATCAACGGTGCCAAGCTGATCAAGGCCGTGGACAGTGCGGATGGTCTGCTGCCGGTGGGTACGCCCATTGACTACGAGGGCGTGGGCACCATGTCCAAGTCCAAGAACAATGGCGTGGACCCGCAAGAGCTGATCGGAAAATACGGCGCAGACACCGCACGCATCTACACCATGTTCACCGCGCCGCCCGAGGCCACGCTGGAGTGGAACGATGCGGCGGTGGAGGGTAGCTACCGCTTCCTGCGCCGGGTCTGGAACTTCGGTTTCAAGCTATCTGCTATGAATATTGAAGCTACTCAGGTCCAATTGGCGGGGGCTAGCGGTATAAATGGCTTAAGCTTTAGCAAGGAAGCCAAGGTTCTGCGGCGCGAGATGCACACCGTGCTCAAGCAGGTGGACTACGACTACCAGCGCATGCAGTACAACACCGTGGTCTCCGGCGCCATGAAGATGATCAACGCACTGGAAGATTTCAAGGCGCTGGAATCGGATGGCGGTCAGGTGGCGGTGCTTGAAGGCTTCTCCATTCTGCTGCGCGTGTTGTACCCGGCCACCCCCCACATTGCCCATGCACTGTGGAGCGAGCTGGGTTATGCCAAGGGTAGCGGCGACCTGCTGGACGCGCCCTGGCCGCAAGTGGACCCGGCGGCGCTGGTGCAGGATGAGATTGAACTCATGCTGCAGGTCAACGGCAAGCTGCGGGGTTCCGTCATGGTGCCGTCCAGCGCAACCAAGGACGAGATCGAAGCGCTGACGCTGGCCAATGAGACGTTTGTGAATTTCGCCGCGGGCGCGCCCATCAAGCGTGTGATTATTGTGCCGGGGCGCCTGGTCAATGTGGTCCTCTAAACCGCAGCCCATGGTACGCCGCCGTACCGCTATCGCCGCCCTGGCCGCGGCCGCCCTGGCGGGTTGCGGCTTCAAGCTGCGCAGCAGCCAGACCTTCGCCTTCCAGACCCTGGCCGTTACGCCGGAGCGCAATGGCCTGGTGGCGGCGGACCTGATCCGTTACTTTGGCAAAGCCATCGTGCCGCTGGTGCCGGTGCGGGGCTCCGAGCCGCCGCAGGTCGTCGTGGACATCCTGCAAGAGGTGCGCGATAAAAATGTGGTCGGCGTCAACGCCTCGGGCCAGGTGCGCGAGTTCCAGCTGCGCCTGCGCCTGCTGTTCCGCGTGCGCCTGCCGGACGGGCATGAGCTGATAGCCCCGACCGAGATCGCCCAGCAACGCGACATCAGTTTCAACGAATCCGCTGTGTTGGCCAAGGAGGCCGAAGAGGTGCTGCTGTTCCGCGACATGCAGAGCGACATCCTGCAGCAGCTGCTGCGGCGCCTGGCGGCGATCAAGTCGCTGGATACGCCCTGATGGACCTTCGCCTGGCACTGTATGAACTGGCGGCCCAACACACACTGGACGCGGCCAGCACCGACAAGCTGGTCCAGATAGCCGGGCTCAACCGCGAGCCCAAGCAACTGGCGTACTGGTTGCCGCGCGGTGTGGCCGTGCTGGCGGCGGCACTCGGGGGTTTTGGCGTCATCCTATGGATAGCCGCCAACTGGGAGACGCTGGGGCGCTTTGGCCGGTTTGCGTTGCTGCAAGCCTTGTTCCTGGTGATGTGTGCCGGCGCCTTGGTGAAACCCGGCGCGCGTGTTCCCTTGGGCCTGATGGCGCTGCTCACCATTGGCGGGCTGTTTGCCTATTTTGGCCAGACCTACCAGACCGGTGCCGACCCTTGGCAACTGTTTGTGGTGTGGGCGGTGCTGGCATTGCCGCTGTGTTTAAGCGCGCGCAGTGATGTGTTGTGGACGCCGTGGGCGCTGATCGTATCCACCGGTATCTCGCTGTGGGTGTATGCCCATACCTCCCACCGCTGGCGCGTGGAGCCACAAGATCTGCGCATTTATGCCATGGCCTGGACCGCCGCGCTGGGGCTGACATTGGCCTTGAGCCCAGTCTTCCAACGCTGGAGCGGCAGCGGCCCCTGGGCCATGCGCACCGCGGTCACACTGACGACCATCATGATCACCAGCACCGCATTGGGCGCCCTGTTTGACCGCGAGATGGCGCTGTTGTACGGCCTGGGGTTGTGCCTGCTGGCGGCTGCCGGCCTGGCGCTGGCCAGCCGGCAACTGTTCGAAATTTTTGGCTTGAGTGCGGTGTGCCTGGGGCTCAATGTGCTGCTGATTTTTGGCCTGGGCAAGGCGCTGTTCCACAACGCGCAGGGTGACGACTGGGTGGGCGCCATGCTGCTACTGGGTCTGGTCGCCGCGGGCTTGCTGGCCGGCACCGTGAGTGTGCTGCTGCGGCTGTCGCGCCGCTATGCCGCGCAAGCAGGTGCTGTGTGAGTACCGACCGACTGGACCACGTCTTACAGACTGCGATGGTCGCGGGCGTTTTGCCGGCCGGCGCCAGCCGCCCGGAACAGGACAACCGACCCTGGCCCGTGGTGTTGCTGACGGCCCTGGGCGCCTGGTTGGCCGCGGTGCCGCTGCTGATCGTGGTCGGCATGCTGGTGGGCGACGCGGCATTGCGCGGAGTCGGTACCTATGCCATCGGTGGCCTGGTGCTGGCGGGCGCGGTGGCGATGTTGCGCGCCCGTACGCTGCCCCTGTTTGTTGAGCAACTGGCGGTACCGGGCCTGATGGTGGGCGGCGCACTGCTGGGTTATGCGCTGTTCCGCGATATGCCCAACCGCGGCGCTGCGGCGGCGTCTGCGGCTCTGGTGGCGGCGGTGGTGTGGGCCGTGCCCAAGCCATGGTTACGGGTGTTGTTGGGCGCGGGCGCAGCGGGTCTGGTGGGCTTGGCCGTAGCGCCCATCAGCCTTAACTTTTTTGGCCGCTCCGAATGGCCCAGCGTGTGGCTTGCGCTGCATGTGCTGGTGGCTGTGGCGTTGGCGGGTGCGTGGATGCAACGGACATTGCTCAACACCGGACCGTGCGCGCGGCTTGCCGGTGCATGGGAATCACTGTCCGTAGGCTGGCTGCTGGTCACCTTGGCAGGCTTGGCCTTTTGGGCCGGCATGACATTTCTGGTCGGAGCCAGTCTGGGTGGGGGCGGTCAATTTGCCGGCGAGGTTGCGCGTGAACTGGGTCCCAAACAAACTTCGGTGCTGGAGGGCATGCAGACACTGCGCCTGGCATCCGTGGCGCTGGCACTTGCAGGTGCTGCCTGGCTGGCCCATGTCTGGCCCCGTGTGCGCAACACCTGGTGTGCGGCTGTGGCCCTGGTGCTCGTAGGTCTGGCCGGGTTTATGCCATCACTGGGCGCCGTGTTGTTGGTGCTGGCCTATTGTGTTTCTGCCGGGCGTTGGCGTGTGGCCAGCGCGGCGGGTGTGGCGGCTGCGTGGATCATGGGCGCCTTTTATTACCAGTTGGCGTGGCCACTGGCAGACAAGGCTTTGTTGCTGGCAGGTGCGGGAGCGGTGTTGGCCGCCCTGGCCTGGTGGGCGGCGCGCAGTGCCCAAGCGTCGCAGGCGCCACAGGCAAGGGCTACCCTGGGTGCGGCGGCCTTCAGCACATCGCAGGCTGGTTTTGCCGTTGCTGCGGTGTTGGTCTTGCTGGTTGCCAACGGCGCCATCTGGCAAAAGGAAGATCTTATTGCCCATGGTCAGCCGGTGTTTGTACCCCTGGCGCCGGTGGATCCGCGTTCGCTGATGCAGGGTGACTACATGGCCCTGCGCTTTGACTTTGCCAATGAAATGGCGCACGCCGACACGACCAGGCTGGCGGCCGGGAAGCGGCCGCAACTGGTGGCCAAACGTGATGCGCGTGGCATCGTGACGGCGCTGAACCCTGATATGGGCGCGCCACTGGCAGGCGACGAACTGCGCATCGAACTCACGCCCAAGAACAGCGGCTGGGTGCTGGTCACCGACGCCTGGTTTTTCAAAGAGGGTGAGGCCGAGCGCTGGGCCCCGGCCAAGTACGGTGAGTTCCGCGTTGGCAAAGATGGACGCGCCTTGCTGGTTGGTTTGCGTGGAGCGGACCTTGCGCCGTTGTGAACAAAGCTGAACGGACAGCGCACACTCCAGGTGCGCTGCAAAGCGGAAAAGAGGCATTCTTCACGGTTTAGGTGCACAAATCTTGTATACCAGTGGCACACAAGTTGCTCACTGCTTGCGGGTATGACCAGTGCAACCGACATCAGCAACCGCATTATTGAAGCCGTCATGGCCCAAAAACTGGCCCCGGGCGCACGCCTGGGGGAGCAGCAGTTGGCCATGTTGTTTGACTGCAGCCGCACCATCGTGCGCGAGGCACTGACCCAGTTAGGCGCCCGCGGCATCGTTACCGTCAGCAGCCGGCGCGGCTGGTATGTGATTGAACCTTCGCTCGCGGAAGCGCGTGAGGCCTTTGAGGCCCGCCGCGTCATCGAGATGGGCCTGATCCGCTGCACCACCTCGGTCAGCAAGGCCGCGATCAAACAGCTCAAAGCCCACCTGGCCAAGGAAAAAGCCGCGGTCAAGGGAGACGACGTGGGCCTGCGCAGCTTTTTGCTGGGCGATTTCCATGTGTGCCTGGCCGAGTGCCTGGGCAATAACCTGCTGGCCGACACGCTGCGTGACTTTACGGCGCGCACCACCCTGATCGCCATGCTCTACCAGTCGTCCCACGATGCGGCACATTCGTGCGCCGAACATGTGGAGATTGTTGCGGCCTTGGAGCAGGGCGACTGGGCACGCGCCGAGCAGCTGATGCAAACCCACATCGGCCATGTGCAGGCCGCGCTCAAGTTGGAGAGCGCCAGCGGCGACCCGCTGGCCGAGCTGCGCCACGCGCTCAAGCCTTTGTCCACGGCACCGTCCGCCGCCAATGCCATACCGGCACAGGACTTGCATACAAGCCCATCCAAGAAACCACCCAAAGACCCATCCACCTACCTAGGAGCTCTGTTATGAAACTGGTTCAAATCAACAAACGCCACTTCGGTCTTACCTTGGCCTGTGCGGCCCTGCTGACCGCCACCGGAGCCCAAGCGCAATCTGCGCTGGATGACGTGCTGAAAAGCAAGGTCCTCAAAGTTGCCGTGCAAACCGACTCCGCACCGTACGGTTTTGTCGGCACGGATCTGAAACCCATCGGCTTGGACATCGACATGGCCAACTACATTGGCAAGAAGCTGGGTGTGGCCGTGGAGCTGGTGCCCGTGGTCAGCGCCAGCCGCATCCCCGCGCTGCAAACACGCAAGGCCGATCTGGTGATCGCCACGCTGGGCAAGAACCCGGACCGTGAAAAAGTCATCGACTTTGCATCCGCCTATTCGCCATTTTTCCAGGCCGTGTTTGGCCCCAAGAATATTCCTGTGAAGAGTTTTGCTGATCTGGCCGGCAAGTCCGTGGGTGTGACCCGTGGCGCCATGGAAGACCAGGAGCTGGGCAAAGTCGCGCCAGCCGGCGTGGACACCAAACGGTTTGAAGACAACAACGCCACCATCGCCGCCTTTGTGGCCGGCCAGGTGCAGTTCGTCGCCCTGGGCGCCTCGGTTGCCGGCAACATGATGACCAAGAACCCGCAGCTCTCCAGCGAATACAAACTGCTGCTCAAGGAAAGCCCCAACTTCATTGGTGTGGCCAAGGGTGAAGACAAGCTGAAGGCCAAGGTGAACGAGATCGTGGCCGAGGCCAAGAAGTCTGGCGAGCTGGACACACTGGCCAAAAAATGGTTGGGCCGCCCGGCCGGTGACCTGCCCCTGTAATCGCTGAACCCTCCAGGCACACCCGCCATGCGGATTCAACTCGATTTCATGGCAGTGCTGTCCGAGTGGCCGCTGTTGCTGACCGGTGTGGCGTGGACGCTGTCGCTCACCGCCATCTCGGTGCTGATCGGCACCCTGCTGGGCACGGCTTGTGCCTGGGTGCGGGCGCGTGGCTTTGGTGCCAACCTGGCACCGGCCTGGCTGCAAGGGCTGGTGGGCGCTTATGTGGAGCTGATCCGCAATACGCCCTTTATCGTGCAGCTGTTCTTCATCTTCTTTGGCCTGCCGGCAGCGGGCGTCAAGATTTCTGCCGAAACAGCATCCGTCATCGCCATGGTGATCAATTTGGGTGCCTATGCCGCCGAGATCATCCGCGCGGGGCTGGAGGCCACGCCCAAAGGGCAGATGGAAGCCGCACAAAGCCTGGCGCTCAACCGAAGCCAGACCTTTGTGTGGGTGGTGTTGCCACCGGCTTTGAAGAAGGTATGGCCCAGCCTGGTGAGCCAGATCATCATCGTGATGCTGGGCTCGTCCGTCTGCGGCCAGATTTCCACCCAGGAACTGAGCTACTCCGCCGACCTGATCCAGAGCAACAACTTCCGCTCGTTTGAGGCCTTTATTGTGGTGGGCGGCATCTACCTGCTGCTGTCGATTGGCACGCGGCAACTGCTCAACTGGGCGGGCGCCAAATTTCTCTTCGGGCGGAGGTAAGCCATGGTTGACTTCTCACTGTGGGACATCATTCGCAACCTGCTACTGGCCGGCCGCTGGACGGTAGGCCTGTCGCTGATCGCCTTTATCGGTGGCAGCACGGTGGGCCTGCTCTTGCTGATGCTGCGCCTGACTAAATTACCTGCGGTAGAGCCCATCGTCGCCGCCTATGTGCAACTGTTCCAGGGCATACCGCTACTGGTGCAACTGTTTTTGGCCTACTACGGGCTGGGCCTGTTTGGCATCAACACCTCACCCTGGGTGGCCGCCGGCATTGGCCTCACGCTGTATGCCAGCGCCTTTCTGACCGAAATCTGGCGCGGCTGTGTGGCCGCCATTCCGCGCGGGCAGTGGGAGGCGTCTGAAAGCCTGGCGCTGAGTTTTTACGAACAACTGCGCTACATCATCTTGCCGCAAGCCATCAAGATTGCCGTGCCACCCACGGTGGGCTTTCTGGTGCAGGTCATCAAGGGCACTGCGCTGGCCTCGGTCATCGGTTTTATGGAGCTCACCAAGGTGGGCAAGACCATTGCCAACGCCACCTTCAGCCCGTTCCTGATTTTTAGCTGCGTCGCAGTGATGTACTTTTTGCTGTGTTATCCCATCAGCCTGTACGCCAAGCACCTGGAGAGGAAGATCCATGTCCATCGTTGAAATCGCGGGCCTGCGCAAATCGTATGGCACGAATGAAGTGCTCAAAGGCATTGACCTGCAGGTGCAACGGGGTGAGGTGATTGCCATCATCGGTAAAAGTGGCTCGGGCAAAAGCACACTGCTGCGCTGTATCAACGGCTTGGAAGAATTCCAGAGCGGCAGCCTCACGGTAGACGGCAAACCCCTGCTGCACAAAAACGCCGCCGCCATGCGTGAACTGCGCCAGCACGTGGGCATGGTGTTCCAGAGCTTCAATCTGTTCCCACACCTGACGGTGGGCAAAAACATCATGCTGGCGCCTGGCTTGGTGAAAAAGAAAGACGCAGCCGCCAACGAAGCCTTGGCCCGCAAGTTGCTGGAACGTGTCGGCCTGGCAGAAAAGTTCGATGCCTTTGGCGAGCAGCTATCCGGCGGGCAGCAGCAGCGTGTGGCCATTGCCCGTGCGCTGGCCATGGAGCCCGCGGTATTGTTGTGCGACGAAATCACCAGCGCGCTGGACCCGGAGCTGGTGGGCGAAGTGTTACGCGTGGTGGAAACCCTGGCCGATGAAGGCATGACCCTGCTGATGGTCACGCACGAAATGAACTTTGCCCGCAAGGTTGCCGACCGTGTCATCTTTATGCACCAGGGCCTGGTGCATGAGATGGGCGCACCGGCAGAGTTGTTTGCCAACCCGCAGACGGCGGAGCTGAAGCAGTTCCTGGGGTCGCTGCACGATTGACGGTTTCACGGGCTGCGTGCAGGCGTTCAGCGCCACTGGGCCTCTATGCGTGCATATTCCCCCGACTTGCGAACCTTGGCCAGACCTTGGTCAAAGAGCAAGACCATGCGGTCGATGCCAGGATACTTCGGTGAGAAAGACAGGTACAGCTGGGGCGATACCAACACACCGCGGAGTGCAAAACCTTTCCCCAGGTCCGGGTGCGTTTTGGCGATGGCATTGGCCACCCGGTCAAACACCAGCGCATAGTCCACCCGCCCGGCCACCAGCTTGCGCAGCGACGACAGATCGGACGGCGCTTCATCGCGCAACATGGTGGGGTCGCCGTCAAAGGCTGCGCCATAGTCGTAGCCATGTGTGGTGCCAATGCGTTTGCCGCGCAGGTTTTCCAAGCCCAGTGTTTTGGGTACTTCACCCGGCGTAACCCGGCTATAAATTCCTATACGCGCCTGGAACAGGGCTTGCTGGTGCCAGCGGTAGCGGGATTCCTGCACCGGGTCGCGCAGTGTATTGAAGCAACCGGCCAAGTCACCCCGGTCCACCTCTTTCATGCACCGTGCGTAGGGCAGCGGCACCAGTTCAACATCTACGCCAGCAGCAGCCCACGCGGCGCGCACCAGATCAACAGCAAACCCTTGAGGCTTGCCTTTTACGGACGAGGAATACGGGCTCCAGTCGTCTTCGGCGCCAATGCGGATACGTTCGCCTGCCGTGGCGTGCACACTGCACATCAAAAACAGGCATACCAAGCCACGCAACACGTGAAGCCTCATAACGTCAACTTCCCCGCAAAAGTGCTGTTGACAGTACCACAGACCCAGGCGCCTCCGCGAGTGGCCTGCCACGCTAAACTGCCCCCATGCAACTCGCGGCCAACCAACTCAGCAACCACCTGCAACGCGGGCTCAAGAGCCTGTACACCTTGCACGGGGATGAACCTTTGCTGCAACAGGAGGCGCTGGACGCCATCCGCGCCGTGGCGCGCCAGCAGGGCTTTACCGAACGCACCTCCCACACCGTGGCGGGTGCCCACTTTGACTGGAGCGAGGTGCTGGCCGCTGGTGGCTCACTGAGCCTGTTTGCCGACAAGCAGATCGTAGAGATTCGCATCCCCTCGGGCAAGCCCGGCAAGGACGGCAGCGTGGCATTGCAGCAGTTGGCCGAGATGTCGCAGGGCAATGATTCCACGCTGACCCTGGTTTTGTTGCCCAAGCTGGACAAGATGACCAAGTCTGGTGCCTGGTTTGCAGCACTGGAGAGTTTTGGCATCACGCTGCAGGTGGAGCCGGTGGAGCGCGCCGCATTGCCACAGTGGATTGCCCAGCGACTGTCTGCCCAAGGCCAGCGTGTGGCCGCCGGTGAAGAAGGCCAGCGCACGCTGCAGTTTTTTGCCGACCGTGTGGAGGGCAATTTGCTCGCAGCCCACCAGGAGATACAAAAGCTGGGCCTGCTGTTCCCCGCCGATGGCCCCAGTGGCGCTGTACTGGCCTTTGACCAGGTCGAAAGCGCCGTCATGAATGTGGCGCGGTATGACGTGTTCAAACTCAGCGAGGCCGTGCTCGGCGGCCATGCGCTGCGTGTGCAGCGCATGCTGGACGGCCTGCAGGCCGAGGGCGAGGCCGAGGTGCTGGTGCACTACACGCTGAGTGAAGACATACGTGCACTCAAACGTGTCAAGGACGCGATGGGCCAGGGCAGACCACTGCCGATGGCGCTGCGCGAGCAACGCGTCTGGGGGGCCAAGGAGCGCCTGTTTGAACGGGTGCTGCCGCGCTTGAGCGACACGGCACTGGCACAACTGTTGCAGAGCGCCCATGTCGTAGACGGTATTGTCAAAGGCTTGAAGCAGCCCGACTGGCCCACATCGGGCTGGCAGGCACTGCACCGGCTGGCGCTTCAGCTGTGCGGGTTATGCGCCGCGCCGCCTGCGGGCAACTCTATCAGGCCGCGAGCACAGTCTTAAGCGACTGCTTCCACGGCATCCAGTCCCAGGGCCTTCAATACATGCTGCGCCACCAGCGCCGATGACTGCGGGTTTTGCCCGGTGATGAACTGGCCGTCACGTATCGCAAACGCGGCCCAGTTGTCCGCTCCTTCAAAGTGGGCGCCCAGTGCGCGCAGCCGTGACTCCAGCGCAAACGGCACGATGCCTGTCAAACCCACCGCGTCTTCTTCGGCGTCGGTAAAGGAATTGATGCGCTTGCCCTTGACCACCGGTTCCCCATCCGGGCGGCGTGCGGTCACCAGGCCAGCGGCGCCATGGCAGACCGAGGCGATCAGCTTGCCAGCGGCAAATGCTGTTTCCACGGCCCGGGTCACCCCGGCGTCATTGGGCAGATCCCACATGGTGCCGTGGCCACCGGGGAAGAACACCGCGTCAAAGGTGCGGGCGTCCATGTCGGCTGCCACGCGGGTGGTTTTGGCACTGGCTTGCGCGATGGGGTCGGCCAAAAAGCGGTCCACCAGCGGGTCGTTTTCGCCCGCCGGTTTCAGGCTGCCCGGGTCCAGCGTGATAGCGCCACCCAGAGGTGAGGCCAGCACCACCTCGGCTCCGGCGTCCGTCAGCTGGTAATAAGGCACGGCCAGTTCATCGGCCCAGATGCCGGTGGGCTTGCCGCTGGCGCCCATCACGGTGTTGGAGGTGGCGATCATCAAAATGCGTTTGGGGGTGGTCATAGGTGTTTCCGTTCATCAAAAGTGTTGTTGCTCACGGAGTGAACTGTATTGTTTGCAAAAGAATAGATAAACTGGCACAAAGCACATTCACTAATTACATGGCGTAACTATGAGCCGCAGTTTTGACCCTGTACAGCTGGGCAGCATCGAGATGTTTTGCAAGGCGGCCGAGCTGCAGGGCTTTACCGCCGCAGCCCATGCCCTGGGGGTGACTGCGGCAGCGGTCAGCCGCTCCGTAGGGCGGCTGGAGGAGCGCCTGGGCGCCAAGCTGTTCACCCGCACCACACGCCTGATGCGCCTGACCGAAGAGGGCCGCGCCTACTTCGAGCAATGCCGCCAGGCCCTGGCGCAGATCGAGAACGCCGAGCGCGCCATCAACGGCAGCCAGGCCGAGCCGGCAGGCCTGCTGCGCATCTCCATGCCCACCACCTATGGCCACTACCGCGTGTTGCCCCGGCTGCCGCAATTCATGGCCCAGTACCCAAAAGTCAAGGTCGAGCTGGACCTGAGCAACCGCAATATCGATTTCGTCGAAGACGGTTTCGACCTGGCCATACGCGCGGGCACACCGGTGGATTCACGCCTGGTGGCCCGCAAGCTGGAGGACGCTACGTTCGGCATTTTTGCCGCGCCGCAATACCTGGCACGCCGGGGCACGCCGCAAACGCCGGCGCAATTGCAGGACCATGACTGCATCGAATTTGTGATGCCCAGCACGGGCCGTGGCCTGCCCTGGGTCTTTCTCCAGGACGGGCAAGACAGCGATGTGGTGGTGCAAAGCCGCGTCAGCCTGCAGGGCGATTTGCTGGGCTGCATGTCTTACGCCATCGGTGGTGGTGGTCTGCTGCAGGCCTACCACTTTGTGGCGCAGCGCCACGTGCAAAGTGGCGCACTGGTGGAGGTGTTGCAGGCCTTCGCCGGGCGATCACGGTCCTTCTCGATTCTGTACCCGCACAACCGCCATTTGTCGGCCAAGGTGCGGGCCTTTGTGGGCTTTCTGCTAGGGCCGTCCGCCTGACGGGATGGGCTTTGTTTTTTTACTGGCCCATGGGCCATACCCGTTGTACAGTTGGCTTTTAGGCTACCGAGGTACGTCGTTATGGTCAAAACATGGCAAGAATCTACTGTGGTGTACGGGACAGAAGACATTCTGACCAGCCTGTGCAATTCGGTGACCCGGGTGCTGACGGTGGCCACCACGTCCGAGATCCATTACTCCGGCATGGTGCAGCGCATCACCAAGACCTGCCTCAAGCCCGACATCGGTTGCTTCGTACTGTTTGATGGTGGTTTCTCCGGCCTGGTGGTGCTCAATTTTTCGGCGGCCACGGCCATGGAGCTGTACGAGAGTTACATGCTCAACATGGGCATGCCCAAGAGTGAATTGGCCAGCGCCCACACGTCGGATGAAGTGGGCAACATCATGGGGGAACTCATGAACCAGATCGTGGGCGATTTCACCGGCAAGGTGCGCCGTGAGCTGCAGACCAATATCACGCAAAACCAGCCCAAGATGCTGGTGCTGAACAAGCAGGTGGTGTTGAGTGTGGACACCCAGCTGGACAAACCCGAATCGCGGCGCGTGACTTTCTACACCGGCAAGAACAATATTTTTTACCTGGAACTGGCCATCGACCGCACCGAGTTCATCAAGTTGCATGACTTCGAAGTCCATGAACTCTCGCCGGACGAGGTGCTGGCCCAGGCCGCCGCCGCGGTGAACAACACCCCTGCAGCAGCGCCCGCGTCCAATACGGACCAGGACGAGTTGTTGAAGTCCCTGGGCATGTAACAACCCCCAGGCCAGCAGACAGGAGCCGGGACCATGGATGACGCAGCACCACCCCCACCCCCACCGACACCCCTGCAGCCCGACCTTGCCTGCCTGGTCCAACGCCTGCTGGAATTGCGCAATGCCCTGGAGGAAACCGCGCTGGCCCTGAGCGACTACCAGTGCACGCTGGACTCTGAGGACAGCCGTGCCGCCGGTTTGCAGGTTGTGCAGGCCTTGGAGCGGGCCAAGGCGCGGGACTACAGTGGTGGCGGTGGCCAATAAGTGTTCTTAGTAAATTGGCCTGTAGCCCCCGCCGAATGGATACATGTCGCTATTAAAAATATAGCGATTCACCAAAAAACCCTAGCGCAGGCCCAGTCGGGTCAGCTTCTTGATCAGGCCCACACGCGATATGCCCAGCCGCCGCGCGGCCTCTGACTGGTTGCCGCCTGCCGCTGTCATCGTGTCCCGTACCAGGCGCAGTTCCAGCTCCAGCAAGGCAGCGTCCAGTGGGCCAGCGCCTTCACCAGGGGCCGCAGCTTCTGTGCGTGGCACCGCGTCCGCTGCGTCGCCACTGGCCAGGCGCAGCAGCTCCGCATCCACATCGCGCTGGTCCGGCAGCAGCAGCGCGCCGGCAGATTCCACAACCGCCTTCAACTCCCGCACGTTGCCCGGCCACTCCCGTGCCATCAACCAGGCCAGGGCACCGGCTGACAAACCGGCGCGCGGCGCCACGCGGTGCAGAAAGCGCGTAGCCAGCAGTGGAATGTCGGCGGGGCGTTCGGCGATCGCCGGAGTGCGCAGCACCACACCCTTGAGCCGGTAAAACAAATCTTCACGGAACGAACCATCACGCACCATGGCTTCCAGGTCGCGGTGCGTGGCAGCCACCACGCGGGTGTCCGCGTGCTTTTGCACGCGGCCGCCCACCGGCACAAAGGCGCCCTCCTGCAAGAAGCGCAGCAGTTTGACCTGCATGGGCGGCGGCATCTCTCCGACCTCGTCCAGGAACAGCGTGCCACCGTGCGCGGCCTCGACCAGACCCGGCTGGTCGCGGTAGGCGCCAGTGAAGCTGCCCTTCATGTGGCCGAACAATTCACTCTCCAGCAACTCGGCGGACAACGCGCCGCAGTGGATGGCGACAAAAGGCCCGGCGTGGCGCGTGCTGCAGGCGTGCAGCGCCCGGGCGACCAGTTCCTTGCCGGTGCCGGTTGGCCCCAGCACCAGCACACTGACCGTGGTTTGCGCCACGCGGCGCACCAGTGCGCGCAACTGCACGGTGGCGGGCGCCTGGCCCACCATGCCCAGGTCGTCCACTGCCTGCTCGGCGCGCAGGGCGCTCAGCTCCGCATCCAGCCGCGCCTTGCGCAGGCCGCGGGCGACGACAAAACGCAGCATGTCGGGGTCTATCGGCTTGGTCAAAAAATCCCAGGCGCCGAGCTCGGTGGCACGCAGCGCCAGCGCGTGGTCGCCGTGGCCGGTCAACACCACGACGGGCACGCGGGCAAAACGCGGGATCAGCTCCAGGCCGATCTCGGGGTCCATGTGCGGGGGCATGGCCAGGTCCAGCAGCACAAGTTCGGGTTGGTGTTTGGCGAAAGCCGCCAGGGCCTGTTCCCCATCGCCTGCCACCCTGACGGTGTGGCCGATGCCACGCAGAAAATTGCCGCCCAGGCGCTGGAAGGCGACCTCGTCATCCACCAACAGAACGTGGCCGATTTCCGGGCCGGTTGCAGCCGCGGCCTCAGCGGTGTCGGGTGGCAGAGTGTTCATGGTGCGGTGGTGGGTGTAGTTGTCATGGTCGCAGGCGTCAGCGGAAAACGCAGCGTGAAACAGGTGCGCCAGGGCGCACGTTCGGTCAGCGCCACCGAGCCACCGTGCGCGGCCATGGTGCGCGCGACGATGGCCAGGCCCAAGCCGGTACCACCGGGGCTGCGCGAGGCAAAGGGTTCGAACAGGCGGCTGCGGATTTCGTCTGGCACACCGGGGCCGCTGTCGCAGATGTGCAGCAGCACGGCGTTGTCGGTGGTCTCGGCATCGATGTGCACGGGGCTGTGGGTGGCGGCTGCACCATCACCACCGTCCGTGGCCGACGCGATGGCAATGCGCGCGTTCTCAAACAGATTGATCAGCACCTGATCCACGCGCCGTGGATCGGCCTCCAGCATCAGCGGCTGCTCCAGAGCGGCGCCCAGGCTCACATCGGGCAGGCGCATGGCGGCCGCGCGCACCTGGGCGGCCAGGTCCATGCGAATGGTGGCCAGCTTCCAAGGCTTGGCGTAGTCCAGCAGGTCGCGTGCCAGATTGGCGATGCGGCCCACCTGGTCGGCCACTTCTCGCCGCGTGTCGGTGGGCGCTGTGGCTACGGCCATGGAGATGATGTTCAGCGGGTTGCGGATGTCGTGCGCCACGGTGGCCGCCAGCGAGCCCAACTCAGCCAGCCGCGCCTGCAGCTGGCGCTCGCGTTCGCGCGCTGCAAATTGCTGAGCCTGGTCCACGCGCGCGGCGGCCTCGGCCACCACGGTGCCAAACAGTTCGGCCACGTGGCGGGGGCCGGGTGGGGCTGCGTCCCAGCCTTGCAAGCTTGTGCTCCAGCCCTCGCTGCCATGGGCACAGACCAACCGCGGTGTGCTGGTGTTGGTGCCAATTGGTTCGCCAATGTGTACTTCGACCTGCGCGCCAATGCGTGTACTCAACAGGGTCGCAGCATGTGCAGCCAAGGCCTGCGGGGTTTCCGTCGATTGCAGCGCAGCGCGCCATGCGCCCAGGTCGGCAATCGATACCTCGCCGCCTGGGTACACCAACCGCTCGGCAAAGCGCCGCACCGGGCCGTTCAGCGCCAGCACACTGGCGGCCACCGCCAGCCCGCCCAGCCAGCGTGATTCAAAAGGCAGCAGCAGGGGCATCACCGCGACCACCACCGCACCCAGCGCCAGCAGCAGCGCCCACACCAGCGCGCGGCGCGCCCAGGCATTGGCCACAAACACGCCATACCGCAGGATGCCGTAGACCAGGATCAGTGAATACAGCGGCAGACCCAGCAGCGGAAACGGGTAGATGGGCAGCTCCAGCACGGCAATGCCATAACCGGTCAGGCAGACCATGCCCCACAGGCAGGAGGCGGTCACGGCGGCAATCTGGCGGAACTTCTGTGCGTCTTGCGCGCGGTGGGCCCGCAAGAGGGCCAGCAGCAAGACCGACACGCCGCCTATGCCCAGAACGATCCAGGCCATGCTGGCCGTCCAGCCCACGGTGTCGGCAATCGCAATCCAGCCAATGTCGCGGTGCTGCGCAATGTGGCCCGGCACCATGACCATGGCCGCGATGCTGGCGCCTGCGCCCAGTGCGTAGGCTGCAGCGATGCCCCAGCGGCCAATGTCCACGCGGCAGAACACCGTGCAGAAGTGGAAAAACAGCACCGACGTGAACGGCGCGGTGGACAGCAACAGCATCATCGTCTGTTCGGTCTGCGGCCCAAACCAGTTGGGCAGTTCGTTGCCGGTCATCCACAGCGAAATGCCAAACAGAAAGGCGGCGAGCAGCCGCGCACCGGCCACGCGGTCGGCCCAGGCCAGCAGCACGGCGGCCAGCGCCAGTGTTTCCAGCAGCGCAAAACCCAGGACAGCGTGGATCAGCATGGGATGTGGATGCCGTTAGGTTTCGCCGCCGGGCCGCCCCAAGGTGAAACACGGCCCCCTTGGGGGGCAGCACCCCGCGCAGCGGCGGAGCGTGGGGGCGAGGTGAGCATGGTGTTGGACCTGTTCCTGGAGTTAACGGTGAGGGCTTTGCAGACTGTAAACCAAGTATGCAGGCCGATGCGCGATTTTCAATGAAATCAAGGACTTGCGAGCGGCAACGGGGCTGGCCCGGTTTTCGCAATAGGGAGTGCATCAGCCACTCCATCGAGCCGTCCATGTTTGCCCTGACTACCCTCCTGCCCAGCCGCCTGCTCCCCAACGCAGCGCCCCTGCGCAATACGCTCGACCTGCCAGCCTTGGTTGGCGCTGCCGGCTGGGCCCGGTTGCCTGCAGCCGTGCAACACCGTTTTGCCGTCGCCCATTCCGACGTGACCTACGAAGGCCTGATGAACTTGCGCTGCTCTTGGGTCGGCCACATGTATGCAGCGTTGGCGCGCGTGCTCGGCGGTCCGCTGACCCACCTGAACACCGGCGCAGTGCCGACCACGGTGCGGGTCAGTGACAACGGCCATGGCGGCGTCATCTGGGAGCGTTGCTTCCACACCGGTGCCCACGGCCAGGACCGCATCGTGCGGTCGACCAAGGAGGTTGGCGCCAATGGAGGCTTGCTGGAGCGCACCGACGGCGGCCTGAGCATGGCGCTGGATGTATTTGAAGAAGAGGGTGCTCTCGTCTTTCAAAGCCGCAGCTTCTGGCTGGTGTGGGGACGCCTGTGCATCGGCATCCCGGCGCTGTTGACACCTGGTGTGTGCCGTGTGGTCCACACCGACCTGGGCGGAGGCCTGTTCCGCTTCACGCTCTCCATGGAGCATCCGCTGTGGGGTGAAACCTTCCACCAAACCGGCGTGTTTGTAGATCCTGTCGTTTGACCTTTTTTGATTCCAATTCGATGCCATTTAGCGAGGCCACCACCATGAACACCATCTTTTTTCTGCTGTCCGTCCAGGCCGTCATGGGCGCCTTTGACAACCTGTGGCACCACGAGCTGGAGGCCAAGCTGCCGCAGCGCGTCTCGGCCCGTTACGAGCTGGCCCTGCACGCCGCGCGCGAGGCCATCTACGGCATCGTCTTCATCGGTCTGGCCTGGTTCGAATGGCGGGGTGCCTTTGCCGCGGTATTGGCTGCGATGTTGTTGACCGAGCTGGGCATCACGCTGGCCGACTTCCTGGAGGAAGACCGCACGCGCAAGTTGCCGCCGTTTGAACGCGTGTTGCACACCGTGCTGACCATCAGCTATGGCCTGTTTCTGGGTGTCTTGGCTCCGGTGTTGTTTGGCTGGGCGCAACTGGATACCGCGATGGCGTTCACGCCACACGGCTGGATCTCCTGGTTGTGCACGGTCTACGGCGTCGGCGTGCTGGCCTGGAGTGTGCGCAATGTGCGGGCAGTGCGGCAGTTGAACCGCATCGCCGGTCAGGTGCGCCCATTGCTAGCTTTGACCCATGGCCACCGCATCACACCCGCCGTGTTGGTGACCGGCGCCACCGGTTTTGTCGGCAGCGCGCTGGTGGCCGACCTGCTGCGCGATGGCCAGCGCGTGATCGTGTTGTCGCGCGATCTGCTGCAGGCCCGCGCCACCTTCGGGGCGGGTGTGTGGGTGGTCGACAGCCTGGACGCGATCCCCAGCGAAACCCGTATAGATGCCATCGTCAACCTAGCCGGTGCACGCGTGCTGGGCATGCCATGGACGGCGGCGCGCCGGCGCACCTTGCTCGACAGCCGCGTCGGCGTCACAGCCGCCGTGGTCAACCTGATGCGGCGCCTGCAACAGCCGCCGCGTGTGCTGGTCAGCGCGTCAGCAGTCGGCTTTTACGGCGCATCTCCCAACGCATCCTTCGAGCCGCTGGACGAAACCGCCGGCCCGCGCCGCGGCGAATTCCAGTCCGATCTGTGCGCCGCCATCGAACACGAGGCGCGCCGCGCCGAAGGCCTGGGCGTGCGCGTGGTGCGCATGCGTTTTGGTGTGGTGCTGGGCCAGGGTGATGGGGCGTATCCCATGCTGGCCCTGAGTGCGCGGCTGGGCCTGGGCGCCGTGCTGGGCAGTGGCCGCCAGGCTGCACCCTGGATCCATCTGGACGATGCGGTCGGCATGCTGCGCTTTGCGATGGCGAACGACAGTCTGCAAGGCCCCGTCAACGCCGTTGCACCCGACACCCTGCCGCAAGCCCAGTTCGCACAGGCTCTGGCCGCATCCTTTGGCCGGCGCGTTTGGTTGCGTATACCCGATGCGCCTATGCGTGTGTTGCTGGGGGAAATGTCTACGCTGTTGCTGGATGGGCAGAATGCGCGGCCAAGGGCAGCTTGTGTGGCGGGATATCGGTTCGTGCATCCAATAATGGAGGGGGCGTTTGCTGCTTTGACTGGCAGGAGCTTAAGTAGTTGCATCGCAGCGCCCAAAGACGAGCGTCAACTTTCTAACGCGAGTTTAGAAAAAACAAGCAGTGGTCACTAAGAAAGAAACGCGAATTCCTTGATGGATGTTCAAAATGCCACGCTGCAGAACCTTCCGCTACTGTCGATAGGCGTTCTGCTCTATTGGAACTCAAGTAGGAGAGAGGCGAACGTTTAGAACTCAACCTTCGCTTTCCTGTCTTCAACTATTTGAGCGATTGCCAGCTTCCGCTCATGCTTGTAGTCGAAATAGCTGTCGATCTCAGCCAAGTATGTTGATCTCTCAAAAAACCATTTAGGGCTTTCACCGTCGGGCGAAACAAAAAAATCGCCCGCGACATAGGACGGAACGCTATGGAATAACAAGACAAGAGAGGCGGCAAGGGTCTTCGCGATGAGCAGGCTGGCTGCCGCAGATTCTTGCGGACTTTCAAATCCGGCGGTGTGGCCTTCCGCGACTGCGGCAATTATCGCGCGCACCTGTTTCTCCGTGAGGTGCACGTAGTCAGATGCAGCGCCATAGAGTTTTCCCAATTCCTCCAAGAATAGTGTGCGTTTCTCAATTGGAATCAAATTGATTTCCAAACGGTTCTTGCAAGAGATAGAAGGAGAGTTCAAAAGTGCTTTGAATTCGTTCAACTTAGTCGGGATTGACTCGTTGTAGCGCGCCTGCTGGACGACTGCTTGTTTGATGGATGCTTCAAGAATGTAGCGAAGCTCCCTGCGGGCTACGCTCCACATGCCCTCAGTAACCAGCATGGGAAGAGCCATGGTCGATTGAAGGAGGTCTTGCGATAGAGGTGCAAGCAGATGTGAGGACACAAATGCTGAATCGCGCGCTGTGTCTTTAACGATGAATGACAACCCATAAAGATAAGCTTTTACCGCCAAACTAACGCGTTCGATGTCAGTCTTTAGGGGCGGAGGAATATCCGAGCGCTCAGGGGCCGTCATTCAAGCAATTCCGGCAAAGGCGGAGACATGTAGAACCCTTGCTCAGGTGTGAAGTCGCTAGCCGCGCGAACTGAAATCTCAATACTTCGAACCGCGTTGTAAAAATGGAGCAGAGAGTTGTCAGAGAAAAAGCCAGACCAGATGCTGTCGTAGTTCGCTCCATTAATTTCTACTTTTTTCATAACACCGACGCTTTGGAGTCTTTGCACAACAAACTGCAAAGGATTTTCTTCGAGTGTTCCCTGAAGCCTATCGTTTGGATCGTGCCTAAATTCCATGACAAGGTCTCGGCCGTGCGCAAACACGTTTCGAAGAGCGGCCAGTGCTTTGAGGTCCTGACTTAACTCGGTGGACAAAACAGAATTTAATGGCCGACCGAAAGCCTTCGCATAAAGCTCTGCAAGTTTGCTCAGAGGGGCAGATTCGGCCTCGGCCGCTATGCCGTTCGCCAAGCTCTTTATCGTCGTGGCAATAGGATCAATCGAACACTGCTGCGTTCCAGCAGGTGACGTGTACTGCATCGGTGGCAAAGACTCCCAGTGAATCGAAAGATTGACGAACTTCAATCGGGCCTTAATGACTCCTGAAAGTACGCTTTCAATGTGGCCGCAGATCGTCAGATAGAAGAATTGAGCAAACCCACGACGCTCATACTCCGAAAGTTCATTGCGCGAATCCCAAGCTCGTGCCAGATATGCTTTACCGAATACGCCGGTCGAGATCGAGCTGATTGAGCGAGGTGTCATAGTTGGTTAACGTTGGTTGCTCGCGGGCCGTGCGACGAGATCGGTTGTGACAAACCAGATATACCGAGAAAAAAACTGCTCTGTAAACCGGGGGGCTGCTGAATCTTCCGTGCATCAATTCCTTTTGAGAATTGCTTGTACTTTGGTTTTTAGGGTTTTAACCCACGTCCGGCAATAACCGCATCGAGTTTTAAATCATTCTATAGACCGGAGGAGGCGGAATTTTGAAGCGAAGATGCCTACTGCCCTCGGCCATCCACCAACTTGGAGCGTGAGGCGTGGACACCGTAGCGCCATCACACCCCAAACTCTGCGAAAATCCTCCCATGAACGCGCTCAACACCACCG
>JAZKDY010000185.1:13447-30720 GCA_040387325.1 Pseudomonadota bacterium | reverse complement strand
TGGCCACGGACACACCGTCCTTGGTCACGGTGGGGGCGCCGAACGAGCGCTCCAGAACCACGTTACGGCCCTTGGGGCCCAGTGTCACTTTGACCGCGTTGGCCAAAATGTTCACGCCTTCAACCATGCGTGCGCGGGCTTCGCCGCCGAAAATTACGTCTTTTGCTGCCATGTTATGACTCCGAATTCAGTTAATTGATGAGACTAGAGGTGCGATTGAGAAATTACTTCTCGACCACTGCAAACAAATCGTCTTCTTTCATGACGAGCAATTCGTCGCCTGCAACCTTGACGGTCTGGCCGCTGTACTTGCCGAACAAAACGCGGTCACCGACCTTGACGTTCATGGCAATCAGGTCGCCCTTGTCGTTCTTTTTGCCCGGGCCCACGGCCAGCACTTCACCTTGATCAGGCTTTTCTGCGGCGCTGTCAGGGATGACGATGCCGGAAGCAGTCTTGGTTTCGTTTTCGACGCGTTTAACAATCACGCGGTCTGCCAAAGGACGCAGTTTCATGGGGAATCTCCTGGTTTTGAAACAATTTCGGTCATAAACGCGTACCAACTTCAAAAAGTTAGCACCCATTAACTTGCGGTGAGGAGTGGTGTTAGCACTCAGTACCGACGAGTGCTAATGATAAGGGCATTTTGAGGCGTTTCAAGTCTCTGCCCCGTATTGGCGCGAGGAATGCGCCGATTGTGGTGGTGCTAGCGCGACGCTGCACTCGCGGGGCGGGCGGCGGGCTCGGGCTTCACACCACCGCCCGTAGCCGTCACGCGCCAAATGGCATTGCCGACGTCATCCGCAACCAGCAATCCACCGCGTTTGTCAATCGCCACGCCAACGGGCCGGCCAAACGCATCCCCCTTTGCGCTGACAAAGCCGCTCAAGACCACGACGGGCTGGGCCGTTGGGTTCGCCTTGCCGTCATACGGCACGAAGACCACGTTGTAACCACTGCGTGGCTTGCGGTTCCAGGAGCCGTGCTGGCCGATGAAGAAACCGGCGTTGAAGGGCGCAGGCAGGGCCGCGCCTTCGGATGCGGCAAGGCCAAGCGGCGCGACGTGTGAACCCAGCGAATAGTCGGGCTTCACGGCTTTGGCGACCAGCTCGGGCGCAGGGGGTTTGACCCGCGCGTCGACGTTCTGGCCGTAATAGCTGTACGGCCAGCCGTAGAAGGCGCCGTCGGTGACGGAGGTCAGGTAGTCGGGCACCAGGTCGTCACCGATTTCGTCGCGCTCGTTCACAACCGTCCAGAGTTTGCCGCCCGCCCAGGCCATGCCGTTGGGGTTGCGCAGACCGGTGGCAAAGAGGCGGCCTTTGCCGCTGGCGATGTCAAACTCCCAGATGGCCGCGCGGCCTTCTTCGGCGGGCATGCCGTTCTCGGCCACGTTGCTGTTGGAGCCCACGGTTGCATACAGCTTGCTGCCGTCGGCACTGGCGATGATGTTTTTGGTCCAGTGGTGGTTGAGCGGGCCGCCAGGCAGGTCAAATACCTTGGTGGGCGCGGCTGTGATCTGCGACTCGCCCGCCACGTAGGGGAAGCGGACGATGGCGTCTGCATTCGCCACATAAAAGTTGTTGCCGACCAGTGCCATGCCGAAGGGCGAGTTCAAGCCCTGCAAAAAGTTAGTGCGCAACTCGGCCACGCCATCGCCATCCGCGTCGCGAAGCAGCGTGATGCGGTTGGCGCTGCGCGCGCGCGCGCCGGCGCGCTTCATCACCGCGCCCATGACGGCGCCCTTGATACTCTTGCCACTTTCGGGTTTGGGTGGCGCATTGCTTTCGGCCACCAACACGTCACCGTTGGGCAAGACGTAAACCCAGCGCGGGTGGTCCAGCCCAGTGGCCAGCGCAGCGACGGACAGGCCGGTCGCAGCGATGGGCCGGGTACCCGCGGGCCAGCCCTTGGCCGGTGCGATGTGTACGGTGGGGATGGTTTGTTTGTTCGGCTTGGCCAATTGCGGGTTGGGGCCGATGGTCTGTGCGGGTGGCTGTGTGTTGGGTTGCGCGGCCAGGCCACCGGCAAACAGCAGTGCGATGGATGTGGTCAAAAGTTTGTGGTGCATGGGATGGCTCCTGTAGACGGCCCATCCTCCAGCAACGTCCTGCGGGGATCTGTGCGCCAACACACCCACCTGTTTCACAGCCATCGCGCTATCAACTGCACGGCGCCCGTACCCACCAGCCCTTGGGCCGTCACCCCTAGCCACATCAGCCAGCAGTTATCCAGCGTCGCGCGGGCATGCACCTGCAATCGCCCGCTGAAGGAGCGGGCCAGCAGATAAGCTCCCATGAAGAGCAGTACACCGACGTTGAAACCGTGCCATGACAGCAGCGCCGACACCGTGGCACTCCAGGCCTGTGCCGTGGGCTCCAGGCCGGCGCGCCAGTGGCCGAGGACGTCGATACTGACGGACGCGGCGGCGCACACCATGGCGCATGCGACCAGCAGGCGCAGCAAGCCCTGGCCACTGCTTCCACTTTGCCCATCCAGCCGCGCGCGCGCCCGCGTCATCGCGCCTGCGCCCACCAACATCAGCACAGCCGACACCACAGGCCAGCCGATTGGCGGCAGCGCGGCACCAAACGGGGGGCAGATGTCGGAAGCCATAGCCACGTGCAGGTGCGCAAACAGCAGTGATGCAAAGACCGTCGCGTTGACGCACAGAAGGATGACCATCGCCCACCACGAATGCGAGGCGGGTCCGGTTGCACCCATCGGCAGGGTGATGCCATCTGCCACCACGGCGCGGCCGGTGTGACTGACGTCGTCGGTGAACCAGAGCCACCAGCAGATGGCGGCGATAGCCACGGTGCCGAAGACGAACGCCGTGCCCACCCATCCGACCGTGAGCAGCAAAAAGAAGCCCGCCGTGCCCACCGCCGCGATGAACGGCGGCCAGCCATCTGTGGGCAACACCAGCACATGGCGCGGGACCGCATGGACCACGCTGGTCACCAGCGTCTCACGCCCGCCGCTGATGGTGCCGGGTAGCCAGTGCTGTCCGGCCTCCATTTCCCCAATGAGCTGCGGACGGTCCCACAGCGGCGTCAGGGAGTCAATCTGCGCAATGCTGCGTGTGCCGTATTCGCCCTGGGTTGCCCATTCCAGCGTGGGTGCGTTCCAGGGGTTGCCGTGCTCCTGTTTCTCGTTCAGCGCGGTTCGCACGGCGTCCCACAGGAATAGCACCACACCCGCCGCGAAGATGAAGGCACCGATTGTCGACAACATGTTCAGCATGTTCCACCCCAGGTCCGCGCCATAGGTGTAGACGCGCCGCGGCATACCCAGGATACCCGTGATGTGCATGGGAAAAAATGCCAGGTTGAAGCCAAAAAACATCAGGCCGAACACCCAACGGCCCAGCCGCTGCGACAGCTGGTGCCCATTCATCACCGGGGCCCAGTAGTACAGCCCCGCAAACACCGGGAACACCGCCCCACCAATCAATACGTAATGCAAGTGGGCGACGATGAAATAGGTGTCGTGAACCTGCCAGTCGAAGGGCAATACGGCGACCATCACGCCGGTGAGACCACCCAGCACAAAAATGAAGTGGAAACCCAGCAGGAACAAGGTGTAGGTGTTGAATTGCACACGCCCTTTCCAGAACGTCACTATCCACGAAAAAACCTGCACGGCGCTCGGTATCGCCACTGCAAAGCTGGCGGCGGCCACAAAACCCATTGCCATGACACCCAGGCCCGCGGTGAACATGTGGTGCGCCCACAGCGCAAAACTGATGAAGCCCACGGCGACCAGCGCGTAGACGATGGCGCGGTGCCCCACCAGCGGCGTGCGCGCAGCCGTGGGCACCATCATCGAGACCATGCCTGCCGCCGGTAAAAAGATGATGTAGACCTCCGGATGGCCGAAGAACCAGAACAGGTGCTGCCACAGCCGGGGGTCGCCACCGCGTGCTGCGATGAAGAAGGGCCAGTCAAAAGCCCGCTCCAGCTCCAGCAACAGCGTGCCCGCGATGATGGCCGGGAACGCAAAGATGATCATGCATGCGCTGACCAGCATGGCCCAGGCGAAGACCGGCATCTTCATCAACGTCATGCCCGGCGCGCGCGTGAAAAGAATACCGATGATCAGCTCGATAGCACCCGCAATGGCCGATATCTCGATGAAACCAATGCCCAGCAGCCACCAGTCCGCGCCAATGCCGGGCGAGTATTCCTTGCCGGTGAGCGGCGGGTACATGAACCAGCCACCGTCGGGCGAGGCGCCGAAGAAGATGGTGCAGAAGAAGGCGAGGCCACCAATGGCGTAGGCCCAGAACGCATAGGCAGAGAGTCGGGGAAACGGCAGATCGCGTGCGCCCAGCATGGCCGGCAGCAGGTAGACGGCGATCGCCTCGACCATGGGCACTGCGAACAGAAACATCATCACCGTGCCGTGCATGGTAAAGACCTGGTTGTAGGTCTGGGCGCTGAGCAAGCTGTTCTCGGGCACGGCGAGCTGCGCACGCATCAGCAGCCCCAGGATGCCGGCCAGTACAAAAAACACCAGCGCAGTGGCGATGTAGAACAGGCCAATGTGGGTGTTGTTGACGGCTGAAAAGTAGCGCCAGCCTGTGGGTGGCTCCCAGGCGCGCACCAGTGCCTCGCGTTCGCCCGGTGGCCGCGGCAAGGAAGACGGAGGGTACCTGCTCATTTCAATGCATCCAGCCACGCCGCCATTGCTTCCAGACTCGCCGCGTCATGCCCGTCAAATGACGGCATCCGCGCCCCCGGCTTTATTGTCTGTACGTGGGCAATCCACTGCCGCAGGGCAGCCACGTCGTTGCGCACCGTCCCTGCACCCAGGTGCAGCCGGCTGCCCACATGGGTGAGGTCAGGCGCCAGCCGCCCTTCCTCTGACAGGCCGCGCACTGTGTGGCAGGCGGTACAGCGCTGCGCCACAAAAGCCGAGCGCCCGCGTTCTGCAAGCGGTGAGGCGGGCGCACGTGCCGGTTGCGCCTGCGCTGCCAGCCAGGCATCGAAGTCCGCCGGCGTGTGTGCAACAACGTGCAACGCCATGTGTGCGTGCTGCTCACCACAATACTCCGCGCACTGGCCGCGGTACACGCCGGGCGCCGTGGCCTGGAGCACCAGCTGGTTGGTGCGCCCCGGCACCATATCCATCTTGCCACCGAGCTGAGGGACCCAGAAGCTGTGGATCACGTCGCTGCTGGACAGGCCGATCACAACCGGGCGGTTCACGGGGATGTGTATCTCATTGGCCAGCACGACCTCTTTGCCATCCGAGGCGCGGTAGCGCACCTCCCACCACCACATCTTGCCGATGACGGAGACCACCAGCGCATCCGTCGGCGGTGCGCGCGTGAGCTGCGCGCTGCGCACGGCGGTGTAGCCCATGAGTATGCAAAGTACGACGGCGGGAAAGACGAGACCACCGCCGACTACCCACCAGCGTATGTTGACCGTACCCCCCCGTTGCCGCAAGGCCACCACCAGCAATGCCATGACACCCGCAAAAATCAGCGTTGCGCCAACGAACAGGCTCCAGGCCACACCGGCAATCGTGTGGGCTGCGGGTCCGGCGGGGTCCAGCATCGTCATGGCAAATCGCTTAATGCAGCGTATGCAGGTAAGCCGCCATCGCACGCGCATCGGTGGGCGACACGCCCATAGAGGGCATGGTTGTGGCGGGGATAAGGGCCTTGGGGTCGACGATCCACCGCGCCAGCGCTGCCGGCTGGTTGGGCACATGGCCGGCGATGTAACTGCGCCGGCTGAAGGCGAGCAGCGTCGGACCATTGACGCCACGCGACGCGGCCACGCCGGGAATCGTGTGGCAACTGCCACACTGGTACTGGGCGAGCAGCAACTTGCCACGCGCCGCTTGCTGGGGGTCCTGTTGCGCATGCAACTGTGGCGGCTTGTCCGAGCAGGCGCACAGCAGTCCGGCCAGCAGTATCGGAATGAACCGTGCCAGACCGCACAGTGTGGAACGGCGATGCATGTACACAATGGGCAGAACCCCATGAGAACAATCCGCACCATCATCGCCACGATTGCAGCACTTGCCACCATGGGCATGGTCGGAGCTGCCGGTTTCATCTGGGCGGGCCTCTACGACGTCGGTGCGACGCGCCAGCACCTGCAGCCCGTCTTCTCGGTGCTGGAGGTCGCGATGCACCGCTCGGTTCGCCTGCACGCGCGCAACATCGAGCCGCCACCGCTGGAAGACGAGGCCATGGTCCGCCGTGGTGCTACCTGTTTCCAGAACAAATGCGAGCAATGCCACGGGGCGCCCGGCGTCGCGCAGGGTGACATCGGCAAGGGCATGCAGCCGCTGCCCGGTCCCTTGGTTGATGCGATGCAGACATTCCATCCGCGGGAGCTGTATTGGATAACCCGCCACGGCATCCGCCTCTCCGGCATGCCAGCATGGGAGTACCGCCTGACAGATGGGGAGATATGGGATGTGGTGGCCTTCTTGCAGCGCCTGCCCAGGCTCACACCACAGGCCTATGCGGAGATGGCCCAGCGGCAAGGCACCGCTTGTGGTCGCGACGTCAACGCCGTGCCCACGCGTGCGCCCGATGCAGTGCGTGGCAAGCAGGCGCTCTACCAATACGCCTGCAGTGCCTGCCACACCATTCCCGGCGTGACCAGTTCGTTTCCCCATGTCGGTCCGCCGCTGGGGGGCATTGCCAGCCGCACGCTGATCGCGGGCACCTTGCCCAACACGCAGGAAAACATGGTGCAGTGGCTGCGCAGCCCGAATGCGGTCAAGCCCCACACGGCCATGCCCGACCTGCGCGTGACCCGCGAAGATGCGGCCGACATGGCGGCTTATCTCACGACCTTGCGGTAGATCGCGCGCTGGCGTTGACTGGCTGACCGGTGTGCCGTAGTGCATAACACGAGTACACACGAACCCGCACCGTACATATGTTCGTTGCGCCACATATTCCGTTCGCGCATACAGATACAGTGCATGGCATTCGGCACAGGAAATGAACACATTCACACGCATAACGTTATGGGGAGGGTGGCTTGCCCCGGCACTGGTATCTGCGCAAGCCTTTGCGCCCTCTGTGAGCGAAGGCAGTGTTCTGCAGCCTGTTGTGATCACCGGCGCAGCGCCGCAGCGGCGGCACTGGTCGTCGCCCGCCACGGTGGACACCGTGGAAGGTGATGAAGTGCATGGCGGCCAATTGCAGGTCAATCTGTCGGAGGGCCTGGGCCGAGTGCCGGGCCTGCTCATCCAGAACCGGCAAAACTACGCGCAGGACCTGCAAATATCGGTGCGCGGCTACGGTGCACGTTCAACCTTTGGTGTGCGCGGCGTGCGGCTGTTTGTGGACGGCATTCCCGCCAGTGCACCCGATGGCCAGGGCCAGGCCGCCAATTTTCCTTTGGGGATTGCCCAACGCATAGAAGTGATACGGGGGCCCTTTGCAGCGCTCTACGGCAGTTCCGCAGGGGGTGTGATTGCGCTGTACACCGCCGAAGGGCGTTCACCCGCCAGTCTGCATGCGGGTGTGGCGGGTGGGGCCGATGGCCTGCGACGGATATCGACCCAGGCACACGGCACGGTGGGTTCCCTGAACTACGCGCTGGATGCGTCTCACTTTGCTACCGATGGCTTGCGGCCGCAATCGGCCGCACGGCGCGACACGGGTTACCTCAAACTGTCACACGCCTATGACGACGGACGTGTGGTGGCCATCGTCAACCGGCAAACCGGCACTGCCCAGGACCCACTGGGACTGTCCCGCGCAGAGTATGCAGCCAACCCTTACCAGACCACCCCAAACGCCAACATGTTCAACACCCGCAAAGGGTTTGACCAAACCCAGGTGGGCGCGGCCTGGGAGCACCGTCTGGGCGATGGGCAACGGCTGGAGTTCATGGGCTACGCGGGGCGACGTGCGGTGATCCAGCACCAGGCGATTCCGGCTGCGACCCAGGCGGCAGCCACCAGCCCGGGTGGGGTGATCGATTTGGACCGCAGCTACGGCGGCATCAATACACGCTGGCGTATCGACCGTGAGTGGGGCATCGGGCGCCTGACCGCATCTGTTGGTTTGGCGTCCGATTGGCAAGATGAAAAACGACGCGGGTTTGACAACTTCTCTGGCACGGCCACGGCACCAGGTCAATTGGGTGTTGCCGGTCGCTTGCGGCGCGACGAGAGCAACACCGCCACCACGCTGGATCCGTATGGCCAGATTGAATGGGAAGGTGCAGCGTGGACGGCCGCCGCAGGGCTGCGGCAGTCCCGTGTGCGCATGACCTCCACCGACCATTACGTCGTGGCTGGCAACCCCGATGACAGCGGATCCAGCGAGTATTCCGGGACCATGCCTGTCATCGGACTGCGTTGCCGTCTGACGGATTCGCTGCAGGCCTATGCGAGTACCGGTCTGGGCTTTGAGACGCCTACCCTGAATGAAGTGGCCTACCAGGCTTCAGGCGCAAGCGGCTTGAACAGCCGCTTGCAGGCCAGCCAAAGCCGAAACAGCGAAGTGGGCCTGCGCAGTCGCCATGCCGATACGGCCTGGACTGCAGCGGTGTTTGATATCCGTACAGACAAGGAAATCGCGGTGCTGTCCAACACGGGTGGGCGGTCGACGTTCCAGAATGCAGGTCGCAGCCTGCGGCAGGGTCTGGAGTTGTCTGCAGAGGCCCAGTTGGGGGGTGGGGTCAGCTTGACGTCCGCCCTCACGCTGATGGACGCCACTTACCGCGACAGCTTCAGGACGTGTGCAACCAGTCCCTGCGCCACGCCTACGCTGTCCATACCCGCTGGAAATCGCATACCCGGCATTCCAGGGCGGCAACTGTTTGTGCAGCTTGCGTGGGAGCCGAAAACGCTGCCCGGTGTTTTCACGATGGAAGTCCGGCACATGGGGCAAATCACCGCCAACGACACCAACAGCGAGCAGGCCGACGCCTACACCGTTCTCAATCTGGGAGCAAAATTCCAGCAGACATCAGGTGCCTGGCAAATAAGCGAGTTTGTGCGGATCGACAACGCGGCGAACCGTGTATTCGCGGGCTCGGTGATTGTGAATGAGGGTAATGGCCGGTACTTTGAGGCCGCGGCCGGTCGCAGTCTGTATGCGGGCGTGACGGTCGTGCGCCGTTTTCCATGACACGCAGAATGTTGGCGCGGTTTCAGGTTAAGTGAGAATGGATGTTGGGATGCTGCGGGCTGTTGTTGTCCGGCGCCCGTTACCACGATTGCGATCCAGTCCATGTCCCAAACACCCGGCAACCCGACCACCACCTCCGAGCCCCGCCTGACCTCCCTGTCCCACGGCGGGGGTTGTGGCTGCAAGATCGCCCCCGGTGTGTTGTCGCAGATCCTCAAAACCACCACCGCCATGCCCTTGCCACCCGAGTTGCTGGTGGGCATCGAGACGGCGGACGATGCGGCGGTGTACCAGCTCAATGCCGAGCAGGCGCTGATCGCCACCACCGATTTTTTCATGCCCATCGTGGACAACCCGTTTGACTTTGGGCGCATCGCCGCCACCAATGCCATCTCCGACGTGTATGCCATGGGCGGCACGCCCATCATGGCGCTGGCGCTGGTGGGCATGCCCATCAACGTGTTGTCAGTGGAGACCATAGGCCAGATACTGGCCGGCGGGGCGGCGGTGTGCAAGGCGGCGGGCATTCCCATTGCCGGTGGCCACACCATTGATTCGGTGGAGCCTATTTACGGCCTGGTCGCGCTGGGGCTGGTCCACCCCAAACGTGTCAAACGCAATGCGGATGCACGGGTGGGCGACCGGCTGATTTTGGGCAAACCGCTGGGCGTGGGCATTTTGTCGGCAGCCTTGAAGAAAGAAGCGCTGGACGCGGCGGGTTACGCCCGCATGCTGGAAATCACCACCCAGCTCAACACGCCAGGCCCCGAGCTGGCGGCACTGGACGGCGTACACGCGCTGACCGACGTCACCGGTTTTGGCCTGGCCGGGCACGCGCTGGAGATGGCCCGGGGGGCGCAGTGTGTGGTGCAACTGGATTGGGCGCGGGTGCCCCTGATCGACGGTGTACATGCCCTGGCCAGCGCCGGCATGGTCACCGGCGCGTCCGGTCGCAACTGGGCGGGGTATGGGCACGAGGTTGCCTTGCCCGCAGGCTTTGCCGCGGTTGACCAGGCTCTGCTCAGCGATCCGCAGACCAGTGGTGGTCTGCTGGTGAGTTGTGCGCCGGAAGCCGTGGCGGCGGTGCTGGAGATTTTTGCGCGCCATGGTTTTGGCGCTGCGGCGGAGATTGGTGTGGTGTGTGCCCGCCAGGCGCAAAACCCCGGTGTCGGTTTGCAGGTGGTTTGATCTGGGCGATGAATGCTACTAATAATGTAGCGCAACCCCTATATTTCCCGGGGGATACGGGCTGATTTCATTCAGGCAGACGGTGGCGGGCCATGTGACGGCTGTCTATCCAATGTTTGAACCACCACAGCCACCAGCCCTGTGCGCTGAATTTTTTCCAGGTGCCCAGCGCATAACGGTCGCCGCAGGCCAGCAGGTTCAAACTGGCAGGGGGCGGCTGGTGGGGTTTGAGCGCCGTGCCTGCGGCAACGGCCGCCAGGTTGTAGACCAGTGCCGCACCGGCACGCGCCGCATGCACACCGCTGCGTGCCAGCGCCCGGTCCACACGGGTACTGGCATCCAGGGCCGCAAAGACCCGGCTGTGGCTGGTGGAGCGCTGGTACATGTCCACTGCCAGAAAACCGTGGTCATCCAGCGCCAGGCCACTGCTGGTCAGCCATTGCGGGGCCTGCCCGCGGGTGGCCAGCAGCGGTACGTCGCAGGCCAGGTCGGCCCCACACCCCAGTTGTACGGAATCGGCCCGCAGACCCACCGCCACATCCTGCAGCACGGTGACGTTGCGTTTTTTGAGAATGGCCTGCAACCGCTGCTGCACGGCGGGGGAGTGGTTGGCCCCCGGGGGCTGGGCGCCGCAGACCAGGGTGACGGCGCAGTGGGGCAGCCGGTGGCGCACCGCCAGCGCCATTTCCAGGCTGCCAGCACCGGCACCAATCATGGCGATGCGCAAGGGGCGGGCGTCACCCATTTCGGCAACCCGTGGCCACAGGGCGGTAAAGGCTTCGACGGGGCGGATGAAGAGCGCGTGTTCGCGGGCGCCCGGCATGTCGTGCTCGATCTGCTCCCGGTCCTGGACCGGGTCGGTGTTGACCGACAACCAGTCGAACGCAACGGTGCTGCCGTCGTCCAGTTGTACGGTTTGCGCTTGGGCGTTGACCGCGGTCACGCTGCGCTGCAGCCAGCGAATGCCACTGCGCTGGACCAGTGGTTCCAGCGGAATGACGCAGTCTTGCAGGGGGTAGTGGCCCGCCACAAAACCCGGCACCCGGCTGGCCACCAGTTGGCGCGGGTGCGGTGTGATCAGCGTGACGACGGTGCCCGGCAGGGGCTGGGCGGCCAGTTGGGCCAGGACCTGCAGGTGGGCGTGGCCGGCGCCCAGCAGTACCAGTTGCTGGGTGCCACGTGTGGGGGCGCTTGGGGTGTGGCTGGTGGAAGCAGTCATGCCCGCTATTGTTTCACGGGCGAGGCGGTGCCCGTTCAGGGCGTTTTCAGGGCTGCCAGGACTCCACAGCCAGGGTTTGCGTCAGGCGGTGCTGGCCGCCGGGCGCCAGCATCACCACATCGTCCTGACCGGCATTGGTGGCCTCCACACACAAAAAGTCCTGCCAGGCTGCATCCGGCACATCCACCATGCTGCGGGCCTGTTCTGCCCCGGGGTTCCACACCACGACCGACTGGCTACCCTGGGTGCGGATGTGTATACGCCGTTGCCACAGTTCGTCGTGCAGTGTGTAGTGCTGCGACGGTTTAGGGGTGGTGTGCTGGTAGATGCGGTCACATGCGGTGTCGAGCCGAAAGTCGCCCTGTTGCACCGTGCCTGTGGTGCCCAGCAACTTGTCTTCAAAACGCAGCCCTGCCAGTCCGGTGAATCGCACCTGTGTAACGTCCTGCACCGCAAAGTAGCTGTGCAGGGCCTGCGTCAGCCTGAAAGCTTGTGGGCCGTGGTTGTGGGTTTCCAGTGTCTGCACCAGGTTCTCCCCCAGATCAATCTGCAGGGCCACCCGCAGGTGGGGGGCAAATTGCAGCAGGGGATCATCGGCCTGCGAAGCGCGAGCGGGCACGAGTGTGATGCTGACCCGTTCGGCACTGTCGGCGTGCACGGCGTTGACTTCCCACGGACGGTTGCGCAACGGCCCGTGTTGCATGGCGCCGGGTGGCATGCCCTGCTTGCCAAACCAGGGCCAGCAGATGGGTACACCACCGCGTATGGCCGCGGGCGCCGGGCGGGATGCGCCGGAAAGCCAGAACACCTCGCGCTGTCCGGCGGGTAGCCACGACACCAGGTGGCCACCGTGCAGGGCGACGATTGCCGTTCCGTGCCGGGTGGCCAATTGCAGGCAGGTGTGGCCTGCGTGTGCCGTGGTTTGTATGTTGGAGTGTGCTGGCATGCCCAAGCTTAGCGCAGGCCCTCAGCGAAAGCCTTTGAGAAGGCCAGCGGGCTGTGGGCATTCAAGCTGCTGCAGGTGGGAGATACGGCCGTCGCGCCGCCCGCGCAGGGGCCATCGCGGTCCAGCGACCAGAAGTGCAGGCCACCCAATTGTTCCTGCCGCACCAGGCGCGCCAGGGCGGTGGCATCGGCCGGGGTGAACACGTTCTCCACCACATCGTTGATGCCCAGCATGGCGGTGACCTCGATCTGTGCCTTGGGAATGCCGTAGCGGCTGTGCAGGTTCTGCACCGCCTGGGCTGCGGATGCGGCCATGTCGCAACGGCCTTCGCGCACCACACAGTTGGCGGTTTTGGCCGGGCCGTAGTTCATTACCATCAGGTTGATGAAATAGTTGTCGAGTTGGACGGCACGGATGGCCGCCAGAACCTGCTGGCCCTGGGCGTTCAGGCTGGCCTGGCCCGTATCACTGGCGGCATAGGTTGCCACGGTGAAACTCATGCGCAAATGGGGTCTGCGCACCTGGGCGACCTTGATGCGCTGCAACAGGCTGCGCACCATCTCGGGCGTCTGGCCGGCTTCGATATCGAAGTCGAAACCCAGCAGCATGGGTGATGCGTAACGCGTGACAAACTGCTCCATCGCGGCATCTGTACCGCAGGTGAAGATGTTGCCCTCACCCCCGGTGGAGATGATGTAGGGCAGGCCGGCACGGTTCAGCGCGGCGATGTTCGCGTCGGCGACGGCCTGGGCCGCCAGGTCGCCCCATTTTTCCTGGCCACATTCGCCCGAGGCAAAGGCCAAGGTCAATGCCGAGGCAGCCGGCATCAACACCGCACGTGGTGTGGACGCCAGTACCTGGGGTGTACCCAGTACCTGGGTGGTGGCGACCGGGTTCTGCGGATTGACCGCCATGTTCAGGTGTTTGTAAGGCCCATAAACGAAACGATGCTGCGGTGCGGTGGCCTGTGCCACCGGCGGCGGTGGTGCGGACGCGCAGGCCAGCAAGGCACAACACTGGACGCCTAGGGCGAGCGTGCGCAGCAGTCTGGCGGGTTGGTGGGCGAAATGGGGTCGTGGGGCCATGGTGGTGGAATGTTTTACAGGTGGTGGAGTGCAAAAAAAGGGGGCAGGAGAAGTCAATCCTCCTGCCCACCAAACAGACTGCGTTCGCCCCCGATTCAGGCAGCCCCCATCGCTCAGGAAATCAATACCATGTGGCATATTGAAGATGCCACTATGCTACCAATTATGATTTTTTGCAAGAAATTTCGTGGTACGGCAGCTTAGTGAAAACCCTAAATAGGCTCTTTTTTAGAAGTCGCAGGTGCTGGGTAAAACCGGCGTTCCGGGTGTTATCTGGTCAATGAAAGCTTGGCCACTGGTGCGCAAAGACTGCACCTGGGCATCGACCTGCGCCGGCGTCAGCAGCTGGTCTTTGGCATGCAGAACCCAGTCCACATCCTGTTCGTAAACCCGTGGTAATTTTGATACCGGTAAAAGACCACCCGGAGAAAACCAGAGGTTGAAATTGATGGACATGGGCACCGAGGGGTAATTTCTACCGCCGTGCTCGGCCAACAAAACGCCATCCAGGTAGTGGCGGGTCTTGCCGTTCTGTATCTGCAGGACCAGCGTGCGCCACCCTGCCACGGAGCGTTTTTCCTGGTGGGCCTGGTTGTGGGCCTGCCACGGTTCGATGCGCACCGTTTGCCAGGTAATGCCGTACAGGCGGGTGGTGGGGTCACCCCAGCCACCGTTGGGCAGGTATTCCCAGTCCACCTCGCTGAACTCGGGGTCGAAGTCGTGCTTCAAGGGGCTGACCGCGTAAAAGGTCTGCACCACCACATCACCATCGTCGCCGCTGACCGGTTCGTCCGAGAAACGGATGCGCGCTGCGTAGGTGCCTTCGAAGTACTTGCGGGCGTGGCAGATCTGGGCCTGGCTGGTACCGGCAGGTGTGCCATCGGTGCTGGCCCGCAGGCGCAGGAACTGGTTGCCCCGCAGCTTGGGGTCTGGTACCAGGGCAATGGTGTCCGGACCCCAGCGGGCGCCGGCGATGCCCGGGTGGCCCACGGCATGGCGCAGCGTCCAGCCCTTGGCACCCAGGGCTTGCGCATGGGACTGGCTGAAGTCATCAAAAAACAGACCGCCCACCGGGGCTGCCACCGCAGGCAGGGTGGCTATGCAAGCGACCGCAAGCGCCGCAGAGTGGAATAAACGCTTGGTGTGGTGCATGGCAATCCAGTCAGTTGCCAGGGGCTTGCGGCGCCGGGAACTTGACAAAAAACATCAGGGCCAGGGCCGGCACACCGCAGGCAATGGTCCACAAAAAGAAGTGCTCGTAACCCATGCTGATCTGGATGTCGCCGCTGATGGTCTTGGAGATGATGAAGCCCAACTGCATGACACCGGAACCCAGTGCGTAATGGGCCGTCTGGAAGCGCCCGGGCGCCACCGCCTGCATGATGAACAAAATCATGCCGACAAAACCAAAGCCGTAACCAAACATCTCAACCGCCACCGCAGCGCCGATGTGGATGGTGTCACTGGGCAATGCGCAGGCCAGGTAATAAAAGACGACGTTGGGCACTGCCATGGCCACGATCAGTATCGGCATGGCGCGGCGCAGGCTGAGCCATGATGTGAAGTAACCACCCAGAATACTGCCGACCAGAAAGGCTGCCGTGCCCACCGTGCCATAGATACCGCCCACCTGTTCGGTGGTCAGCCCCAGGCCGCCCTTGTCGCGTGCCTCCAGCAGGAACAGGGGACCAATGGTCTGCACCTGGCCTTCGGCAAAGCGGAACAGCACGATGAACAAAATCGCCAGCCAGATGCCGGGCTTTTGCAGAAAGTCTTTCACCACTTCCAAGAGCGTGCGCAACACACTGGCGGCGCTCAGGTCGGTATGTTCGGTGTTCAGGGTGCCGGGCAGGGCCCATGCGTTGTAGCTGGCCAGTGCCGCCAGCACCACCGCCAGCAGCACAAAGATCGCGGACCAGGCATTGAACACCCCAAAACGGGTTTCCAGCTGCCCCGCCAGCACCAGCAGGCCGCCCAGTGTCAGGAATTTGGATGCGTTGAAGAACGCGCCCTGCCAGCCGGCATAGGCCGCCTGCTGCTTGTCGTTGAGGCTGGCCATGTACAGACCATCGCAGGCAATGTCGTGTGTGGCCGAGGCATAGGCCAGCACAAAAAAGACTGCGATGCTGGCCGCAAAATACATGGGCAGTTGCAGCGCCACCGCCATCAAACCCAGACCCGCCGCGCCGGTGAACTGCATTGCCACCACGATCAGCTTCTTGCTGCGTGCCATTTCCAGGAACGGACTCCACAGCGGCTTGAAGGCCCAGGCCAGACCCAAGAGGCCGGTCCAGCGCGCGATCTGGTCGTTGGCCACACCCATGTTCTTGAACATCAGGCCGGCAATCAGCATGACCACAAAAAACTGCATGCCCTGCACAAAGTACAGGCTGGCAACCCAGGTGATGGGTGAGCGTGCGGGGGCGTTGGTGTCTGTGGTCATGGGTGAGAGTCCAGTCAGTCAATGAAGCGCCGGTTCAGGCGTGTGTCAGTTCCACAGGCGCCACGCCGGGCGCTGCGGCTTCGCCCTGTAGCCAGGCCTTGAGTGCCACCATGGCGCCGTCGGCATACCCCCAGGTCACGATGGCGGGGGCGCGGATGTCCATGACCTGGAACGGGTTCCAAATGGCCAGGTGCAGATCCACACCAGCCGCGGTGCTGGATGCGCCGTAGCGCCCGTGGTGGTTGGAGACCAGCACGTTGCAGCGCCCGTCGCGCGGCAGGGTGCTGACATCCAGGTCATGCAGTGTGGTCACCGGCAGGTATTGCACGTCGTCGAAACCGCAGAACAGCGCCTGCACCTGCTCCAGCGGCAGGCCGGCTTCGGACACGCCGTCGCTGGCCACCGAGGCTTGGGCAATCACCCGCAGGGGCTGGTTGCGGCTGGGCGCGGCGGGCGCACCAACGGCGGTGAGGCCGCGGGCCCACGCGGTATTCATCAGCGCCAGGTCCTGGGCGCGTTGCGTTTCGCCATAGGTTTCGGTGCGCAGCGGAAAGCGCCGGGCCAGGGCGTCCACGCTGTCGCGTGCGCTCTGCATGGCGGCAAGGTCCAGATCACCACGGTCCAGCGCTGCACCAATGGCTTGCAGGGCCGCAAGCTGTTCGGAGCGCTCACCCTGGGCCAACACCAGATCGGCACCCGCCTGCAGGGTCAGTACCGAGGCGCGGGCATGGCCGTAGCGGTCGTAAACAGCCTTCATCATGAGCGCGTCGGTGATCACCACGCCGCTGTAGCCAATGGCCTCCCGGAGTACGCCGGTCAGCACCTTGCGCGACAGGGTTGCGGGGTGTTCGGGGTCGATCTGCGGGTAGACGATGTGGGCCGTCATCACGGCCGGTGCAGTGCCCGCCAGGGCGCGGAAGGGCACCAGTTCCAGCTGCTCCAGTTCTGCCAGGGATTTGTCCACTGTGGGCAGGGCGCGGTGGGAATCGGTATGTGTGTCGCCATGGCCTGGGAAGTGTTTGATGCAACAGGCCACGCCTTCGGACATGGCACCTTCCATCCAGGCGCCCGCCATGCGGGCCACGGCCACCGGGTCGGCGGAGAAACTGCGCTCGGCGATGACCGGGTTGGCCGGGTTGTTGTTGACGTCCGCCACTGGCGCAAAATTCCAGTTGATACCCAGACTGCGCAAACCGCGGGATACGGCCGCACCCACGTGTTGTGCCTGCTCCAGATCGCCGCTGGCTCCCAGTGCCATGGCGGCGGGCGCCTGC
>JAZKDY010000185.1:0-13437 GCA_040387325.1 Pseudomonadota bacterium | reverse complement strand
CAGGAACGTGGCGCGGATGACGGAACCACCTTCCTGGTCTATGCCGATCAGGGCCAGTGGGCCCATCACCTCGCGCAGGTCGGCGGTGAGCTTGCGCACCTCGGCCGCTGTGCCCAGATTTTTGCGGAACAGGCACACTGCACGGATGTGGTGGGTGCGCAGAAAGTTGGCCGTGTCGGCATCGAGGGACGTGCCCTCCATGTCCACCATCACCAGTTGCCCGGGATGCAGGTTTGTGTGTTGCATGGTTGGGTGCCCGGTGCTCAGTGCGTTTTGGTGACCTTGGCCAGAAAGCGTGGCTCGTCGGGGTTGCGGCCACGGGCGCGTGCCAGTTGTTCGACCATGGGGTAGAAGCTCTGGATCAGTGAAATCGGGTCCAGGTCAATGGAAGCCGTCTCTACGATGGGCAGGTTGGCGCCCGGTGTACCCACCGGTGCCGCCAGCAGCACCTTGGCACCCCGCAGGCGCATCTCTTCGGCCAGGGCCAAGAGGCCGGCCTGTGCCGGACCGCGTGGGGCAAACACCAGCAAGGGGTAGCCCTCGTCGATCAGGGCCATGGGGCCGTGTTTGACTTCGGCGCTGGAGAAGGCTTCGGCCTGTATGCCACAGGTCTCCTTGAACTTGAGCGCAGCTTCCAGCGCCACCGGCATGCCGGTGCCCCGGCCGATGACGAACAGCCGGTCCACGTTGTGCAACACGTCCACCGCGACCGACCAGTCCATGTGTGCCGCACGGGACAAAACACCCGGCAATGCCGACAGTGCGGACTGCAGCACCAGATCATCCTGCCACGCCGCGACGATCCGGGCACCTGCTACCAGCTGGGCGATATAACTCTTGGTGGCCGCTACGCTGGCCTCGGTTCCGGCGTGCAAGGGGAACACCCACTGCGCGGCCTGGGCTAATGGCGAGTCTTCCTTGTTGACAAAGGCCGCTGTCACGGCGCCGCCTGCGGTGAAGTAGCGGGTGGGTGCAACCAGGTCCGGGCTTTGGCCGGACTGCGAAAACGCCATGGAGACCAGACCCTTGCAGGTTATCTGTGACTGGTATAGCGTGATAAGCGACATGGGCAGCGAAGTGACCAACCGTCCCATGCGGGCCATGACCAGGTAGGCCAGAAAGTGTGCCGCGTGGTCCGAGCTGCCGCGTGCCACGGTCAACACCGCGGCTGGATTCTGTTCGCGCAGCAGTGCACCAAAATCCGAGTAGTCCTTGTCGTTGTGGGCCAGTTGGTGGGCCACGGCCTGCGCTGCTTCGCGCGCTTCAGAGAGCATCAGTGTGTTCAACGGAATGTCCTTCGATGTAGATGGATTGCAATTGGAGGTCCCGGTTCAGCACGACAACATCGGCCCATGCGCCAGTGGCCAGGCGGCCGCGGTCTACCACGCCCAGGTAGTCGGCCGCGTGGGTGGAGACGCGTTTGGAGGCGTCCAGAATCGACAGACCCATCGTGTCCACCAGGTTGCGCAGGGCCTGGTCCAGCGTCAGCGTGGAGCCGGCCAGCGTGCCATCGGCCAGGCGCACACCGCCCAGGCACTTGAACACCTGGTGGCTGCCCAGGCGGTACTCGCCATCGGGCATGCCGGTGGCGGCCGTGGAGTCGGTCACGCAGTACAGGCAGGGTATGGATCGGATCGCCACACGGATCGCGCCGGGGTGCACGTGGATCAGGTCGGGGATGAATTCCGCATATTGCGCATGGGCCAGCGCCGCGCCCACCATGCCGGGCTCGCGGTGGTGCAGGCCCGTCATCGCATTGAACAAATGGGTGAAGCTGCGCGCACCTTTGGCCAGCGCTTGCACGCCGTCGTCGTAGGTGCCCAGGCTGTGGCCGATCTGCACGCGGTAGCCGGCATCACACAGCGATTCGATCAGGTCCATATTGCCCGGCACCTCGGGCGCCAGGGTGATGACGCGGATGGGTGCCAGTGCGTTGAGCTGGCTCAGCTCCGCCGTCTGCACCGGCCGCGCGAAAGCGGGTTGGGCACCGAGTTTTCCGTCATTGATGTAAGGGCCTTCCAGGTGCACACCCAGCACCCGTGCACCACCGGGTGCGCGTTGCTGGCAAATGCCGGTCAGCGCCTGCATGGCTGACACCAGGTCGTCCATCGGCGCGGTCATCGTCGTGGCCAGGATGGACGTGGTGCCATGCTGCGCATGGACCTGGCTGATGCGCGCCGCAGCGTCGCCACCTTCCATGATGTCGCGTCCACCGGCGCCATGCACATGCAGGTCGATAAAGCCGGGCAGCACCAGCGGCTCACCCGATGCGCGGGCCGCTTCTTCGCTGATCGCCTTGCCGTGGATGTGGTCGATGCGCCCCTCGGGTGTGAAGGCGATGGACCCGTGGACAAAACCGGACGGCGTCAGGATGTTGCCAACTACGACAGCACTCATCGTTCGCGCCTCATTTCCGCAACGAAGTCGTAGTAGTCGCTGCGGCAGTAGGAGTGGGTCAACTCGACGGCCTGGCCGGATTCCAGGTAACCAATACGGGTGATGAACAGCACTGCCTGTCGGTCCGGAATGCCCAACTGCTCGGCCAGGCGCGGCTGCGCGTTGAGCGCGCGGATGTGTTGCAGCGCGCGCACCGGTGTCTGCTGCACGCTGTCCAGGTATTCGTACAGCGAATTGCCGATCAGCATGGGGTCGGCCACGATGCTTTGTGGCAGCACGCTGACCTCGTAGGCCATGATGACGTTGTCGGCCAGGCGCAGGCGCTCCAGCCGCACCACTTTTTCACCGGTGGACAGGCCCAGCGACAGCTGCTCGTCTGTCATGGCCACGTCGATCTTGCGCTCCAGCCAGCGCGACGACGGCGTGTAGCCCCGGCGCAGCAGCTCCTCGGAGAAGCTGGTCAGTTGCGACAGCGGTTGCTCCAGCATGGGAGCGATGTAGTTGCCCGAGCCACGCCGGCGCACGATCATGCCCTGCGACACCAATTGGTCGATGGCCGAGCGGGCGGTGACACGTGACACGTTCAGCGTCTCGGCCAATAGCCGCTCGGAGGGCAGGGCCTCGTCGGGTTTGTAGTGGCCTTCGCGTATCAGTTGGGCCAGCTTGCGGGCCAACTGCATATAAATGGGTGAGCTATCCCGGGTGTCTGGCTCAAAAGTCAAAACTTCGCCTGGTGTCATGGGGATTTTTCCAATGATTGGTGAACAAGCGTCAGGGCACCGTGTACGGCGTCCTGGGGTGAAGCGATGCAGCGGGCGCGGGTAGCGCTAGCCAGTCGCGGCAAGAGTTGGCGCCCCACACTGCCGAAAATGGCCAGTGGCAGTGCGCCTTGAGGGTCCAGCGCGGCGGCCATGCGTTCTATGGCGGTTGCAGCTTCTGTGAGCAACTGCTCCGCAACAGGGTCGCTGGCTGCCGATTCAAACACCGCCCGTGCCAATTGCGCATATTCGTTTTGGCCAGCCGAGGCACACCAGGCCTGCAAGGCGTCGCGGTGGTTGCCACACTGTTGGTGGATGTGGGTCGCCAGGGCACTACCGGGCAGGCGGTGGTCCATCACCTGCTGCGCGTGCGACACGGCGCGCAGGCCCAGCCAGGCCCCGCTGCCTTCGTCACCGACTGGAAATCCCCAGCCGCTGACCTGGTGGCGCGTACCGTCTGCATACAGGGCCTCACCCACGCTGCCGGTGCCGGCAGCCACCATGGCACCGGGCAAGCCCCGGTGGGCGGCCAGCAGGGCGATATAGGCATCGTTTTCTACGGCAATACGGGCAAAACCGGGGTTGTTGGCGACAAATTCGTCACACCAGGGCTGGTGGTGCACGCCCGACAGGCCCGCACCCAGCGCGCACTGGGACCAATCCGGTACCGGCAGCTCGGCCAATGCGAACGCCTGGTGTACGGCCGCCAGAATATTGCGCCACGCCGCAGCCACCCCTTGCCCCAGCGCGGACGGCCCGGCACTCGCCTGGGCCATGACGGCTCCACCGCGGGTGGCCAATAGAACGCGGGTACCGGTGCCACCACCGTCTACACCCAACAAATACTTAATCATTGCTGTTTTCGATTTGCTTTGCCGCACCAAGATTGGGTGCCGATTGAACGTGGGAATATCTTAACATACCAATTTAATACCAGTGTTAGGGTTTTTTCTACTTTTGTGTAAATTATTGCGTACCACCTGTGGCGGTGCGGAGCGCCTGTCCTTGCCGTCCGAGGTCTTTATGGGCGCTGCAGGGCGGTTGTCCCTGCGAGAGAGGATGCTGGTATGGTCTTGGTCTGGCGATTTCCGCCAGGACTGCCCCAAACAGAACCGCAAGCGTACCGCCAGCCTGGCCAGCTGATATTACCCGCCCGGTATGGCAATCCGCAGGTCCCCGTTGTCCGCCATGTGCAGGGGCACCGGGACCAGGGACTCGCCCGCGCATTCCCCGCCCTCACACACCCCGTCGGCCCAGCGGTAGCGGGCGTAGTGCACATTGCAGGTGATGCTGACCAGGGGTGTGAAGATCAGCTGGGACTGCTTGGTTGCCAGGGGCACACCAAAATGGGCACAGCGGTTGGCGAAGGCGGTGACATCCGCTCCGCTGCGCAGCAACACCAGTTTGAACGCCTGCCCCAGCCCGCCGCCGGTGTCCAGCTCCCACAGCGTGGCCTGACCGTCTGGCAGTGCATCCCGGTTGCACAGCAGGTCCGTGCCGGGAGCAGGGGCGTTGGGCAGGGTGGACCAGTGGGGTGGGGCTGGCGGTGTGGTCATGGGATGTATTGAGGAAGAAGCTTAAGCAAAACTGGCCTATAGCCCCCGTCGATTATACCTATATAGCTATATATTTGATAGCATTATGACCATGACTCAAGCCCGTGCTGCCGCCCCTGCAACGCCCAACCCCGCCGCCACCCCACCAAAGCGGTTGCCTTCCACCAGCGTGGCGCTGGGCATGGCCGTGCGCAGGGCCTCCACCAAGGGGTGCAACGCAGAGGAGCCGCCGGTCAGGTAAACAGCGTCCACGGCAGGCAAGCCGGAGCGCTGCACGCAGAGCTGGGCACATTCCACGACCTGGTTCAGCGCCTGCTGCAATGTGTCGGCCATACCGGGCGCGCTGACGGTGGCACCCAGGTGTTCACTGGGTCCGTGGCCCAGGAAGTCCAGGTCGACCAGTGCGTCGTCCCCCGAAATCGAGCAGGCAATCTTGGCCGCCTCTACGCCCGCCAGCATGCGGTGGCCGTGCTGGCCCTCCAGTGCGTCCATCAGGCGGGCGTGCAGGGTCTGGTCGGTGTAGTCGGTCCACAGTTCCTTCGCAAAGTGCATGGCCTTGCGGGTATAGGCCTGGTGGATCAGGTGCCAGGTGGTCAGGTCAAAAAACACACTATTGGGTACCGGGCGCCCGCCGGTGCCGATGTGCCGGTAGCCCAGCAAGGGCATCACGGTGGACAAATCGAGCAGGCGGTCGAAGTCGGTGCCGCCTATGTGCACACCGGTGGTGGCCAGGATGTCGGCCGTGCGGTCGCTGATTGTGCTGCGCGCCGGGTTCAGTCGGATGACGGTGAAGTCGGACGTGCCGCCGCCAATGTCCACCACCAGCGCAGTGGTTTCCTGCGCCACCCGTTGTTCGTAGTCGAGCGCAGCGGCAATGGGCTCCAATTGGAAAGCGATCTCGGTAAAACCGGCCTCCAGCGCGGCGCGGCCCAATGTCTCTTGCGCCAGTGCGTCGCGGTCGGCATCGTCATCGACAAAGTGCACCGGGCGACCCAGCATGGCACGGGTCAGGGGCTGGCCCACCTGGGCCTCGCAGCGGCGCTTGAGTTCCTTGAAGAACAGCACCACGATGTCGAAAAAACGCATGCTCTGGCCGTTGACCGCGGTGTACTCGTCCATGAGGCGGCTGCCCAGCAGGCTTTTCAGGGAGCGCAGCAGGCGGCCTTCGGTGCCGGCCAGGTAGGCTTGCATGGCCTCTGACCCATACAACACCGTGTGGGTTTCGCTGGCGAAGAACAAAGCGGTGGGCATCTCGGCCCGGTCGCCATCCAGCGCGATGGTGTGCATCTGCCCGTCCGCACCGATCAGCGCGGCGGCCGAGTTGGAGGTGCCGAAGTCAATGCCCAGCGTCAGGCCGCCAGATTTACTCGCCACTGGCAGACGCTCCCAAGACCTGTTTCAGGAAAGCAGAGATGTCCATTACCTCGCGCGGGTACACGCTGTGTGGCATGGGGTAGGTGTGCCATTGCACCGGGTGGCCCAGTGCCGCCAAAGCGTCGCGCGAGTCTTCACCGCGGGCCAGCACGACGACCGGGTCTTGTGTGCCGTGGGCCATGAAGATGGGCGTGCTGGTGTTGGCCTGTGTGCGCTCGCTGGCAAAGCGGTCGGCCAGCGGCAGGTAGCCTGACAGGGCCATGATGCCGGCAATGCGCTGCGGCAGGCGCAGGCCGGTGTGCAGCGCCATGGCGCAGCCCTGGCTGAAACCCGCCAGCACGATGCGTTCATACGGAATACCGCGCGCCACTTCATGCTCCACCAGGGCAGTGATGTCTTTTTCAGATTTCTGGATGCCGGCGCTGTCCTGGCGGTCCACCTGGCCCAGACCCATGATGTCGTACCAGGCGGGCATCACATAACCACCGTTCAGGGTCACCGGGATGCTGGGCGCGTGGGGAAAGACAAAACGGATGGCGGGGCAGCCCCGCAAGTCCAGTTGCGGTACCAGGCTGGCGAAGTCATTGCCATCGGCGCCCAAGCCGTGCATCCAGATGACGGCGGCGGTGGGGTTGGGGGCGGATTCGAGTTCTATACGTGGCAGGAGGTGGGGGAGGGGTGCGGTCATGGCGGAGGGTGTGGGTGGCTATTGCGAAACCCTCGATTGTCCATGAAGGCGGCCCCCGCCGCCCGCAGGCGGCCAGGGTGCCGGCCTACTCAGTAAAAGCAGTCGGGGTAGACCAGCCGCGCCTGGTCCAGGGCGCGGTCGCCCAGTGCGATCAGGTCTTGCACACTGGTTTCGCCCACGTTGGCATGGGCCAGGCCGGCGATTTCTTCCAGATGCCGGTTGGCCAGCAGCATGTCGTGCAGGTCATCGACCGTCATGTCCAGCAGCTCAAACGCCAGTTGCAACGCCATGGAGCGGCTGCCCTCCTGTTCGCGCGGCAGCAGGCCATGCAGGTAGATGGTGCCCAGGCACAGGGCGTATATGCCTTCATGCGCCATCAGGTACCGGCCTATCGGGCTGAGTTCACGCGTTTTGGCATCCCGCGTGGAAACGATGGCGTTGGAGAGGAAGCGCAGCGCTGCAACTTCGTCAAAACGCGCCTTTTGAAGCTGACGGCTCCACAGCAGGAGTTCGAGCTGGGCCGTCGGTCGTTGGAGTAGGGATGTTGTCATACCACTAAGCCTTTTTTATGTTGGGAGGACTCACCGTATCTATCGGCAGTCCTGCGCAAGACTAAAGGGGCAGTTATGACGACACGTCAAAGGCCGACAGGTGGTTGGCCAGGTGCATGGCGTGGGCATGTTCGTAGGCGGGCTTGTTCAGTTCGCCGTAGGCAAAGTGGGCTTGCAATGGGCCTGTGCGTTTGTGGAAGTCGGCGATGGCCTTTTGCAGCCGGGCCATGGCCAGGGCTGTGTCGGTGCTGGTGTCCAGCGCGGGTGCGCCGGGAATGGGCTCCGCCAGATCGTGGCTCATACGCCCGCGCCAGTAAAAGAACTGGAAGGCCAGTGTGCCGGCAGTGTTCTGGAACAGCGCTGATTTGGGGACGGGAAAACCCGTCAACGAGTATTCAATGCTCTGGGCGCAGTGGGTCAGTGTCTGGGGCCAGGACCACAGCGTGGTGGACCGCAGTGTGGCTGCCTTGGCCAGACGGTCGATTTCGCGTTGGGCATCCTTGAACGATGCAAATACCAGTTGGCGGTCTGAAGCAGAAGCCTTTTGGCAACCTGCGGTGGTGGTGGCCACAAGACTGGCTGCTGCGGTGGTCGCGAGGAACTTTCGACGGGAGCTTGTAGGGGGGTGCTGATTTGCCATGGAGACGCCTAAGGCTTGTTGGGCAACCACCCCAGCCCATGGGCATGCAGGCTCTGGACGTAGAGGCGGTCGCGGGTCTCGGTGATGGCCGTGGTTTCGGGGTAGGTGCCGATGGGGTCCTGCAGGTCCGCCACGATCTTGCCGTCTTCGGTAAACGCCACCACATGGCCATACGACTTGGGTACCGGCCAGAAGGCGCGCGGCAGGCGCAGCGTCAGGCGGCGCAGCCAGGGTTTGTCGGCCATGTTGTCGGCCACGGGGTTGCGGGGCTTGGCAAAGCCCATCCAGATTTTGCCGTCCAGGCCACGCATCAGGTTGTCGGGGTAACCGGGCAGGTTGTCCAGCAACACGGTGGCCAGGGGATTGGTCTGGCTCACGTTCACACCGCTGGCGCTGGTAGCGATTTTCCACAGGCGGAATTTGCCGGTCTCGGTCACAAACAGCGACTGTTCGTCGGCGCTCAGTGCCACGCCGTTGGCAAAACTCAGCCCATAGGCCAGCACACGGGTCGCCTGGGTGGCGGGGTCGTATTCCAGCACCCGGCCGGTGGACGCACCTTCGATGATGTCCAGCACACTGGCCTCAAAGGTGCCGCCCCAGTCCTTGGGCGCAAAACGGCCGGATGCGTCGCTGAAATACATGCGGCCGTTCTTGGCCACCACCACCGCGTCGGCATACCGGATGCGGTCACCATTGACGTTATCTGTTAACACCGTGATCTTGCGGTCTGGGGTTATGGACAGCAGGCCTTTGACGGCATCCGCGGCGACCAGGTTGCCCTGTGCATCGAAGTCAAAGCCCAGCACACGCCCGCCGGTGTTGGCAAACACCTCCTGGGCCGTGCCGTCGGGGTTCATGCGCAGGATGTTGCCACTGGCCACCGTGGTGTACAGCTTGCCATCAGGGCCCATCACAATATGCTCCGGGCCAATCTCCCCCTTGAGGTCGATGATCTTCAACTGGGCCAGTTTGGTGTTGACGGCATGTGGCCCGGTATATCCGGGTGCCTTGGGCAGCACAAAGGTCACTGGTTTTATGGGGACTGGCCACAGCAGCAAATAGGCCATGGCCACCAATACCAGGGCGGCAAGCCCGAACAGGATTTTTTTCACGGCCGGTTTCCTTTGTTAATGTGCAAGGATAGCCCCAATCCAGTGGGCGACCGTGGGGGAAATATTTACCCCAGCAGCGCCTGCGCAAACTCGCGCGCGTTAAAGGTTTCCAGCTCTTCCAGTTTTTCACCCACACCGATGAAATAGACGGGGATGGGCCGCTCCCGCGCAATGGCAGCAAGCACGCCGCCCTTGGCTGTACCGTCCAGCTTGGTGATGATCAGGCCGGTCAGTTTCAAGGCATCGTCAAAGGCGCGCACCTGGGTCAGTGCGTTCTGGCCGGTGTTGCCGTCAATCACCAGCAGAATTTCGTGCGGTGCCGTGCCGTCTGCCTTCTGGATCACTCGTTTGATTTTTTTCAGTTCTTCCATCAAGTGCAACTGCGTGGGCAGGCGGCCTGCCGTGTCGATCAGCACCACGTCCTTGCCGCGCGCCTTGCCGGCGCTGACGGCGTCAAAGCTCACGGCGGCGGGATCACCACCCTCTTGGCTGACGATCTCCACCAGGTTGCGGTCGGCCCAGACGCTCAGTTGTTCGCGCGCCGCAGCGCGGAAGGTGTCCGCTGCGGCCAGCAGCACGCTGGATTGGCTGTCGCAAAGGTGTTTGGTCAACTTGCCGATGGACGTGGTCTTGCCCGCACCATTGACGCCAGCCACCATGATGACGGTGGGCTTGTGTTCACCTATGACCAGCGGCTTTTGCAAGGGCTGCAGCAGTTCGGTCAGCAGGGCGGTCAGGATGTTCTTCAGCGCCACGGGGTGCGTTACACCACTGTCATTGACCTTGCGGCGCAGCTCGGTCAGCAGGTACTGGGTGGCGGGCACACCGGCGTCGGCCATCAGCAGCGCGTCTTCGAGGTTTTCGTACAGCGCCTCGTCGATCAGCGAGCCGCCAAACACGGTGGAGATGCTGCCCGCCGTCTTGCCGAGGCTGGATTTGAGCTTGTCTACCCACTTTTGCCGCTCGGGCGGGGTTGCGCCGGGTTCGGGAATGGCAATCGGCGTGACCAGCGCGCTGCCGATCAGCGAACCACCGGCAGGCGGTGCGGTCCAGGACGGCGGCTCTACTGCGGGGGGGGTGGCAGGTACCGGGGGAGCGGGAGGAGGCTTCTTTTTGAAAAAACTGAACATGTGATGGGTTCTGGGAATGCCTGCATTCTATGAAACAGCCAGCCCACACACAGGCAAGGCCATTCACCCCAGGCGCAAAGCCGTCAACTCATGGATGCGCGCTTCACCCGCCAGACCCACTCGGCCCTGTGTGATCAGCCCGCGCACCAGCTCCATATCCGGCGCCAGGCTGCGGTCCACCATCATGGCCGGTGACACCGAGCGCACCAGCTCCAGGATGCCTTCCAGCACGGGTGAACTTTGCAGCGGGCGCAGGAACTCGATGCCTTGCGCGGCAGACAACAACTCGATGGCAACGATGTATTCGGTATTGCGCAGCATCTGCTGCAGGCGCCGTGCGGCGAAGGTGGCCATGGAAACATGGTCTTCCTGGTTGGCGGATGTGGGCAGGCTGTCCACACTGGCGGGGTGTGCCAGAGACTTGTTCTCGGAGGCCAGCGCCGCAGCCGTGACGTGCACGATCATGAAGCCGGAGTTCAGGCCAGGCTCGGGCGTCAGGAAAGCGGGCAGGCGTGACACCACGGTGTCCACCAGCATGGCAATGCGGCGCTCGGTGATGGCGCCAATCTCGGCAATCACCACGGCCAGGGCGTCAGCAGCCAGGGCCACGGGTTCGGCGTGGAAGTTGCCGCCCGATAGCAGTGTGCCGCTGTCCGCAAACACCAGAGGGTTGTCCGTTACTGCATTGGCTTCACGCAGCAACACATCGGTGGCATAACGCATCTGGTCCAGGCAGGCGCCCATGACCTGGGGTTGGCAGCGCAGGCAGTAGGGGTCTTGCACGCGGTCGTCGCCTTCCAGGTGTGACTTGCGGATGGCGCTGCCGACGGCCAGCGCGCGGTAGGCTGCGGCGCAGGCGATCTGGCCGGGTTGGCCGCGCACTGTGTGGATGCGGGGGTCGAACGGGCCGTCGCTGCCGCGGGCTGCGTCCAGCGTGACCGCACCGGAGATCACGGCGGCTTCAAACAGGCGTTCGGTGGACAGCAGCGCGTCAATCGCCAAGCCGGTCGACACCTGCGTGCCGTTGATCAGCGCCAGGCCCTCCTTGGCCGACAGGCGTATGGGGTCGAGCTTGGCCTGTGCCAACGCGTCAGCAGCAGGCATGCGTTTGCCTTCAAAAAACACTTCGCCTTCGCCGATCAGCGGCAGGCACAGGTGGGCCAATGGCGCCAGATCGCCCGACGCGCCGACCGACCCCTGGCAGGGAATCACAGGTGTGATGCCCAGGTTGTAAAACGCAAACAGGCGGTCAATGACCAGTTCGCGGATGCCGGAATAACCGCGTGCCAGGCTGGCAGCCTTCATCAACAGGATCAGGCGCACCACGGGTTCGGACATGGGTTCACCCACGCCCACCGCGTGGGAGCGCAGCAGGTTGAGCTGCAGGGTTTCCAGATCGGCCTGGGCGATGCGCTGGTTGGCCAGTTTGCCAAACCCGGTGTTCACGCCATAGACGGCATCGCCGCCTTGGGCAGCCTTGTGCACTAGGTCGGCGCTGGCGCGTATGCCGGCGCGGGCGGAGGGGTCCAGTGTCAGCGTGGTCTTGGTTGCATGCAGGTCGCGCAGTTGCGCCAGGGTCAAAAGACCGGGTTGGATGTTCATGGTCGTGTTCTATTAAAAATTGGGGGCGTGGAGGGGGTGGGCAATATGCGTTCAGGCCGCGGGTTGCGTCAGCATGGGCAGATTCAAGCCATTGTCTTGGGCGCTCTGCAGCGCGATGTCATACCCCGCATCGGCATGGCGCATGACACCCGTGGCCGGGTCATTGAATAACACACGGCCCAGCTTCTCGCCAGCTTCCGCCGTGCCATCGGCCACGATGACCACACCGCTGTGTTGCGAATAACCCATGCCCACCCCTCCACCGTGGTGCAGGCTGACCCAGGTGGCACCACTGGCCGTGTTGAGCAAGGCATTCAACAGTGGCCAGTCGCTGACCGCATCGCTGCCGTCCATCATGGACTCGGTCTCGCGGTTGGGCGATGCAACCGAGCCGCTGTCCAGGTGGTCACGGCCGATGACGATGGGGCCTTTGAGTTCACCGCTCTTGACCATTTCATTAAATGCCAGGCCGGCCAGATGGCGTTCACCCAGGCCGATCCAGCAGATACGTGCGGGCAGGCCCTGGAAGGCGATGCGCTCGCCCGCCATGTCCAGCCAGCGGTGCAGGCCGGCGTTGTGGGGGAACAGCTCTTTCATCTTGGCGTCGGTCTTGCGAATGTCTTCGTGGTCGCCGCTCAGCGCCACCCAGCGGAAAGGGCCTACGCCGCGGCAGAACAGCGGGCGAACATACGCGGGCACAAAGCCGGGGAAGTCGAACGCGTTCTTCACGCCCTGGTCAAACGCCACCTGGCGGATATTGTTGCCGTAGTCCACCGTGGGTATGCCCATGGCCTGGAACAGCAGCATGGCTTTGACATGGTCGGCGCAGCTGCGTGCGGCGGCGGCGGTCAGATCGGCGTGTTGCGCGGGGTCTTTTTGCGCGGCCTTCCATTGCTCCACGGACCAGCCTGCCGGCAGGTAACCGTTGATCAGGTCGTGGGCGGAGGTCTGGTCGGTCACCAGGTCGGGGCGGATGGCGGTGCCGGCCTTGCAGCGCTCGGCCAGCGCCGGCAGTATGCGTGCGGCATTGCCCAAGAGGGCGATCGAAACGGCCTTTTTCTTGGCCGTGTATTTGGCGATACGGGCCAGCGCGTCGTCCAGATCGGTGGCCTGCTCGTCCACATAACGGGTCTTCAGGCGGAAATCTATGCTGCTCTGCTGGCATTCGATAGTCAACGAGCAGGCCCCTGCGAATGTGGCTGCCAGCGGCTGCGCGCCACCCATGCCGCCCAGTCCGGCAGTCAGCACCCAGCGGCCGCTCAGGTCACCGTTGTAGTGCTGGCGTCCGGCTTCGACAAAGGTCTCGTAGGTGCCCTGCACAATGCCTTGTGATCCGATGTAGATCCAGCTACCGGCCGTCATCTGGCCGTACATCATCAGACCCTTGCGGTCCAGTTCGTTGAAGTGTTCCCAGTTGGCCCACTTGGGCACCAGGTTGGAGTTGGCGATCAGCACACGCGGTGCGCCTTCGTGGGTGCGGAACACCCCCACCGGTTTGCCGGATTGCACCATCAGCGTCTCGTTGGGTTGCAACTTGCGCAGGCTGTCCAGGATGGCGTCAAACGCCGGCCAGTTGCGCGCCGCCTTGCCAATGCCGCCGTACACCACCAGTTCGTTGGGGTTCTCGGC
>JAZKDY010000184.1:18713-31078 GCA_040387325.1 Pseudomonadota bacterium | reverse complement strand
CTAGACAAGAATCGGAACTATCGGGAATGGGCGTCCAAACCACCGTTGTATTTACAGACTTGCATGGCAGCACGGCGGTGTTTGAGGCTTTGGGCAATGCGCTGGCAACCGAGACGGTGACCGAGATCACGACCTGGATCACACAACAGTGTGTCCAAAACGGCGGGCGTGTAGTCAAGACCCTGGGTGACGGGGTTTTGGCGATGTTCCCCGACGGGCAAAGTGCCGTCAGCGCCGTCATAGACATCCAGAGAACCCATTCCAAACGCATGTTGCGCTCTGCGCCGGAACTGCGCATGCCCATGCGTATTGGCGTTGCCAGCGGTGAAGTGGAGATTGTTGCCGGTGACTGTTATGGCGATGCCGTGAATGTGGCGTCCCGGTTGTGTGATCTGTGCGGTCCCTACCAAATTTGGGCCAATGCTGCGTCTTTGACGTTGGCGACCGAGACCCAGGGAGCCAGTTTTCGCGTACTTGGCCCCATCAATATTCGGGGACGCGCAGAGCCCTGTGTGGTCTACCAGATCGAATGGCACGAAGATGTGGCCTCGGACTTCCTCACCATGCAGGGTGCATTGGACCCGGCACAGCTATCAGGCGACCGCGACGCCTTGGGAAGGGAAGTTGAGTTGACCTGGTCCGGAACAACCCGCCGCTTCAAATCGTTTGAGCTGCCTGTGCAATTGGGGCGTGTCCGTGACGCAGACTTCGTCGTCAACGATCCCCGTGTCTCCCGCATCCACGCCCGCCTGGAGTGGCGCAACGGCAGTGTGGTGTTTGTGGACGCCAGTAGTTACGGCAGTTGGGTGCGGTTTTCGGGCACCAAGGGTTCAGACGTGTTGTTGCGGCGTGCGGAATGTGTTTTGCATGGCAAAGGGGAGTTGGCACTGGGTGCATCCTTTTCCGACGCCAGCGTTCCTACCGTTGCGTTTGCCATTCTTTGAGGTAGTTAAGCGTGTTCTACCCAGCGACCTTAGTTAACATAATATACATCGTATAAAGTACTATACGCTATGTATCACCACGCGCCTTTGGGGCGCTGTGCACGCATGGCCGCAGCTATCAACAAAACAGCATCGTCACGCTGTACCTGCCGGGCAAAGTCTATGGCGTTGATGCCATTGGCATTCTTCAATGTTGGGTCCGCCCCAGCCTCCAGCAGCAGTTTTATCGCGTCCACTGTTCCGTACATTGCCGCCATCATCAGGGGTGTGCTGCCATTCGGAGAAGCCGCGTCGATATAGGCATGGTGGTCCAGCAGCAAACGCATCGTGGCAATGTGCCCACCGGTTGCCGCGTAATGCAGCGGCGTCCAACCCGGCTTGTTGACGTCTGCATCACGACTTATAAGTTGCTGACACAGCTCGTGGTAACCCTTCAAGGCGGCCAGCATCAAAGGGCTTTCATCTTTGCTGGTGCGCACCTCAACCCGCGTCTTCGGGTGCTCCAGCAATGCGCCAACCACCTTGGGCGATGGTTCACGGACAGCCACAATCAGTGCAGGGTCACCCTGGGGGTTTACGGTGTTGGGATCAAAACCCCGCTCGAGTAATCCGCGGACGACCGCAGCATCATCCCGTTGAACTGCACCGAAGAAGTCATCATACGAACCAGCGTTGGTTAAAGAAAATCCAAATAAAACAATTAGATAGAAGGTATATCTAATGTAAATAATCATGACATAACACCTGAAAACAGCTGATTGAAGTTCTCACTGGTGGCCTCGGCGATCGACTCCACACTGCAATTTTTCAAAGCCGCCAACTGTTTGGCTACGTGGGGCACATAGGACGGATTGTTGGTTTTTCCGCGGTATGGCACCGGCGCCAGATACGGGCTGTCGGTCTCAATCAACAAACGATCCATGGGCACCCAGGTCGCTACATCCCGCAAATCCTGTGCTGTCTTGAAGGTCAAAATGCCCGAGAAGGAAATATAGAAACCCAGCTCCAAAGCCTGGCGGGCTACTTCGTGGCTTTCGGTAAAACAGTGGAAGACACCACCCGCAGAACCGACGGATCCGTCCTCGCCCTCCTCGCGCAATATTGCCAAAGTGTCTTCCGAAGCACTGCGGGTATGGATGACCAATGGTTTTTGCAACTGCCGCGCGGCCCGGATGTGTGTGCGAAACCGCTCGCGCTGCCAGTGCATATCCGCATGGGTTCGTTCCCCCAGACGGTAATAGTCCAGCCCGGTCTCGCCTATGGCGACCACACGCGGCAGCTGTCCGCGTTGAAGCAAATCATCCAGCGTGGGTTCTGTGACACCTTCGTTGTCCGGGTGCACACCCACGCTGGACCAGAAGTTGTCGTACTGTGTGGCTAACTGGTGAACTTCGGGAAACTCTTCGAGAGTTGTGCAGATGCACAAGGCCCGGTCCACTTGTGCATCGGCCATGGATTGGCGGATGGCTGGCAAGTTGGCAATCAGCTCTGGAAAGGTCAGGTGGCAGTGGGAGTCGGTAAACATGCTTCGCGCCCTGTAACAGGGCCGTGCCCTGGGGGCTACGGCAAAAAACTCAAATGGTTTGAGTGGGACGCTCGGACGCCATGTGGGCGCCCAAAATTTCTTCAATCTTCGACTTCAGCGCGTGGGACTTTTCGTCCTTGGGGAAGGTAATGCCTACGCCCTGTGTACGTCCGCCCGCAGCCTTGGCCGGTGTCACCCAAGCCACCTTGCCTGCCACGGGATAACGCTGCATGTCTTCGGGCAAAGACAACAACACGTATACATCGTCGCCCAAGGCGTATTCCCGCGCGGTGGGAATGAAAACGCCGCCTTCCGAAAAAACCGGAATGTACGCAGCGTACAGCGCCGCCTTTTCCTTGATGGAGAGCTGGATGACGCTGGGCCGTGGGGGGGTAGTGGGGGCTGTGCTCATGGAATCTGATTAATGTGCCGAGTTTAAAACCGATTGGGCTTTTCCTACAAGCGATTCCAGCATCAAACCTGCGTTAAATGGATGGTCCATGGTGCGCATGGTCTGGGACAGTGACTGGGCCCAGGCACTCAATGCGCCGATAGAGGCTCTACCGACGAGGTCATTGCTTGCAAAAAAACGCGGCGCGGCACCGGCTTGCACGGCCATCAGGTCGTGGCACAGTTTGTGTAGTGCGTCCAGGGTCTGGGCAATGCTCCAGTCTTTGAAGAAAGCGACATCACCACGCGCCACCGCCTTGGGCAAAACGGCCCATGCGCTGGGGTCGCGGCCAGAGGCTCCAAAGGCTGCAGCGTCTTCGGGCCGCCCCCCCATGGCCTTGAGCAGCAACTGTGCGTGCGTGGCATCAAAACCACGGGACTGCAACCACTGCTCGCTGGCCTGTGCATCGGGCCAACGCATGGCGTGTCCCAGGCAACGGCTGCGAATAGTGGGCAGCAGTTGGTGAGCTGACTCACTGGCCAGCACAAACTTCACATCGCCAGGCGGCTCTTCCAGCGTTTTGAGCAGGGCGTTGGCGGTGATCGTGTTCATCTGCTCTGCTGGGAAAACCAGCACAACCTTGCCCCGGCCCCGGGCGCTGGTGCGCTGCGCAAATTCCACCGTGTCGCGCATGGCATCCACACGAATCTCTTTGCTGGGCTTGCGTTTTTTGTCGTCGATTTCACCCTGTGCCTTTTCGCCCAGTGGCCAGCCCAGTTCCAGCAGCGTGGTCTCGGGCATCAGCACACTCAGATCGGCATGGGTGCGCACGTCAATGGAATGGCAACTGCCACACACACCACACGCCCCACCCTCACCCGGCTGTTCACACAACCAGGCCCGTGCCAGCGCCATGGCCAAGCCGTATTGCCCCAACCCAGAGGGACCGTGCAACAGCCATGCATGGCCGCGCTGGGCTAGCAGCATCCGCGTCTGGGCGGCAATCCAGGGCGGAGGGCTCACTGGCGTGGCTTCGGTAGTCATCGTGCCAACAGTCCTTTGGTCTGCACGGCATGCAGCACGTCCTGCCAAACTTTAGCGGGCGTCTGGTCGGCGTTGATACGGGCAAATCGGCCGGCATCGATATCCATGCGCCTCGCATAGCCGCTGGCTACCTTCTCAAAAAAATCCAAGGGTTGGGATTCAAACTTGTCGGGTACACGTGCCGTGGTCAGCCGCTCGGCAGCAACTCGCGGGGGCAGGTCAAACCAGATGGTCAGATGCGGCTGGAGAACACATGCAGAGTTAGACGGGGCACCGTCTGCCGCCCTGCCCTGGACCCATGCTTCCAGTACCGACAAGGTTTCCCAATCAAAGCCCCGGCCAGCGCCCTGGTAGGCGAACGTCGCGTCCGTGAAGCGGTCACACAGCAGCACATCGCCACGGGCCAATACGGGCAGGATCACGGTCTGCACATGGTCACGCCGCGCTGCAAACACCAGCAAAGCCTCGGTCATGGCATCCATGGAGTCATTGAGCACCATCTGGCGCAGGCGTTCGGCCAACGGAGTACCACCGGGCTCGCGGGTCAACGTGACCACACGGCCTTGCGCTCTGAAAGTCTGTGCGAGGCTGTCGATGTGTGTGGACTTTCCCGCACCATCGATACCCTCAAAACTGATAAAAAGTCCGCTGCTCATTGGCTGTTTTCATTTGCGGCTCTACTGTCCGCGCTGGTATTTGTTGACCGCCCTATTGTGCTCGTCCAGCGTGGTGCTGAAGTGGCTGCTGCCGTCCCCTTTGGCCACAAAGTACAGGGCCTTGGATGGCGCCGGTTGCACCGCAGCCAGCAAGGAGGCCTTGCCTGGCATGGCAATGGGCGTGGGCGGCAGGCCGGCACGGGTGTAGGTGTTCCACGGTGTATCGGCCAGCAAGTCCTTCTTGCGCAGGTTCCCATCAAAGGCTTCGCCCAGGCCGTAGATCACTGTAGGGTCAGTTTGCAGGCGCATGCCGATGGTCAGCCGGTTGTTAAAAACGGCAGAGATCGTGGGTCGGTCGCTGGGTGCACCGGTTTCCTTCTCCACAATACTGGCCAGTATCAGAGCCTGTTCGGGGCCGGTCAGTGGCGATTTGGGGTCTCGCTGGGCCCATGCAGCGGCAAGGCGTTTGTCCATCGCCCCCATGGCGCGTTTGAGGACTGCCAAGTCACTCGCTCCCTTGCTATAGGTATACGTATCGGGAAAAAAATGCCCCTCGGCCGGCACGCCGGGTTGGCCCAGTTGCGCCATGATGTCGTTGGGTGACAGGGCCTGTGAGTCGGGCTTGAGCTGTTCGGCTTTTTTCAGCGCGTCGCGCACCTGGCGAAAGGTCCAGCCCTCCACCAGCGTCACGCTGCGCAGTGCTTCTTCGCCGCGTACCAGTTTTTGCAACAGGCTGGCCGGCGTCGCAGCACGGTCCAGTTCATAACTGCCGGCTCGGATCTGCCGGGATTGCCCCGACAGGCGGAACCAGGCATGCAGTAACAAGGGGTTGACCGGGACACCGGCTTGCGCGACCGTTGCCGCCACCTCGCGGGCGTTCATGCCCGGTTCTACGGACACGTCCACCGACTCTGCAGCAAGGTCAAACGGCTGGTTGACCCACAGGTAGCCGGCACCGGCAGCGGCCACAGCAAGGCTCAGCAAAAGAATGAAGAAAAAACGCACAGCCCTACAAGCCTATTGAGATCATGGGAGGAATGATAATTCAGAGCATGAACACGACTAGCTTGCATTCCCTGCCCCCGTCCATTCCCGTGGCGCCTTTGAACGGCGTGGCACCGATCTCCCATCTGGGCATTATCAAAATCGAGGGCGAAGAGGCGGCCAAATTTATACATGGTCAATTGACCCACGATTTTTCGCTGCTGGATTTGCACACCGCGCGCCTGGCGGCATTTTGTTCTGCCAAAGGGCGCATGCAGGCCAGCTTCATTGGCTTCAAGCGCAGCGCCACGGAGATCCTGCTGGTCTGCAGTCTGGATATTTTGCCCGCCACGCTCAAGCGCCTGTCCATGTTTGTGATGCGGGCCAAGGCCAAGCTCAGCGACGCCAGTGCTGAATACACCATCTGGGGTCTATTGGGTGATGCTACGAAACCTATAGCGGATAAGTCTTATTTGGCGTGGGCTAAGGTGGATATTGACTCAAGCACTCTGGTTAATCTATACCCTGCCGACGGTGTGCCACGCCAACTGTGGATTGCTCCCATCGGAACCCCCGCGCCCCAGGGGCAGCCACTGCCGGAAGCTGTGTGGCTGTGGTCCGAAGTGCGCAGCGGGGTTGCGACCATCACCGCACCGGTGGTCGAGGCCTTTGTGCCTCAGATGCTGAACTACGAATCCATAGGTGGTGTTAATTTCAAAAAGGGCTGCTACCCGGGCCAGGAGGTTGTGGCGCGCAGCCAGTTCCGCGGTACGCTGAAGCGTCGGGCATTTGTGGTGCACGCCGACGCCCCCATGGCGGCAGGGGATGAAGTGTTTGCCGAAGAGGATGACAGCCAGCCTGTGGCCACGGTGGTGCAGGCCGCAACTGCCCCACAGGGCGGCTTCGACGCTATCGTGTCCGCGCAGTTGTCGGCTGTGGAAAAGGGCCCGCTGCATCTGGTATCCAGCCAAGGGCCAACCCTGCAAATCTTTCCGTTGCCTTACGCTTTGCTGGACGACATTTGATACCCATTCCACGCAAACCCGCAATTTGCAGGTAAATTGTGGTGATGGAAGTTTGGACCTTCATAATTGGGCCAAAATCCGAGCATATGTCCAGAAGGGGTTGGTTCCAAAGATGTCTAAACCAATAAGCAAAGAAGAGGCGTTTGCGCGTCTGGGTGCTATCACCCGGGAGATGCACGAGGCTTTTAGTGTTTTAGGCGGCGGTACCGAGTTGCACGATGTGGTAGAGGAGTTTCCCAATGCGCGGGAACGACTGGCACACGTCGGAAAAATGACAGAAAACGCTGCCAACACCGTGCTCAACCTGGTGGACGCGGCCAAACCAGAATGTGATGACCTGGTCAAGCGAGGCGAAGAGTTGGGCCAGTCCCTGGCCCGCATGGCCGCATCACAAGACCTGACCGTGGAACGTGCACGCGCACTGATGGGCGTATGCGGCAAGTTTGCAGAACGCACATCCGTATTCGCAGGCAAGCAGGCGTCGATTCTGAGCGACATCATGATGGCGCAGGACTTCCAGGATTTGTCGGGCCAGGTGATCAAGAAAGTCATAGACATCATTAACCGCACCGAGCTGGAGCTGGTGCAATTGCTGGTCGACAGCGCGCCCAACCAACTCGAAAAAGAAACCGTCGCGGCGGAGGCTGCTGAATTCACCGGTGAGACCCACCAGTTACAAGGTCCACAGACCACCGACGTTGCGCTGGCACAGGGTGATGTGGACGACCTGCTGGCCTCTCTGGGTTTCTGATTCTGCCTTTCAGCCTAGCGGCAGCACCATTTCTATGTGCTGGATGCCCGCTTCTTCGAACACCGGCCCGCGGGCCCTGAAACCCAGTCGCGTGTAAAAACCCTCGGCGCTGCATTGCGCATGCAGCATCACTTCAGTGTCGCCCCGTGCACGGGCGGCATCCACCAAAGCAACCAGGACATCGCGCCCAAATCGGGAGCCGCGCAGGCCCCGGTCCACGGCCATGCGCCCAATGCGTCCCACTTGGGGCGCGTGTTGCAACAGGCGCCCCGCAGCCACAGGACGCCCCAGCTTGTTGCAAACCAGGGCATGCACGGCTGAAGCGTCAGCCGCATCCCACACCATGTGGGCGCCAATGCCCTGCTCCTGCACAAACACTTCGGTGCGCAGGCTGGATGTGGGCTCGCGCACGCTGTCCCAGTTTCCTAGCTGCAGTTCTGTCACGGATTCACCTGCCTCATAACCGTCAAATACTGCGCGCAACGCTGCAGGAACCGGTTGCGATGTTTGTGTGGCGGGGTTGGCATAGACATAGACCAGTTCGGCGGTGATCAGCAAGGTATCGCCCCGGAAGATGGCGCCTTCAAACAACACGGACGAGGTACCGACACGGGCGCAGCGCAGGCCTACGTCAATGGTGTCGTCGTAACGGGCCGAGCCGTGGTATTCCACACTGGCCTTCTTGACGAACAGGTCGCCGCCCAGGCCCTGCAACGTGGCTTCATATGGCAAGGCCAGTTTGCGCCAGTAGGCCGACATGGCCGTGTCGAAATACATCAGGTAATGGGCGTTGAACACTATCTTCTGCATGTCCACCTCGACCCAGCGCACCTGTATGCGGTGGAAACTGCGGAAGTCGGAACGTCGGGTACTCGCCATTTAAACCATCTCCTTGAATGCGTGGGTCAGAGCGCGGGCGGCATCTGCATGGGCTCGGGTGGCCTCCGGTATGGCGCGGCCCATTTTGATGAACTCGTGCACCACACCCCGATAAATTTCCAGCTCCACCGGCACGCCCGCCAGGCGCAGGCGGTCAGCATACTGCACACCCTCGTCCACCAAGGGGTCGCACTCCGCCAGGCCCACCCACGCGGGGGCGACACCGTCCAGCTCGACCGGGTGGCCCGATGCATCGTGCCCATCCAGCGGAGCAAAACGCCAGTCGTCCCAATCCGCCGGGCCGCGCAGGTAGTGGTTGAAGAAATACTGGATATGGGAAGCTTCCAGCACAAACCCATCGGCAAACATGCGGTGGGAATCCGTGTGCTGGTGGGCTGCAGTGCCCGGGTAAAACAGCAGCTGCAGGGCAACCGGGATGTTGGCATTGCGTGCCAGGATGGCACAGACCGCTGCCAGAGTGCCCCCGGCGCTGTCGCCGCCCAGGGCCATGTGTGTGGTGCGCAGGTTACGCGCGGCGCCTTGCTGCGCTACCCACTGCACCACGTCCCAGGCGTCATCTACCGCGGTGGGGAATTTATGTTCCGGTGCCAACCGGTAGTCCACCGACAACACCGCACACTGTGCGTGGTGCGCCAACTGGCGGCACAGGGCGTCATGGGTCTGGACGCTGCCAATCGTGAAACCCCCGCCGTGAAAATACACCAGCACCGGCAGGCGCTCCTGGCTGGGTGCCACCAGGCGCACAGGAATGGCAAACCCGTCGCGCGCGGTGATGTGCCAGTCTTCCACCCGAGCCATGGGCGGCAGCGGCAACTCCAGTACATCGGCGCCAGCCGCATAGGCCGCCCGGGCCTGCACGGGCGCCAGACTGTGCAAGGGCGGGTGGCCCGCCCGGACCATACGCTCCAGTACGCTGCGCATGGCGGGTGTCAGCAAGGTTTGGGGGTTACGTGGGTGACTCATGGTTTTGCGGGTTCTTGCTACAGTGCGGCTTTTCAATCCTACACCGCACACACCATGGCTTTTATCTATTACGTGACACAGATACAGTTTGATTTTGGTGCCGTCAAGCTGCTCAAACAGGAATGTGAACGGGTGGGCATCACCCGCCCACTGATCGTCACCGATGCCGGTGTCAAGGCCGCCGGTGTGTTGCAAAAGGCTCTGGATGCCCTGCCCGGCCTGCCGGTGGCCGTGTTTGACCAGACGCCGTCCAACCCGACCGAGGCTGCCGTGCGTGCGGCAGTGGATGTTTACAAGGCCAACCAGTGTGATGGATTGATTGCAGTAGGCGGTGGCTCGGCCATCGACTGCGCCAAGGGTGTGGCCATTGCCGCCACCCACGAAGGCCCGCTGACCCACTACGCCACCATTCTGGGTGGCTCACCCCGCATCACCGAACGGGTGGCACCCATCATCGCCGTGCCGACCACCAGCGGCACGGGCAGTGAGGTGGCGCGCGGCGCCATCATCATCGTGGACGACCACCGCAAGCTGGGCTTCCACTCCTGGCACCTGGTGCCCAAGACCGCAATTTGTGACCCTGAGCTGACCTTTGGCCTGCCGCCCAAGTTGACCGCGGCCACGGGTATGGATGCCATCGCCCATTGCATGGAGACCTTCATGGCCCCATCCTTCAACCCACCGGCTGACGGCATTGCGCTGGATGGTTTGCAACGCGGCTGGAGCAGCATAGAACGCGCCACCAAGGACGGCCAGGACCGCGAAGCACGGCAGAACATGATGAGTGCGTCCATGCAAGGCGCCATGGCCTTCCAGAAGGGCCTGGGCTGCGTGCACTCCTTGAGCCACAGCCTGGGCGGCGTAGACCCCCGCCTGCACCACGGCACCCTGAACGCCATGTTCTTGCCCGCCGTCATTGCCTTCAACTCTGCGGCAGAGTCCATCCAGAAAGAAAACCGCCTGCAACGCATGGCACATGCCATGGGGTTGTCGTCCGCCAGCGACATCGGCGCTGCCATCAAGGACATGAATGCACGCCTGGGCCTGCCCACCGGTTTGGCGGCCATGGGCGTCGACGCAAGCATGTTCGACCAGATCATCGTTGGCGCCATGGCCGACCACTGCCACAAGACCAATCCGCGCATTGCGACGGAAGGCGAATACCGCGAGATGCTGGCGCAGGCGTTATAAACGCATACCCCACCCTACGGAGACTTTCACCATGGCAAGCGTACGCGAAGGCAACAAGACGGTTTTGCTGGTTGTTGACGTGCAGGTAGACGTCGTCAAGGGCGCATGGGATGCACCCCGCGTGGTGGGCAATGTGGCACTGGCCGTGCAGCGGGCCCGAGCCCAAAACGTTCCGGTCATCTGGGTGCAACACAACGATGAAGAATTGGTCAAAGACAGCCCCGAATGGCAGTGGGCGCCCGAGCTGGTGCCGGCCGCGGACGAGTTGTTGATCCACAAGAACTTCAACTCATCGTTCGAGCACACGACGCTGGACGCTGAACTGGCAAAACTGGGTGCCACCCACATCGTGCTGGCGGGCTGCGCCACCAACTGGTGCATACGCGCAACGGCCTACGGCGCGCTGGACCGTGGCTACGACCTGACCCTGGTCAAGGACGCCCACACCACCAAAACCATGGAGCTGGACAACGGTGAGAAGATTGAAGCCGCTACGCTGGTGCAGGATCTGAATATTGCGATGACCTGGCTCAGCTACCCGGGCCGCAAGAACACCACAGCCAAGGCCGATGAGCTGCTATTTACAGGTGCGGGCGCTTAGTCAGGTCTTGGGTCGGCGGGCTATCAGCGGGCCTCCACCCACTGCGTGAAGAAGGCGGTCAAGTCCGCACCACTGCCCTCTTCCATCGCTTTTTTGAAGTCTGCCGTTTCCACGGACTGCCCCCAGTGTTTGCGGGTGTAGTGCCTCAAACCCTTCCAGAATTTGGCGTCGCCCAGCAGGTTGCGCAACTCATGTACCACCAGGGCGCCCTTGTCGTAGACCAGAGATCTGTCAGTGGCGGTGGGTTTGTCCCAATCCGGGAACACCAGCGAGCGATCCTGCCCCGCCGCCTGGATGGCCAGGTACTTGCTGCGCGCGGCCTCGATATTGTCGGCATAGGTTTGCACGCCGAAGCGGTGCTCCAGGTAGGCGGCGGTCATGAAGGTGGCGATGCCTTCGTTGAGCCAGAAGTGCCGCCAGGACCGGTTGGTCAGCCCGTTGCCCCACCACTGGTGGGCCATCTCGTGGGCACCCAGCCAGATGGCCTCGGGTTTGTCCAGCACACGTTTGCCATAACGCACCCCCATCACCGAGTAACCCGCCATCTCCTGCGCCGCAGGGCCTGCCAGCAACACCTGGCGGTAGGTCTTCAAAGGGTAAGGAACGCCCGCGCGCTTCTCAAAAAAAGCCAGCATGTCGGCGCTGTCGGCAAACACCTGCTGCAACTGGGCCGGTGTGAACTGGCTGGAGGGGCCGAAGTACTCCAGGCGTGTTTTGCCGGCCATGGCTTGGGCTTGTGCAAAGGGGCCCGCCGCAAAACCGTACAGGTAGCTGGGCATGGCATGGTCCAACCGCCAGTTGTGCGATCGCCTGCCATCGCTGTGCCGTTGCGGCGGGCTCGGGCTGCCGTTACCCACCGACACCAGGTCGGGTGGCAGCAACAGCCTCAGGCCAAAAGGCGCTCGCACGGCCGGGTCGTCCAGGCAGGGCATCCATTGGCTGGTGCTGAAAGCCGTTGCCACCTGCGGGCTGGCGGGGTCAAAACGCAGGCCGCTGCTGCCCTCGCCCGTGTAGCGCACCTGCAGTTGCTGCAGTTTCTGCAACCGCAGTTTGGCGGGCAAGGTGATGCGCAACTGGCTGCCCGTTTTCTCGAAGGGCAGTGGCTGGCCTGCCAGCTCCACGGCATGGATGTGCAAGCTGCCAGCGTCCAGGGTCACGTGTGGCAAGGCTACTTGCTGGACCACAAAGTCCATCCGCAGCGTGCCGTGGATGGTTTGGGTTTCAAACCGGGGCTCCAGCTCCAGGTTGAACTGCGCCACACGCCAACCAGTCTGGGCCCACGCGCCCGTGGCAGCCAGCCACGCGAACAACACCCCAGCCAGGCACCGCACCCACATGCCCCGCGCCAGGGCCTGGATGTTCACAGTGCCTGCACCCGCGCCATATCGGG
>JAZKDY010000184.1:0-18703 GCA_040387325.1 Pseudomonadota bacterium | reverse complement strand
TTGCAGCCAGGCGCCAAACTCGTCCACCAACTGTGTGCTGGCGCTGCAGGCTGCATTCCAGGCCTTGACGCGCCCCGCCAGGTCGTTGCCATACCGGGTGAAGTCGGTACGGTCCGGCAGCTTGCCGTGCGGCAGCGTCTTGACCCACTCGGGGTTGGGTGCCAGCAGCACCATGCGGTCCAGGTGGGGGGTGGCGTGGTGGCGCCACTTCAGGCTCTTGTCCAGCCAACCCGGCACCACGGCCTTCTGGAAGTGGGGGTACAGGACCAGATCACTTTGGTCAAATTGGCCTCTAGCCCCCGTCGCTGCTATCTCACCCACTACGGAATTGATAGCATTCGCGGAACCCGGCAAGTAGTTCAGGTGCAGGTGGTAGTCGGTGATACCGCCATCCCAGTAGGCACCGGGCGGTGCGCCGGGGATGTTGTGCACGGCCTTGAGCACAAACGGGATGGAGCAACTGGCCTGCAGCGCCTGGTTGAAGTTGCGCTCGCTCAAGGCCACCTGGCGGGTCCGGTAATCGTCGGTGCCAAACGGCAGTGGCACACAAGCGCCGGTGGCGCTGTCGGGCGCAGTGGTGGAAAAAACGACCCGCTCCAGCCAGGCGCCCATGGCCTTGCGGCGGACCACATTGGTCACAAAAGCGCCAAAGTAGCCCAGCGGCGTGCGCACACCATGCTCGGTGTTCAGCAGGTGCCGCCCACGCGAAGTGACGATGTGCAGCCGGTAACGCGGGTGTTGCAATATTTCCTGCACCCGACCGCTGTAGAAGGCTTGCAGGTTCTGGCCAAACAGCTCACTGACCATGGCGGCGCTGACACGTTTTTGCCCGGGCGCCAGCTCGTAGTGCTGGTGAATGTAGTCATGTTCCAGCCGGCGGAAACCAAAGGCCGACTGGCTCAAACAGGCCGTGGCCATGCGCCAGGCGCCAATCGACGCACCGACCAGGTCAACAGGCTGCGCAGATCCGTTCAGCCATTCACCAAAGATATAACGGTCCAGCGCGCCAAGGATCAGCCCCTTGGGGCCCCCGGCAGCTGCGGGAATGGTGCGTATGGCACCGGGTTGCAAGCCGTTTTGGGCGATGGCCTGCCGGGCCATGGGGCCCGCGTAGATGTGGAGTGCTTGCATCAGGTATGCGCTGCCCAGTCAAACGGGTCTTGCTGCAGCACGGCATCAATATCCAGATCCAGTGCTACCCCCACCGAGTCGGGGAAGGTGACCGCCATGGCCCGCTCGTCCATATTGGCCTCGCGGGCGCGGGCGCGCCAGGTCGCCAGGTGGATGACACCGGCCAGTGGCTCGTAGACATTGTTCTCGAACGGTGCGTACTGGTGCTCCAGCGCGTCGATGGTGGATTGCGGAAAACTCCACATGCGGGCATAACCCGCGCCTACGGAGGCATAACAATAACCAAACTCCCGCCGCTCTGCGCGGGCGCGGCGCAGGTCCAGCGGGGGCACGTCCACATTGAGCACGGCCATGGCATCGGGCATGGCCAGGTGCATGGCCAGTTCGCCAATCGCATGTATCAGGCCGCAGGTGAAAGCAGCCTGCTGGTTTTGCCGCACCAGGCCGGCCAGCGCACGCGAGACCTTGGCCACGTTCAGGCTGTACTGCCAGAACCGCGCCAGCTGAATGCCGGGCACGGCCTTGGGGGACGACACCCCGGCCGCGGCCTGGGCCATGGTCTTGACATGGGCCAGCTCCAGCACGGCCAGCGCTTCGGAAACGCTGCTGATCTTGCCCTTGAGCTGGAAGAAATCGGAGTTGGCCAGCTGCAGCAGCCGTGTGGTCAGCGCCGGATCGGTACTGATGAGCTGCGAGATCTTGCGCAGATCGGCCTCGGGTCTTTCCAGCTCGCTCAGCAGCAGTGCCACCACCTTGGGGATGCTGGGCAGGTGGAACTGCTGCTCCAGCAGTGCACTGAGTTTCATCACAAACAGCCTCCACGCATCAATCGGACCAACGGTTTATTTGGTGTCCATTATGGCGTGTAGATCGTCACCGCAAAGCCGGCTTAATCTAGAACAGCAGTGCTGCCAGGTATGGCGTTGTCAGGTGTCAGCGATCGCGCCGGTAGTGCATGGCGACCGCGCCGCAGCGCAGCGGCTTCGCGGATACCAGCGTGAGCCGTCGCGTGCTGGGCAACCCGCCCTGGTACAGGGTCGGGCCGTGGCCGGCGATCCTTGGGTGGACGAGGAACTGGTACGCGTCGATGAGGTCCAGCCGGTCCAGCTCGGTCGCCAGCTTGCCGCTACCGAGGAGCACACCGGCCGGGGTCGCGTCCTTCAGTTGCTGCACGCCCGTTCGCAGGTCGCCGGTGATGTGGTGGCTATTGGTCCAGGGAAAGTCTTTTCGCGTCGACGACACCACGTACTTAGCCTTGGCTTCCAGCTTGACCGCCCAGTCGCGTATCGCCGGCGGTGCCTCTGTGTCGCCGCGGGCAACTGCGGGCCAGTAACTCTCCATCATCTCGTAGGTGACGCGGCCCCACAACATCGCCCCGCTCTCTTCCATGAGGCGTGTGAAAAAAGCGTGTGTCTCGTCGTCGGCGATGCCCTCCTGGTGGTCGATACAACCGTCGAGGGTGACGTTGATGCTGAAGGTCAAGAGTCCCATGGCGGCGATGTACTCCGGGTTGGGCGTTAGGCGCTAACGCTTGAGTTTTGCAAACGCAGACGCCATGGCCGAACCGCCCAAAGTATTTGCGCCTTGCGCGTTGCTGTACTGGCTCTGCCCCCGCCCAGCACCCTGGTAACGGTTGTCGCCCGCCTTGTCGCTGGCGGACCGCGCCGGTGCCGCACCAATCTTCATCGTCAGCGCAATGCGCTTGCGGGCCACGTCCACTTCCACCACCTGTACCTTGACGATGTCGCCGGTCTTGACGACCTCACGCGCGTCGTTGACGAACTTGTGCGCCAGCTGGCTCACATGGACCAAACCGTCCTGGTGCACGCCCAGGTCGATGAAGGCGCCAAAGGCGGCGACGTTGCTGACGGTACCTTCCAGAATCATGCCTTCCTTCAGGTCCTTGATGTCGTCCACGCCATCGTTGAAGCGGGCCACCTTGAAGTCCGGGCGCGGATCGCGGCCGGGTTTCTCCAGCTCGGTAAAAATGTCCTTGACGGTGATGACACCAAACTGTTCGTTGGCAAACAGCTCGGGGCGCAGCGCCTTCAACATATCCGCGCGGCCCATGATCTCGGCCACTGGTTTGCCGGTCTTGGCGATGATCTGCTCCACCACGGGGTAGGTTTCGGGGTGCACACCGGTCATGTCCAGCGGGTTGCCGCCGCCGCGTATGCGCAAGAAGCCTGCCGCCTGCTCAAAGGTCTTGGCGCCCAGGCCGGTGACCTTGAGTAAATCCTGCCGGCTGCCAAAGGCGCCATTGGCTTCGCGCCAGCGCACCACGGCCTTGGCTACCGTGCCGGACAGGCCGGAGACGCGGCTCAGCAGCGGCACGCTGGCCGTGTTCAGGTCCACACCGACCGAGTTCACGCAATCCTCCACCACGGTGTCCAGCGTGCGGGCCAGCTCGCTCTGGTTGACGTCATGCTGGTACTGGCCAACACCAATGCTCTTGGGGTCGATCTTGACCAGTTCGGCCAGCGGGTCTTGCAGGCGGCGGGCGATGGAGGCCGCGCCGCGCAGGCTGACGTCCACGTCCGGCATCTCCTGGCTGGCAAATTCACTGGCGGAGTAGACCGAGGCGCCTGCTTCGGACACCACGACCTTGTCGATGGCTGGGCCTGTGCCTTTGGCCATCAGCTTGATCAAGTCCGCGGCCAACTTGTCGGTCTCGCGGCTGGCCGTGCCGTTGCCGATAGCGATCAGGTTCACGCCGTGGCGCATGCACAGCGCACCCAGCGTGTGCAGCGAGCCTTCCCAGTCCTTGCGGGGCTCATGCGGAAACACGGTGGCGGTTTCGACCAGCTTGCCGGTGGAATCGACCACGGCCACCTTGACGCCAGTGCGGATGCCCGGGTCCAGACCCATGACAACACGCGGCCCGGCGGGTGCAGCCAGCAGCAGGTCGCGCAGGTTGTCGGCAAACACCTTGATGGCGACCTTTTCGGCGTCTTCGCGCAGCCGGGTGAACAGGTCACGCTCGGTGGACATGGACAGCTTCACCTTCCAGGTCCAGGCTACGCATTTGCGGATCAGGTCGTCCGCCGCGCGGCCGGCGTGGCTCCAGCCCAGCTTGAGGGCGATGCGCCCTTCGGCCAGCGAGACCACGGGTGCTGCACGGCCGGGCGTTGCAGTTGCTCCTGTTTTAATAGCGGGTATATTAGATACGGCGGGGGCTGCAGCCCGATTTGATCCAAGCTCTGGTTCTGGAAGCACCAGTTTGGCATCCAGAATATCCAACGCCCTGCCACGGAACACGGCCAGCGCGCGGTGGCTGGGCACCCGGCCAATGGGCTCGTCGTAGTCAAAGTAGTCGCGGAACTTGGCCACGTCGGCGTTGTTCTCGTCCTTGCCGTCCATCAGTGTGGATTTAAGCAGTCCCTCTTGCCACAGCCACTCGCGCAGGTCCTGCACCAAGGCTGGGTTCTCGGCCCAGCGTTCACTCAGCAAGTCGCGCACACCGTCCAGCACAGCCTGCACGGTGGAGAAGTCGGTTTGTTTGTCTTCACCCTCGACCACCGGGCGCATGGGGATGACATAGGCCACCGCTGCCTCAGCCGGCACCAGGGTGGGGTCGTTGAGCAAGGCATCGGCCAGCGGCTCCAGGCCCGCTTCCTTGGCCAACTGGCCCTTGGTGCGGCGCTTGAGCTTGAAGGGCAGGTAGATGTCCTCCACCTCTTGTTTGGTGGCAGCGTTGTGCACGGCGGCCATCAGCGCGGGGGTCAGCTTGCCCTGCTCGTCAATGGCCTTGCACACGGCCTCTTTGCGGTCGCGCAGTTCGCGCAAATAAGACAGGCGGGTTTCCAGCTCACGCAGCTGGATATCGTCCAGCCCGTCGGTGACCTCTTTGCGGTAACGGGCGATAAAGGGTACGGTGGCCCCACCGTCGAGCAAGGCCACAGCGGCTTCGACCTGTTGGGGGCGGATACGGATTTCTTGCGCGAGCTGCGCGATGATTTTTTGCATGACGAAAAGGACTGGCGCTAGAGAGAGTACAGAGCAGGCCCGCCACTGGGGCGACCGCTAAATCAGAATCAAGGCCGGGAGTGTGCCACAGGCCAGGGGCCGCCCGCCGCCGCCCGCGGCTAGAACCCGTCGTGCTGTGTTAGCACATGTAACCGGCTTTCAGGCCACGCCAAACAGATGCGACAGTTCGCGGTCCATCAGCTCGGTATCACCGGTGTTGAGCTCGATCAGGCGGCGCAGACGTGTGAGGCTGGTCAGTTCGATGTTTTCGCAGGCAATGCCGACATGCTGGTGGTCCAGGTGCACGATGGACCCGGACATGACTACACCCTCGCCGTCATCGGCCAGGGCCAGCTCCAGGCGGCATTTTTCGTACAGCGTCAGGGGTTGTTGCAGCGTACCCGTTTGTACGAGCGCACCCCTGAGCGCGATGTCCAGCAGGTGTACTGTCAGGGATTGACCCTTCAGGTGCAGCAACACCTGGGCAGCAAATGGAATACGGGCATATTGGCGAAGGCCTTTGACCGGAGCGGATTTCATGCTGGACTTTCGAGTCAGTGTGGAGGGAGGCTACGCCGCTTTGTGGCAAAGCGCAAGCTGGTGGCGGTGTCAGGGCGCGGGATCGTAAAAGGTCACCATGTCGCGCCCGGCTTCCTTGGCGTCGTACATGGCCACATCGGCCCACTTGATGACATCGGTGGTTGATGCCACGTTGCCCAGGAACAGGGCCACACCCAGGCTGGCGGTACAGCGGTGCTCCACCTCCAGCGGCGCAACGCCCTCCCCCTGTGCAACGCTCAGGCGGTAAGGTTCGGACAGGGCGTTGCGGATTTTTTCGGCGACAAGACCCGCACGGCTGGCGGCCTCTGCCCGGTCTGCCACCAATGCGGTCAACAGGACCACAAACTCGTCACCCCCAAATCGGGCCACGGTGTCCACCTCGCGCACACAGGCCGTGAGGCGTTGGGCGGCCTCGACCAACAGCAGGTCACCCACTTCGTGCCCATACACGTCGTTGAGCGGCTTGAAGTTGTCCAGGTCCAGGAAGATCAGCGCCCCAAAACTCATGCTGCGCTGGCTCACCGCCATGGCCTGGCCCAGGCGGTCATTGAGCAGGCGGCGGTTGGGCAGCCCGGTCAGGGCATCATGGAAGGCCAGCTCCCACACCTGGTGCAGCGCCTGGCGCAGTCGCAAATGGGTTTGCACCCGGGCGCGCACCACGGCGGCGTTGACCGGTTGGGGGATGAAGTCCACCGCACCCTGCAGCAGACCGGCGGCTTCTTCCTGCGGATCACTTTGCACGGTGACAAAAATGACCGGTATGTCGCGGGTACGGGCATCCGCCTTCAGGCGGCGGCAGACCTCGTGGCCGTCCATGCCGGGCATCATCACATCCAGCAGGATCAGATCGGGGAGCTGCTGGGCACACACCGCCAGCGCCTGGTCACCACTGCTGGCGGTAAGCACCCTGTGGTCGGGGCTGAAGATGTGGACCAGTATCTGGATATTCAGTGGCTGGTCATCCACCACCAGCAGCGTGGGCAGATTGGGTTTTGCCGGTTGTTGGGGCATGTTGCGTCCTTGTTCTTATGCTGCTGCACCGTCGGGTGCCAGCGCCTGCAGCGCCAACGACAGCTGGTGTTCCAATTGTGCCAAAGCCGCATCCAGTAGCGCAGGCGTGTCCGCCTCGGGGCCATTGGCATTCAGCCGCTTGAGCAGCGTTTCCATGTGCGCTGCAGCTGCGGTGAGGGGCGCGGCCCCCACCGTGGCGGCCAGGCCCTTGAGTGTGTGGGCACAGCGCAATGCAGTGAGGTAGTCGGCCTCCACAATGGCTTGTGTCAACCCTGCGCACTGGGTGACCCCGTCCAGGCGAAACACGCCGACGACGGTCTGGTAAAACTCAGTGCTGCCACCCATGCGCTCGATCGCGCCGGCGCTGTCCACGATGCCGGCCAGCGGCGGCTGGGCCGCAGTCTGGCGGGCCGTGTGCCGCAGGACGGTGGTTATCAAATGCTCCAGATCAATGGGCTTGCCGACATGGTCACACATGCCTGCGGCGCGGCAGTCTGATTTGTCGGACTCCATGGCATTGGCAGTCATCGCAATGATGGGTGTGGTGCGCAAGCGCGGATCGGCGTGGATGCGGCGGGTCGCCTCGAAACCATCGATATCGGGCATCTGCAAATCCATCAGAATGGCGTCAAATTGGGGCGTGGCAGCCAGTGCCTGCTGTACGCCGGCCAGACCACCGCCGGCAATTTCGACCTTCGCTCCGCTGCGCTCCAGCAGCTCCTGGGCCACTTGCTGGTTGAGTACATTGTCTTCCACCACCAGCAGGCGCAGCCCGGCCAGGCGCGCGGGGTCCAGCGGCTTGAACGGCTCTACCTGTGCAGATGGTGCAGCTGAGCCGTTGCGCACGACGGGCGGGGCAACAGGCGGATGCAGCGGTACCGCTGACAGGGGTTCGTCCGGTGCCAGGGCGAGGGGTATCTGAAAGTAGAACCTGCTACCTTTGCCCACCACACTTTGCACCCGTAGCGTGCCGCCCATCAGGCCCACCAGGCGTTTGCTGATGGCCAGCCCCAGGCCGCTGCCACCAAACCGGCGGGTGGTTGACGATTCGGCCTGGCTAAAGCCCTCAAAGATGTAGTCCAGCTTGTCGTGGGCAATACCGATGCCGGTGTCGCTGACCGCAAATTCCAGCAGGGCCTGCATGGCATCACGTTCCAGCAAACGCACGCTCACCAGCACCTCACCCTGCTCGGTGAACTTGAGTGCGTTGCCAGCCAGATTGAGCAGGATCTGGCGCAGGCGCAGCACGTCACCTATCAAGGCTGCGGGCACCTCTGCCGCCACGCGAAAGCGCACGTCCACCGGTTTTCCTGCGGTGTTGGCCGCCAGCAGCACGGAGAGCTCGCGCAGCAGATCACCCAGCACAAAGCGGGCGCGGTCCAGCTCCAGCTTGCCAGCGTCTACTTTGGAGAAATCCAGTATGTCGTTGATGATGCCCAGCAGGGACTGGGTGGCCCCTTCGGCATTGCGGGCGTAGTCGGCCTGGCGGGGTGTCAGCGCGGTGTGCTGCAACAGCTTCAGCATGCCCAGGATGCCGTTCATGGGTGTGCGGATCTCGTGGCTCATGGTGGCCAGAAAGTCGGACTTGGCGTGTGTGGCGGCTTCGGCAACATCCCGTGCCTGCGACAGTGCCACGGTTTGCTGCTCCAGCGCCCGCGTCATCTGGTTGAAGGCGCGCGACACGTCGCCAAACTCGTCACGGCGGTCCTCGGGCAGCTGCAGGTGGAAATTGCCCTGTGCCACGGACTTGCTCGCTTCCTCCAGTTGCGACAGGGGGCGTATCAGCCGCCGCACGGCAACCGCAACCACCAGCGCCAGCGCCAGCGCGAACACGGCCAGCAAACCGCGCCCGGACCAGCGCAGCGCATTGGCGCTAGCCTCCCGCTTCTCGGCGACCAGGTTTTCCCATTGGTTGGTATCTTCCACCATGGCTTCTACCTCGATCAGCAGCCGCCCCACCATCAGGGTCCGGCGCCTGGCCATGACCTTGGGGTCCATGGCTACCGGGTTATCGAAAACGGAGCTGAACACCTCCCCCACCCGCTGGTGCCGTTCACGCAAGCCATCGACCAGAAGAGCCACCGCTGTGTCACCCGGATCCGCACCCACCGCGTCCAGTGCAGCCGCGATATCACCGTAACGCACCGACCATTGTTTGACGGCCCGGTCAGAATGCTGCAAGACAGCGTCATTGGCGATCAGCAGCAGCGAAGTGACGTTGTCCGAGGTGGCCTTTACGCGCTGCAGTTCGGCCCCCGTCTCCACCAGACGCTGCGAGTACCGGACGACAAAAAAGCCCGCGGCAAGTGTTGCCACAATGCTCACTGCAGTGATGATTCTCAGGAGTTTGCGCACACGCATGGAGGTCTACAGTGTGTGTAACGTCATTTGACGACGGTCACCGCCGATGGGCGCACCTGCTTGAGAGGCCCTACGTCGATGAAGTCCAGGTAATTGGGTACTGTCGTGGCCTTGACCTGCTGGTCCTGGATGGCCCAATGTGCAGTGGACTCCAGCGTGGCAATCAGGGACTGGTTCAGGCTCAGGCCGAACCGGTAGTCGGGCCACAGTGCCGCTACGTCAGCCGCCTCCATGCGAAGGCGCTGCTGCACCACTGACTTGGCCATGGCCGGGTCGGCCTTGATGAGGTCCAGTGCGCGCGCCAGGGCCCGCAGTATCCGGGCATGGTCTTGCGCGGATGCCGCCAATGGGCCCGATGGGGCGATCAGGTTGAAGGTAAAGGTGTACAGGCGCGGTACCGTCAGCAACACCGCCTCAGGCCCCAACAACTTGCGCAACTGGTAGGCGCCCGGCTGAAACAGGGCAAATGCGTCAATCCGCGGATTGGCGGCCGCCAGGTCCAGGCGGCGCAAATCCAGGTCAACAATAGACACGGCGCTGGGATCTACTCCCGCGGCCAGCAGGGCCAGCTCCAGCACGTATTGCCCGGCAGTACCCCGCACGACTGCCACTTGGCGCCCCTTCAAATCCTGGCTGCTCCGAATGCCGGCACTGGTGCGGGCAATGATTTTCACGTCCTGGCTGGTGGCAAAGGTGGCCAACACCCTGAACGGTACCGGCTCGAAACTGCGGAACATGATGGGCAGGTCAGAGGCTGTGGCCAGTTGCACCTTGGATTCCAGCAGTTGCTTCAGGCATGCACTGCCGGAGGCACATTCGACCAGGGACACATCCACACCTTCGCTGCGAAAGTAACCCTGCTTTTCCGCCACATAAAAGGGCACTGACATGGGGCTTGGTGAAACACCTATCGTGATGCTGGCCGCTTGAACACATGCCATGCAGAGGCAGGCCACCACCCATGCCAGCAACACGCGCGGCAGACAACGCTTGGGAAGTACAGGCCAGGATTTCATTGTTTTTGCTCCAGTACATCCTGGATGATGCGCGCCAACTCGTCAAACGCAATGGGTTTGACCACAAATGCGTCCATGCCGGCATCCAGGCACAGCGCGCGGTCGGCGTCAAAGGCCGCAGCCGTGAGCGCAACGATGGTTTGGCGTGGGGCCGCGGTCGAGGCCTCCCGGGCACGTATCGCCCGCGTGGCGGCGTAGCCATCCATCACCGGCATCTGGCAGTCCATCAACACCAGTAGCGGTGGGTTGGCCGCCTGTGCCGCCAACAGGTCCAGCGCTTCCTGACCATTTTCTACACAGCGCGCTTCCAGGCCCAAGCGGGTGAGCATGTTCTCAGCCACCATGCGGTTGATGGCGTTGTCATCCACCACCAGCACCCAGCCACTTGGAGCGGTATCGGCGCCCGTGTCGGACCCTGTCAGGGACTGCCACCGGCTGGTGCGCTGTGCTTCGGCGTCGGCGGCCACGCGCGGGCAGCGCACGGTAAACCAGAACCGGGAGCCCACGCCTATTTGGCTTTCAACGCCCACATCTCCCTGCATTTGCTGGGCCAGCTTGCGCACGATGGACAGACCCAAGCCACTTCCGCCATAACGCCGTGTGGCCGATGCATCTACCTGCACAAAGGGCTGGAACAACTCCGCCACCTTGGCCTGCGGGATGCCCATGCCCTGGTCACTGACCGCGAACTCCAGCACGGCGGTGCCCTCTGCGTCGGGCGCGGCGTCATCCCGCTCGCGCAGCGTCAGCACAATTTCGCCGCCCTCCGAAAACTTGATCGCATTGCCGACGTAGTTGGCGAGCATCTGGCGCAGCCGTATCGAATCGCCGGTGTAGCGTTGCAGCGGCTGCAGCTGCACATGTACCCGCAGCGCAATCCCCTTGGCCTGGGCCGCCTCACGGAACAGGCTGGCAACCTCCTCCACCACCGCGGCTGCGTCGAACGGGCCCGGATGGAGCTCCATCTTGCCCGCCTCGATTTTGGAGAGGTCAAGTATGTCGTTCAGAATAGCCAGCAACGCCTTGCCAGACCCGAGGATGGTCCGCACAAACTCCTTGCGCTTGGCTTCGCCAACATCGTCCATCATCAGCAGTTGGGCCATGCCCAAAATACCGTTCATGGGTGTGCGTATCTCGTGGGACATGGTGGCCAGAAACTGGCTTTTGGCCAGGTTGGCACTTTCGGCAACACGTTTGGATTGCTCCAGGGCGGCCTGATACGTTTTGCGCTCCGCGATTTCGGCATTGAGTGCGGCCGTTTTTTCCAGTACCTCAGCCTCGATGCGTTCGCGCTCACCGGTGCGTATCAAGGCAAAGTTTGCAACCAGGCCGCAAACAAACAAAGCCATCATCAGCACCAGCGTAGGGCTGTTGCCCGCATCTGCCAGAAGTTTGGCATGGGGCATGTGCAGCAACATATGCCACTCCTTGCCCCCCAGTGCCACCCGTTGCTGGCTGTACACGCCCAGCCGGTCCAGGTAGGTGTGGCCGGTAAACGCGGGCATGGTGACCGAACTGCTGCGCCACCGGATTTCCTGACCACCATGGTCCAGCACCTCGCGCAGCTCCCAGACCACGCCCGGCGTAGCCAGCAGGGCCTGGTCGATGGTGCGCAAGCTGATGGCGCCCGAGATCACGCCCTGTTCCAGCGCGTTTTTGACCGGTACCATCAACAACAAGGCGCCGGGCCCGTCCGGATCCGACTTGAGCTTGATCGGCGTGGTGGCAGTCAATTGACCAGTGGCCAGCGCTGCGCGTACCGCCTGCGCACGTTTGGCCTCCCCCAGCATGTCAACGCCCAGCAAAATTTCACTACCCTCCAGCGGGTAAATCATCGCCACCGGTGCTGCCAGGCCATCCGCACTGGCGCTGAAATCGGGTGGCCAATGCAGGGCCTTTGGTGCTCCCGTGGGGCGCACTTTTTGGGCATACGCGGCCTGCCCAGCTGCATCAAGCACGGGTAGCCAGGCAATGGTCTTGAGACTGGGCAAGGCTGTGCGGATGTCTGCCACCATCTGTTCAAACTCTGCACCGGGTACCTCGCCGCGCAGGCTATAGCTGGCCGCCAATTGGCGCAGGGCGCGGCCACTGTTTTGTTCCAGGGAGCGCACCTCGTGCTCAAACGGCGCGACCATGGACGCAAAGTCGCGCTGCAACTGGCGCTCGTCCGACGCCCGTACAAACGAATACAGAACGCCAGACAGTGCAAAGGCCACCAGCAAGGGCAGGCCCACTGTGACACGGCGCTGTTTCCACACCGGACTGGGCGCCAACACCACCAGCGCCAGCGGTGCAAAGATCTGTACCCCAAACGCGTCGCCCAGCCACCAGGTCAGAAAGCTTTGCGGCAATTGGGACAAGGATATGAAACCGTGGCCCAGCAAGGTCAGGTTGCCGATGGTGGCTGCAATCAGGCAGGATCCAATCCCCAGCAGCGAAAAGCGAAAAACCTTTTGCGGATCATTCAGCTCCAGGTTGGGCATCAGGCGCTTCAGCGCCACCCCGCCCACCACCGCCTGCAGCGCGGAACCTGTGGCGATGCAAAACGCGGCGGTATCCAGGTGAAAGCCTCCGCCCACCGTGGCGTTGGTCGCCATGGAGCCCAACAGGATGCCTGGCCAAGTAGCCCGCCAGCCCCACACCAGCGCAGCGGCAAAGGCGAAACCCGCGGCTGGCCAGATGGCCGATACAAACCCCGGCGGCAGCGCCAGGGCCAGGCCCAGTTTGCCCAACAGGAAATAGCCCAGCGCGATGCCCGAAGTCAGTGTTGCCCACCGTGCTGCTATGTTCATCAGCCGATAATACGGCAGCCCGCCTGCATTGCAATGCAGTACCTCCCCTACCCAAACGCCAGCCAGCATGACAACAGAATTTACATGGGCCCTGATCGGCCCGGGGCGCATCGCCCAGCGATTTGCCGAAGCCGTCCACGGACTGCCCAACACCCGCCTGGCCTGTGTGCTGGGGCGCGATGCTGAGCGTGCCCAGGCATTTGCTGCACAGTGGTCTACGCCCGGCAATGGTGCGGTGCGCGCCACCACGGATTGGGACGACATGCTGAACGACCCTGCCATAGACGGCGTTTATGTTGCCACGCCCCATGCCATGCACCAGGATGCCGTGCAGCGCTGCCTGGCGGCCGGCAAACCCGTTTTGTGTGAAAAACCCCTGGTGCCCAATCTGGCCCAGGCCCAGAGCCTGGTGGCGTTGGCGCGCAGCAAAAATGTCTTTTTGATGGAAGCGCTGTGGACGCGTTTTCTGCCGGCCTACGCCCAAATGGGCCAATGGCTGCAGAGCGGCGCCATCGGCCGTGTGCACAGCATCCAGTCCAGCTTTTGTTTTGCGGCGGACAAGGACATGAGTAGCCGTAATTTCGCCCCCGAACTGGCCGGCGGCTCCCTGCTCGATATCGGTATCTACAACCTGAGCGTGACGCGCTGGGTGCTGCAAACGGCGCTGGGCCAATGCCCCGAGCCGCTGGACATGCAGGTGCGCGGCGTATTGGCACCCACCGGTGTAGACCTGCGGGTGACTGGCACGCTGGCATTTGCGGGCGATGTGGTGTCGCAATTTGTGTGCGGCTTCGACAGCCAGTCGGACAACGCCCTGCACATCCTGGGTGAACACGGCTGGATCAGCGCGCCGCTCAACTTCTGGCAAGCCACCGAAGTCGTATTGCAGTCGCGCGGCGAACCGCAGCAACGGGTGCAGACCCCGTTTGCAATCAATGGATTTGAAGGCGAAATCATCGAAGCCATGCGTTGCGTCCGCGCGGGCCTGGTGGAGAGCCCGCACATGCCCCACGCCGAGACACTGGCCATGCTGGGATGGATGGACGCCATCCGCGCCCAGCTGGGTGTGCGTTACCCGTTCGAAGCATAAAAAAACCCGCTGCGGCAAAGCAGCGGGTTCACGTGGGGCACGCGGCCCTGTGCGGCTTACTTCAGGCCATCGCTGATGGCTTTGAGCAAGGTGGCGTTGCTGTCATCGCCGCTGAACTCCCAGAAGAAGGCACCACCCAGGCCTTTGTTCTTGGCGTATTGCATCTTCTCGGCAATCTGAGCCGGGGTGTCATAGCTCCAGAACGTGTTGCCGTTGTAGATCCACTGTGCGCGGGTGACCGGGTCCACAAAGCTGGGGTAGTTGAGGTTCTTCAACACCTTGTAGTCTTCAATGCCACTCTCATAGGTACCGGGCGCTCCGGTGCCGCTCTGGTACTTGCCATTGTTGATATTGGGCACATTGGTCCAGCCGCGGCCGTAGAAGCCGATACCCACCGACAGCTTGGCCGGCGGCACACCGCGTGTCAGATAGGCCTGGATTGCCTGGTCGGTGTTGTAGCTGCGTGCATCGCCGGTGGATGGGTCCGATGGCGAACCGTACAGTGCCGAATGGAAGTTGGTCGTGTTTTCAAACGCGCCATGGAAGTCGTAGGTCATGACGTTGATGAAATCAACATAGGGGTGGAACTTGTCCGGCTGCGTGACACGGATCTTGTCAATGCCGGCACCAGTAGCAAGCGTCAACAACAAGCCTGGCCGCACCAGATCCAGCTGGCGGCGGAACTCTGCCAGCAGCGCCGTGAAGTTGGCAGTGTCTTCCCCGGTGCCACATGACAGGCCACACGCCGCGGGGTATTCCCAGTCGATGTCGATGCCGTCAAACACGCCCGCTGCTGCGCCAGCCCCACCCGCACCATCCGACACCGGCAGGTTGCCACGGATGTAGGCATCGATACACGAGGCCACAAATGCCTGGCGGTTCTCCGGCCGGGCCGCGCTGCTGAAGCCTCTGGAGTAGGTCCAGCCGCCCAGTGAAATCAGCACCTTGAGGTTGGGGTACTTGGCCTTCAGTTTCTTCAACTGGCCCCAGCTGCCGCGCAAGGGCTTGTCCCAAGTGTCGGCCACGCCATCCACACTTTGCGCCGCCTGGAAAGCCTTGGTGTAGTCGGCAAATGCATCACCACCCACACCCGTGCTTTCGCTCGAAGGCACCGTCAGCCCCACTTCGCAAATGTTGTTGCGCACGTTGCCAAAGGCGTAGTTGATGTGGGTCAGGCGTGCGCCCGCGCCACCTGCATCAATGTCCTTGACCAGGTAGTTGCGCCCGTAAATCCCCCACTGGGCAAAGTAGCCCAGCACCCGTTTGGCGCCCGTTGGCGGTGCGGCGTCGGTCCGCACGCTGATCGCTGCCGACGGTGCGGATGCGCCTGCCTGGTTGACCGCGACCACGGAATAGCTATAAGTCGTTTCCGGTGTCAAGCCGCCAATCTGTGTAGCCGTGGTGGACGACTGCCCGGCCAGCTGCCCCGCTTGCAGAATCCGGTACTGCACCGTGCAGTTGGTCCCGGCCGCCGATGCGGACCAGGACAGGTTGACCGAGGTGGAAGTGCGGCTTGGCGAGTTCAGGCCGGTGGGGGTTGCCGGGGCGCTGGCGCACGCGCCGTTGCTGGTGTTGACCATGAGAGCGGCGGTAGCGGCAGACACATTACCCGCCACGTCCCGCGCACGGACGGTGTAGCTGTAGTTGGTGCCGGCGCTTAAGCCCGTGTCGGTGTAGCTGGAAGCGGTGGGCGATGCCACCAACGTCGCACCGCGGAAGACCTGGTAATTGGCGACGCCACTGCCCGCATCGGTAGATGCCGTCCAGGTCAGCGAAACGCTGCTGCTGGTCTGGCCTGTGCTCGCCAAGCCGCCAGGCACCGTGGGCGGTGTGGTGTCGGTGGGCGGGTTGCCTGTGCAGTCGCCCAGCGGACGCCAGACATCCCACTGGCCGGAGTTGCTGACTGGCGGGTTGTTCTGGGTCCACCATTTGGCCTGGTAGGCCTTGTTGTCAGATTTGACGAAATTGTTGGCAACGTAAATATCACTGCTTGTCCAGGTGGCCAAGCCGGTGCAGTTGTACGCCAAGGCCTGCCCGGCGCCGCCGGTCAGGGCTAGCGCCATCAACAGATGGGATGATCGAATTCGCATGAAAGAGACCTTTCTATGGACCAACGCAAGGCAGACCGCACGGGGGAAGTCGACGTTGGTGGAATCCATACCAGGATAGGCGGGCACCCACGGCAACCAACTACAAGACTGGTCTGAATTGATCTCATAGTGGTATGCAATGTAAATACCAAACTGAATTTTGGTATCAGTGCTTACGCTAGGAAATTGACCATACCACTTCGGATTTTGGTTGTAACAGGTGGTTGCAGCTGTATCTGGCATCTTGGTATGCGATCATGAAAATACCACTTAGAAACCAATATAAGTCGACTGGGTGCACGCCCTAGCACCAACCACCTTCTTGGCGTTTCGCTTATGAAAAAATGCCTCCTCGCCCCCGTCACATATAACGAAGTAGCTACCAAGTTGATAGCAGTTCGTCATCTTTTAGGTACATTGGTGTTGCAATTGTTTGTAGGTGTGCTCACCGCTGCCGGTCACCCTGAAAACTTGACGCCGGAGGCAGTCGCCCAATAGATAGCTGTCGAGTATGTGCCCGGGCTACAGCAGGCTCTGGCGCATGCTGGGTGGGACAAGTAGATAGCAGTCGCTGCTCAAATGCGGCAGTCGAGACAAAGCGGAAGCTGCCGTGTTCAAAATCAACGCCGCAAAGCGGACATCGCATTTACCGAATTACTTGTTCGATACCCTGGCCGATGCCGATTCAATGACGCTCACGATTTGCTCAGCGATGGCGTCCCTGATCTGGTCGGGTAACTTCTTCCCGGTCAAAGACTCATACACCCAGAGTCCATCCGCGGCGAGGCGCGCAATGAAAGGAGCGAGAGCGGCCTTGTCATCGATATTCTTGGGTACTGGAGACGCCCAATCGTCAAGAACAGCGTCCCAGGCAGCCGCAGTCGCAGTGCTTTCGCCTGATTGAAGTGCGGAAAGCAATTCCGCACGATTGGCACTGCGCGCACTAGTACGGGCATACGCAATAGCGCGCTCTTTGGCAGTTGCTTCCGATTTGGGTTTTCCGGCAACCGACTCCAGACTAGCTTCCCACTGCGCGGCTAGGTGCTCGTGGATTGCCTGAACAAGCGCCTCCCTTGAAGGAAAGTGGTACATCATTCCGCCCCGGGTCACGCTGGCTTCCGCCGCAACCGAATCAAAGGTGACGCCAATCAAGCCGTCACGATGAATGACGCGTACTGCGGCATCCAGAATTTTGGTGCGGTTGCTAGGACGCATGATCTTCTCTTCCTTTTAGTGTGAACCGCCGCTGAAGGCCGACGACCCCGGCCCGTGACGTCGGAGCAAGACCGACGTCACCAAAGCGCTGATGCTCAGCACGGCGGCAATGACAACGATAACAATCTCGAAACTGCGATCAAACGCTTTGGAGGCGGCAGCAATGAGGGCGGCACTATCCGTGCCGTTCTTTGCCGCTATCGCGAGCGCCTGGTCCATGCTGTCACGCGCATTATCGGAGACGCCCGCGGGCAAAACCACCCCAGAGGAATAAAGGCCTGCCAACAAGCTGCCAAGCAGTGCAACCGCCAACAGGGCACCAAACTCATAGGAAACGCCTTCGACCGATGAAGCCATGCCTGCTCTTGACGGTGGTGCATTACCGACGACCGCGCTGGAGGCGACTGACATCACTGAACCCAATCCAAACCCGGTCACGATCAAACCGGCAATGACCCACCCCAGGCCGACATGCAAGCCGAAGCTAGTCAGGAAGACACCAACCGTACCCAAGGCAAGACCACCACCGATGAGCACAAGCAAGCCGATCCGGTGCACAAATGCGCCACCGAGCACTACGCTGGGCAGCGCTCCCAGTGCAACGGCTGACACCAACAGCCCAGCCTCCAGAGGGCTAAAGCCTGCGACGAGCTGGAAACGCTGGGTAACGATCAATTGCAGACCGGCAACGCCGAATAAGGCAGATGCACATGCCATCACCCCCGCCATTAACGCTGGATTGCGAAAGATTGAGAAGTCGAGCAGAGGGTAAGCAATCCGCCCCTGGCGACGGGTGAAGAGCGTGCCCGAAATAACGGTGACCCCCAGAGCCGTACCTGCAAGTGCCCAGGAAGCAGGCGCATGCGCAACCTCTTTGATAGTAACCACCAGACCGGATAGTGCAAACAAGGCCTGCACCGAAGAAATCAGATCCCACGGTTTGGATGTATCAGGTTTCACCCGTGGGGTCACAACCAGTGCACTGATAAGCGCTGCGATGACAACCGGCACGTTGAGCAGGAACGCGGACCCCCACCAGAAGTGATTGAGCAAAAATCCACCCACGATGGGGCCTAGCGCGCTTCCGACAATGGCCATGCATCCCCAAATGGCGAGCGCAAGATTCCGCTCGCGCTCATCCTTGAAGGTGAGGAAGATGAGGGCCAGCGTGGAGGGCATCATGGCTGACGCCCCCACAGCCAGCAATGCACGTGCACCAATCAGCACGGATGCGGTTGGCGCGAACGCGGCTATCACTGACGCAAGGCCGAACACGCACAGCCCACCCAAAAACATCTCCCGATGCCCGATGCGGTCACCAAGCGTTCCGGTGCTGAGCAGCATCCCGGCCATCACCAGCGGATAGGCGTTGATGATCCACAGTGCTTGCAGGCTGCTGGCCCCCAAGTCACGCGTCAGAGTCGGCAATGCCGTGTATAGGATGGAGTTGTCCAGGGTGAGTAGCAGAAG
>JAZKDY010000183.1:0-34018 GCA_040387325.1 Pseudomonadota bacterium | reverse complement strand
GACATGGGCGCCGGCGTGGCCACGGCCGGTATCGAGTACTACCTGCCGCTGTTCTTTGAAGAAACCGCCACCGTGTTCGACTACCTGGGGCCGGACGCTACCGTGGTGCTACACGGTGACCTGGAGCCGGCCTTTCAGCGCTTCTGGCAGGACACCAAGGACCGCTACCGCCTGGTGCAGGGCGACCCAGAGCGCCCCGCACTGCCGCCCGAGAGCCTGTTCCTGGGCACCGAGCAGTTTTATGCCCGGGCGAATGGCTACGCACAGCTTGCTATCAAATCCGCAGCGCAACCCCTAGAATCCACGGGGGCTACAGGCCAAAATACCAATGATGCTCCGGCCTCGCCCTATACAGAGCTGGATACCCTGCCCCCCATGGCCGCTGAGCGCGGCAGCGAAGACCCGCTGGCCCGCCTGAAGACGCATGCCCGCAACACCCAGCACCGCATCCTGGTACTGGCCGAAAGTGACGGCCGCCGCGAAAGTCTGCTGGACTTCTTGCGCGCCAGTGGCATCAACCCGCCCAGCTTTGAGTCGTTGTTGGAATTCCAGACCAGCGACGAAAAATTCGGCATTGCCACCGCCGCGTTGAGCGTAGGTTTCAGCTGGCTGGAATACGGTATTGACTTGGTGACAGAGACCGAACTCTTCGCCAGCGCCCCCACGACCCGCCGCCGCAAAAAGCAGGAACAGGTCAGCGATGTAGAAGCGCTGATCAAGGACCTGAGCGAGCTCAACGTGGGTGACCCGGTGGTGCACTCCCAGCACGGCATTGGCCGTTACCGCGGTCTGATCAACCTGGACCTGGGCAACAAGCTGGCCAATGGCGAGCCGGAGATGCAGGAGTTTCTGCACCTGGAATACGCCGACAAGGCCACGCTGTATGTGCCGGTCAGCCAGCTGCAACTGATCAGCCGCTACACCGGGGTCAGCGCCGATGAAGCCCCGCTGCACAAACTGGGCAGCGGCCAGTGGGAAAAAGCCAAACGCCGCGCAGCCGAGCAGGTGCGCGACTCCGCCGCCGAGTTGCTCAACATCTACGCCCGCAGAGCTGCAAGAGAAGGACACGCGTTCAGGTATTCACCGCAAGACTACGAAACCTTTGCCAACGACTTCGGCTTTGAAGAGACTGCCGACCAGAAGGCCGCCATCCACTGCGTGATCCAGGACATGGTTAGCCCCCGCCCCATGGACCGCCTGGTCTGCGGCGACGTGGGCTTTGGCAAGACAGAGGTGGCGCTGCGCGCCGCCTTTATTGCCGTAACCGGCGGTAAGCAGGTCGCGATTCTGGCGCCGACCACGCTGCTGGCCGAGCAGCATTTCCAAACCATCTCAGACCGTTTTTCCAAATGGCCGGTCAAGGTGGCGGAGATGAGCCGCTTCCGTTCCGCCAAAGAAATCAACTTGGCGTTGAAGGGCGTGGCCGATGGCACGGTGGACATCGTCGTTGGCACACACAAGCTACTCTCGCAAGATACGCACTTCAAGAACCTGGGCCTGTTGATCATTGACGAGGAGCACCGCTTTGGCGTGCGCCACAAGGAGCAGATGAAGGCCCTGCGCGCCGAGGTTGATGTGCTGACGCTGACCGCGACGCCCATCCCCCGCACCATGGGCATGGCGCTGGAAGGCCTGCGCGATTTGAGCGTGATTGCCACCGCGCCACAGCGCCGCCTGGCCATCAAGACCTTTGTGCGCACCGAAGGCAATGGTGTGATCCGCGAGGCCGTGCTGCGCGAACTCAAACGCGGCGGCCAGATCTACTTTTTGCACAACGAGGTGGAAACGATCGAGAACCGCCGTGCCAAGCTGGAAGAACTGCTGCCCGAGGCCCGCATCGCCGTCGCCCACGGCCAGATGCCCGAGCGCGAGCTGGAGCGGGTGATGCGCGACTTCATCGCCCAGCGCTACAACCTGTTGCTGTGCTCCACGATTATTGAGACCGGCATCGACGTGCCCACCGCCAACACCATTGTGATGAGCCGCGCCGACAAGTTCGGCCTGGCCCAACTGCACCAGTTGCGCGGCCGCGTGGGCCGTAGCCACCACCAGGCCTACGCCTATTTGATGGTGCCCGATATCGAAGGCCTGACCAAACAGGCCACCCAACGGCTGGACGCGATCCAGGCCATGGAAGAACTGGGCTCAGGCTTCTACTTGGCGATGCACGACCTGGAGATTCGCGGTGCCGGCGAGGTACTTGGCGAAAACCAGAGCGGCAATATGCTGGAAGTGGGCTTTCAGCTGTACAACGAGATGCTGTCTGAGGCCGTGCGCTGCCTGAAGGCTGGCATAGAGCCCGACCTGCTCAGCCCGCTGAACGTGACGACCGACATCAACCTGCACGCCCCGGCGCTGCTGCCCGACGACTACTGCGGCGACGTGCACCTGCGTTTGAGCTTCTACAAAAAGCTGGCCACCGCCAAGACCACCGACCAGGTGGACACGCTGCTGGAAGAAATCGTCGACCGCTTCGGCAAACTGCCCCACCAGGCCCAGACGCTGATCGACGTGCACCGCCTGCGCGTGCTGGCCAAGCCCTATGGCGTGCTCAAGGTCGACGCCGCGCCCGGCATCATCAGCATCACCTTCCAGAAGAACCCGCCGATCGACCCGATGAAGATCATCCACCTGATCCAGAAGAACAAGCACATCAAGCTGGCGGGGAACGAGAAGCTGCGCATTGAGCGCGAGCTGCCGGAGGCCAAGGACCGGGCGCAGATGGTGCGGGATATCTTGAAGTCGCTGGGGCAGCCGGTGGTGGAGACCGCTAGCTCACCAGTTTCGAAATAGCTCAGATCGCACCTGAGATTTTTCTGGGCGCTATTGTCCGTGGCATGGAGAGAAATGGGATGGGGCGAAGGCCGACATTCAGTCAAACTTTTGGAGAAACACTTGCGCTACCTTATTGCATCTATTTTTTGCTTGGTTCTGGTATCACCGCAAGTACACGCATGTCCAGGATTTCTCGCGGAAAGCACAATCTTTTTTGTGACCATTCCCAATCCACTACCCAACGCTGATGTCATTGCGAAAGTCTCCTTGTTGGAGGTAAATTCTGGAACGGCTACCGCAAAGGTTCTGCAGCTTCAAATGACATCTGGCGTAAAGATTCAACAAGGCGACAAAATTGCCCTGCAATACAAGTTCAACAGCTGCGGCCCCCATCACAAGAGCGGCGACGAAGGAATAATCATTGCCAGAGCAGTTGCAGACAGCAAAGGCGATCTAGTGCTGCACCCATTCAGTCACCAACGTGCTGATGATTACAAATAGTGCTTGTGAGCAAATGGGGTTTTGTTGAGTCGCTTAGCCGGCAAGACGGGGCGGCGATCGAATTCGCTATGGTTGTAGTCGCGCCTGACTTAGAGATAGGGTTTGCGATGTGTCTGAACCGGGCACCGAAGGAGACCCGAAATTGACCCGCAAAGCGCTTGTCACCAGCAATTGACCGCCATCCACCAATGTCCATACCCGTGAGCAACACCCTGTGCTTAGTCCAAGCCACGGCGGCAGACCTGGACCAGATCATGGTCCTGGAGCGCCAGGGCTTTGCCGCCGGCCACCAGGAACAGCGCGCGGCTTATGCCCAGCGCATTGCCACCTTCCCCCAGGGCTCGCTGATGGCCTGGCAGGGCACGGATTGCGTGGGCTGCGTGTTCACGGAAATCTGGCGCTACCAGCCGCAGCCAGACGCCGCGCTATTCACGCTGGGACATGACATCCGCGAACGCCACGACCCGGTGCTGGGCACAGAGCTGTACATCAGCTCCATGGCGCTGAGCCCAGCCGTGCGCGGCCTGGGCCTGGGTGCGCAGATGTTGCTGGGCTGCATGGCGCACGTCAGCCATGCATTTCCCAAGCTAGAGTCGGCCTTGCTGCTGGTAAACACAAACTGGGCGCCGGCGCGGCGCATCTACGCGGACTTGGGATTTGCAGAGATCGCCTGCCTTGCCAGTTTCTTTCACACAGGGAACGGCCAACACGAAGATGGCTTGGTATTACGACGCCGCCGCGCCATATAACAAAGACCCCGTTACCACCTAATTTACCGACACTTATATAATTGTAGATGTAATTATTTGGAGAACTGCTATGTCCCAAGTCACCATCTACATGGACGAAGAGGCCATTTCAAGGGCCAAAGCTTCGGCGGCCGCTGCCAAGCTGTCGCTCAGTGCTTGGATATCGCAGCTGATCAAGGAGCAAACCTCCGCAGTGGACGCAAACGGCTACCCCGTGGGGTTTTTTGAAGAAATTTCCGCCCAGGCAGGCGCTTGGAAGGACTTCCCGCTATCACCGTCGCTACGAGCGGGTGACACGCCCGATCTGCCGCGCGAAACCCTGTAACACCTGGAACACCTAACGTGTTTGCTCTGGACACCAACACCCTGATCTACTTCTTCAAACAAGAAGGCCAAGTAGCGTCACATTTGAAGAATCTTCCGGCTAGCCAGGTGTTTGTACCCGCCATCGTCTGGTTCGAACTGGAATACGGCGTACTGCGGTCCACCCGGCCTGAGTTGCAGCGACGGGGTATGGAATCGGTGCAGCGTGCGTACCAGATGCTGGACTTTGACGCTGCCAGCGCCAAGTCCGCTGCAATGATCAAACACACACTGGATGCGGCGGGCACGCCTATCGGTAATTCGGATCTGCTGATTGCCGCTATTGCACTGGCCCGCGATCTCACGCTGGTCACCCGCAATACCCGGGAGTTCGAGCGGGTGCCGGGTTTGCGGGTTGAGAACTGGTACGACAATTAGCCAACCATGTTGGGCAAGAAAATAGCCTCTAGCCCCCGCCAGATATAACTATCCCGCTACTATAACAATAGCACGCCCTGCACCACCAGGTGCCGGACGTGCTGCGGTGTTTAGCCCGCTCTCAGAACCGCTTCCAGAACTTCGCGAAGTACGACGCGCCGTTCAAACCAAACTGCACGCTGTCATAGATAAAACCGTTGTCGGTTTCGTTCGCGTCCTGCTTGGTGGGTTTGACGTTCAGGATGTTGTTACCGCCAAAGGTCAGCTTGGTGTTTTTGTCAAAGCTGTAGGTAAAGGCCAGGTCGGCCGATGTCTTGGGCTCGTAATAGGCATTGGGCACGCCGTTTTCGGTGCCCGAGAAGGTGCCCAGGGTCTGGCTGCCGAAGTGGATGATCTTCAGGTTGGTTTCCCACTGGCCCTGGCTGTAGTCGAAGCCCAGCGTGGCCTTGGTGCGGGGGCCGCCCTGTTCGATGAACAGGCGCTCACGCTCCGACAGCAACACCGACTCGTATCCCTTCAGCGAAGCCGGTGCGTGCACGCTGACCACCTCGGTCTGGCTGAGGTTCAGCGCCAGGAAGGTGTTCAGCTTGCCGCCACCCAGGTCGGCCTTGTTGGACACGGTCAGGTCCAGGCCCTTGGTCTTGGTGTCGATCGAGTTGACAAAAAACTGGGCTTGACCCACGCCCAGAGAAGCCAGTGTGGCGCCCAGGGCTGGGAAATTGTCAGCATCAAACCGGCCTGACAGACCGATGCGGTCGGTGATATCGATCTGGTAGACGTCGGCCGTGACCGATGTTGCATTGCTGGGCTTCAGGGTCAGGCCCAGTGTGAAGTTCTTGGAGTTTTCTTCCTTGAGCTTGGGGATGCCGGCCGCATTGGCAATAGTGCCGCCGTTGGGCGCCAGCACCACGTCTTGCGCCTGGCCGCTGATGAAGTCGGTGAAGGTGGACGAGAAATAGACCTGTTGCAAAGACGGCGCGCGGAACCCCGAACTGACCGAGCTGCGGAACAACAACTGCTCGCTGGCCTTGAAGCTAGCCGCCAGCTTGCCGGTGGTGGTGTTGCCAAAGTCGCTGTACTGCTCGGTGCGCACGGCGGTTTGCACCTTGAAACGGTCGGTCACGTCGGTTTCGATGTCGGCATACAGGGCCGTGCTGTCGCGGTTGCGGTTGGTGCCATCCGCAGGCTGGAAGCCGGGGAAGCCCTGGCTGCCGGCGTTGCCGCCAAAACCTACGCCGTCAGCGTCGACATAGGAGCCGGCTTCACCGGCGTAGATCTGGTAGTTCTCACGGCGGTATTCGGCGCCGAAGGCCACGTTGGAGCCACCCAGGAAGCCATCAAAAAACTTGCTGAAGTCGATGTTGGTGGTGGCCTGCGAGAACAGGAAGCCCCCCGCCTGGAACACGCTGGCGCTGCGGCCGGCACCACCGGCCAACAGGTCCTTGTTGGCAATCGACGCATTGATGGTGTTGGAGATGCGGTAACGCATCTCGTTGGAACCATAGGTTTGGGACAAGTCGGCCGTCCAGTCGCCGATCTGCCACTTGTGGCCAACGATAGCCGTGCGGTCGGTGATGTCGCCATTGATAAACGGCACAAAACCGCCGGGGTACATGGCGGCAGAGTTGCGCGATGGAATGTCGTCCGAGCCCACGCCGCCGCGCGCAAATGCGGCGGACGATGCGTCGCGGTTCTGCGCACCCAGGGTGAAATACAGCTTGCCAGTGCCGCTGGTGGGCAGCTCGCCATTCAGGAACAGCGTGGCGTTTTTGGACTGGGTGTCGCCAATGATGCGGGGGTTGTCCGCTTCGGCCCGGTTGGAGCGGCCGCGGTCCGAATACTCGGCGGTGATGCCCAGTACGCCGTTCTCACCAATGCCAAAGCCGCAATAGGCCGATGGCAGGTAGTTCTTGCCGTCGCCTACCGAGTACTGGCTGTAGCCCAGAATGGCTTCGCAGCCCTTGCTCTTTTTCAGCGAGATGTTCATGACGCCGGCAATGGCGTCCGAGCCGTATTGGGCCGCGGCACCGTCGCGCAGGATCTGCACGTTGTCGATGGCCAGTGTGGGGATGGCGTTCAGGTCGGTCCCGGTGTTGCCGCGGTTGCGGGCACCAAACAGGTTAACCAGGGCCGTGGTGTGGCGGCGTTTGCCGTTGACCAGCACCAGGGTCTGATCCGAACCTAGACCGCGCAGCGCCGCGGAGTCGATCAGGTCAGCACCGTCAGCACCGGTCTGGCGGGTGGAGTTGAACGATGGGGAGAGGTACTGCAGCGACTGTGACAAGTCAAACTGGCCGCCCTGCTCGGACGTCTTGGACAGCGGAATGAAGTCAATCGGTACCGGCGTGTCGGTGGCCGATGCATTGGCCCGGCGTGAACCGACGATGGTGACGCCCTCCAGCGTCGGTGCGGCGGCAGGGGCAGTTGCGGCGCCTGTGGTCTGGGCGACCGCCATGGACACGGGGGTTAACGTGGCGACTGCCGCCGCGCCATAGAGTCCCAGGGATAGTGCTTTGTGCAAAACAGTCATAGCTCACCTTTTGGTATTGTGTGGATGGGGGGTGAGCTGGAAATTCTAGGGGTGAGCGCCCCACTGTGGGGGTGCTTGTTTCCGCGTTACCACACTGCCATGACAATTTGTGCCATGCATGTGCAGGTCTAATGCCCATGCAGTTTTGCTAATGCAAGCCCTGGGGATGGCGATCCCCCAGGGCGTGCTGGTATTACCGGACCGCTGCTATGGCCTTGGCCAAGTCAACCGTCTCGGAACAGCTGGCGCACAGCGCCTGCAACTGTGCCAGTTGCACCTGGGCTTGGGCCTTTTGGCCGGTCTTGACGTAGGCGATGCCGGAATACTGCAACGCACCCTTGTGTTTGGGGTCCAGTTCCAGGGCCTTGCCATATGCCGCAAAGGCTTCGTCGTACTTGCCCAGCCAGCGGTTGGAGTAGCCCAGGTAGTTGTAGGCATCGGCATTTTTGGGATTCTGGGCAACCACCTTGCTGAAGCTGGCTACCGCCTGGTCCCACTGCTTGGCGTCTATGGCATTCTTGCCCGCGGTGAAGTCGTCCACCTGTGCATTCTGGGCGGGGGTGCTTTCAATACCTGCGGCCTGTACTGCACCAGCAAGTGCCAGCGCCAGAAAAGCAGCCGAGAAGAGGGATTGGAGAGAAATAGCGTGCATGGTTAGGATTCCTGTTTGGGTTGTGTGATGAATGCGCTGCAGGGCAGCACATGGGACATACGCCACAAAACCGGAATCAGATGCAGGGGCGTGTTACCCGATGGCGATGGCCGTTCCGCTCAACTGGAAGATGGACACCACCTGGGCCAGGCGTTCGGCCTGCTCCCGCAGGCTTTCGGCTGCAGCGGCCGACTCTTCAACCAGGGCGGCATTTTGCTGGGTCATCTCATCCAGCTCGGACACCGACGTGTTGACGCTGCCAATGCCCGCGCTCTGCTCCAGGGCCGAGGCCGATATCTCGCCAATGATGTCGGACACCCTCTTTACCGAACCCACGATCTCGGTCATGGTCTCGCCCGCCGTGGCCACCAGGCGCGAGCCGGATTCCACCTTGGCGACTGACACGCCGATCAAGTTCTTGATCTCCTTGGCCGCCTCGGCCGATCGGCCGGCAAGGCTGCGCACTTCGCTGGCCACCACGGCAAAACCACGGCCCTGCTCCCCTGCCCTGGCGGCCTCTACGGCAGCGTTCAGCGCCAGGATATTGGTCTGGAAGGCAATCCCGTCAATGACACTGATGATGGCGGATATCTTGCGGGCGCTGGTATTGATCTCTTCCATGGTCGAGACCACCTGTGCCACCACCACGCCGCCACGCGCAGCCACAGCCGCCGCACTGGCCGCCAGCTGATTCGCCTGCTGGGCGGATTCGGCGGACTGGTGCACGGTGCCGGTCAGTTGTTCGGTAGAGCTTGACGCGCGCTGCAGGTTGCTGGCGGTCAGCTCGGTGCGGGCGCTCAGGTCCTGGTTGCCGGTCGCAATCTCGGCGCTGGAGTAGCGGATGGATTCCGACGAATCGCGCACCGTGCTGATGGAATCGTTCAATTGGCGGGTCATGGCGCCGAGGGCTCGCATCAAATCGCCCACCTCGTCCTGGCGCTGGGTGCTGGCGTCCACGCGCAGGTTGCCGGTGGCCACCGCGCCCGCCACATCCACGGCGCGGGCCAGCTCGGCCATGATCTTGTTTTGCATCAGCCACGACATGAACACTGCAATGCCGCCCGCAGCCAGTGCAACCAGGGCCAGCGTCAAACTGATGGTGCGCACCTTGTCGGTGGACTGGGTAATGGTGGCGTCGGTTGTGCTTTCGATACGCGCTGTCATCCCGCCGGCAAGCTTGCTCAGCTCCTTGAACAACACGTCGCCACGTTCCAGTGCGGCCAGGCTGGTGTTGGGGTCTTCCAGCGCAGAACGGATGGCATCGTCGATTTCCTTGGCGTATTTGTCGATCAGGGCGGTGGTGGCCTTCACATCAGCTTGCTGCGCGTCGCTGGATGCGGACCCGGACGCCAGCCCTTCGATGACCCTTTTGGCACCTGCCAGTTGCTGCGCAAAATCTGCGCGCGCAGCCTTGACCTTGCCCTCGCCCATGGCGGCAATCTGGGACACCGTGCGGTACACGCTGGAATGCACATCGCCGATCTGTTGCTGCGCGGCGGCCATGGTCTTGAAGCTGTCCAGGCTGCTGCGGGAGATCGCCAGGCTGCCCTGCGCCTGGTTGCTTAACAGCCAGGTGTTCACCTGGCCGGCCAGCAACACCACTGCCGCGGTCAGCAGGGGTGCTGCCAATAGTTTCAGTCCCAGTTTCATGACAATTCCAACTAGGCTTTGCGCTTGCTGCGGCGCTCCATATAGGCCTGTATTTCGCCAACCACCCCTTTGCGGAATGCAATCACACACAACACAAAAATCACACCAATGATCACGGTGACCCAGGAGCCCACCTTGTCGGCCAGCATGTTCTGCAGGGCAATCACAATGCCTGCACCCAGCACAGGGCCAAAAAATGTGCCCACGCCGCCCAGCAGCGTCATCAAAATCACCTCACCCGACATGGACCAGTGCACATCCGACAGCGTGGCAAAACCCATGATCAGGGTCTTGAGTGAACCGGCCAGGCCGGCCAGCGCGGCGGACAACACAAAGGCCAACAGCTTGTACTGGTCCACCCGGTAGCCCAGGGAGATGGCGCGGGGCTCGTTCTCGCGGATCATCTTCAGCACCTGGCCAAACGGAGAGTGCACGATGCGCGAGATGGCCAGAAAGCAGCCTACAAAAATAGCAACCACCACGTAGTACAGCGCCGTATCGGACTCCAGCGACAACAGGCCGAACAGTGCTCCACGCGGCACACCTTGCAGGCCGTCTTCACCACCGGTGAACGGAAACTGCAGCAGCGCAAAAAACACCATCTGCGCCATGGCCAGCGTGATCATCGCGAAGTAAATGCCCTGGCGGCGAATGGCCACGGCCCCCACCACCAGACCGATCAGACCCGCAGCCACGGTGCCGGCCAGGATGCCGACCTCGGGGGTGACTGCGTGCGACTTGATAAGCCAGCCGGTCACATACGCGGCCGAGCCAAAAAAGGCGGCATGCCCGAAGGACAACAGACCGGTAAACCCCAACAGCAGGTTGAAGGCACAGGCAAAAATGGCGAAGCACAACAGCTTCATCACAAACACCGGGTACAGGCCCAGCAGGGGCGCCACGATCGCAAAAACCAGCAGTGCGATGTAGGTGACGCGGATGAGTTTGGCGGTTTGGGTCATGGACGGGGTAACGGAGGTCGGAGCGGAGGTCGAAGCAGAGGATGTGTTCATGGTTCAGGCCTCTTTGCCAAACAGGCCCGCGGGGCGGAACATCAACACAATGACCATGATGACGAACACCACGATGCTCGATGCCTCGGGGTAGAAGACACGGGTCAGTCCCTCAACCACACCCAGGCCCAGCCCGGTCAGGATGGAACCCATGATGGAGCCCATGCCGCCGATCACCACCACGGCAAACACCACAATGATCAGGTTGGAGCCCATCAGCGGGCTGACCTGGATGATGGGTGCGGCCAGCACACCGGCCAGGCCCGCCAGCGCCGCACCGGCGCCATAGGTCAACATCACCATCAGCGGCACATTGATACCAAAGGCCTGCACCAGCGCGGCGTTTTCGGTGCCGGCGCGCAGGTAGGCGCCCAGGCGGGTGCGCTCGATCAGGTACCAGGTACCGATACACACCACCAGCGATGCGAAGACGACCCAGGCCCGGTAGTTGGGCAGAATCATGAAGCCCAGGTTGGTGGCACCCTGCAACAGCTCCGGCACCGGATACGACTGGCCGGACGCACCAAACAGCTCGCGGAATACACCCTCGATGATCAGTGACAGGCCAAAGGTCAGCAGCAGGCCGTACAGCGGGTCCAGCTTGTACAGCCGTTTGAGGAACAGGCGCTCCACGATGACGCCCAGCACCCCCACGGACAGCGGCGCCAGCACCAGCGCAAACCAGTAGTTGATGCCCAGCTTCTCCAGCAGAAACCAGGCGGCAAACGCACCCAGCATATAGAGTGCGCCGTGCGCAAAATTGACCACACCCAGCAGGCCAAAAATGACCGCCAGGCCGAGGCTGAGCATGGCGTAAAACGCGCCATTAACCAGGCCCAGCAACAGCTGGCCCAGAAACGCTTGGTGGGGGATGCCGAAAATTTCCATGGGAGCCCGTCAGTTCATACCTTGCAAAAAAACATGCGGCTGGTCAATGCGTGGACCAGCCGCGTTGACGCTGGTTTACTTCTTCAGCAAAGCGCACTTGGATTCAGCGGGCGTGGTGAACGCCTGCTCACCCGGCACCTTGGTCACCAGCTTGTAGTAGTCCCATGGGGTGGTGGCTTCCTTGGGTGACTTGACCTGGTACAGGTACATGTCGTGGATCATGCGGCCGTCGGCGCGGATGTAACCCTTGTTGTAGAAGTCGTCCACCTTGGTGCTCTTCATCGTTGCCATAACCTTGTCACCGTCAGTGGTGCCCGCAGCCTTGACGGCCTTCAGGTAGGTCATGGTGGCAGAGTAGTCAGCAGCTTGCAGGCTCGACGGCATGCGCTTGTATTTCTCGAAGAAACGCTTGGCAAACGCGCGGGACGCGTCATCCTGGTTCCAGTACCAGCTGTCGGCCAGCTGCAGGCCTTCGGTGTTGGCCAGGCCCAGGCTGTGCACGTCGTTGATGAACACCAGCAGGCCGGCGATCTTCATGGTCTTGTTGATGCCAAACTCTTTGGCGGCCTTCATGGCGTTGGTGAAGTCACCACCGGCGTTGGCCAGGCCCAGAATTTGTGCCTTGGACGATTGGGCTTGCAGCAGGAAGGACGAGAAGTCCGACGCATTCAGCGGGTGGCGCACGGCACCGGCCACGGTACCGCCATTGGCCTTGACCACGGTAGATGCATCACCTTCCAGCGAATAGCCAAACGCGTAGTCGGCGGTCAGGAAGAACCACTTGCTGTTGCCCGCTTTCACCAGCGCAGTGCCGGCGACCTTGGCCAGGGCCACGGTGTCATAGGCGTAGTGCACGGTGTAGGCGGTGCAGGCGTCGTTGGTCAGGCGGGCGGAGCCAGCACCGATGGAGATGAAGGGGCGCTTCTTTTCTTCTGCAATTTTGGCCATTGCCAGAGAGGTACCCGAGCTGGTGCCACCGACCAGCATGGCCAGGTCTTCCTTGTCAAACCACTCGCGGGCCTTGGAGCTGGCCACGTCGGCCTTGTTCTGGTGGTCGGCAGTGACCACTTCAATATTGCGGCCCAGTACCTTGCCGCCAAAGTCTTGCGCAGCCCACTTGATCATTTCGCCGCCGGCCGGGCCGTCGATATCGGCATACAGGCTGGACATGTCGGTGATGAACCCGATCTTGACGGGAGCGGTGCCTTGTGCGGATGCAGCGCCGGTGAAAGCGACTGCCAGTGCGGCGACTAAAACGTTGAGTTTCATGGTGTTCCTGTTGAGTAAGGTGAGGGGAAATCGTTGGTGGGAAAAAAGCGGTATCGGGGACGGTCAAACGCCCAGGTACTCTTGCAACATGCCCATGTTCTGGGTCAGTTCGTTCTGCGCAAACTGCTTCACGATGGTGCCGTGCTCCATCACATAAAAGCGGTCTGCCAGCGGTGCGGCGAAACGGAAGTTCTGCTCCACCAGCACGATGGTGTAGCCGCGCTTCTTCAGCGTCAGGATCATCTCGCCCAGTTTTTGCACGATGACGGGGGCCAGGCCTTCGGAGATTTCGTCCAGCAGCAAGAGGCGCGCACCGGTGCGCAGGATGCGGGCCACGGCCAGCATCTGCTGCTCACCACCCGACAGGCGGGTGCCGGGGCTGGAGGCGCGTTCCTTCAGGTTGGGGAACATGCTGTAGATCTCGTCCACACCCATGCCGCCAGCGGCAATGGTGGGCGGTAGCATCAGGTTTTCTTCGGCCGACAAGCTGGCGAAAATGCCGCGCTCTTCGGGGCAGTAACCCACACCCAGGCGGGCAATTTTGTGGGGTGCGAGCTTGATGGATTCTTCACCGTTGATACGGATCGAGCCTTTGCGTGCACCCGTCAGGCCCATGATGGCGCGCATGGTGGTCGTGCGCCCGGCGCCGTTGCGCCCCAGCAGCGTGACCACTTCGCCTTCATGAACGGTCAGGTTGACGCCGTGCAGGATGTGGGATTCGCCATACCAGGCGTGCAAGTCTTCAATACGCAGGAGTTCTGTAGTCATGTTGTTCAGTGCGCTCCCTGCAAGGCGGTGTCCACGGTGCCCATATAGGCTTCAATCACCTGCGGATTGCTGGATACCTCGGCATAAGGACCGTCGGCGATGATGGCGCCGCGCTGCAGCACCGTGATGCGGTCGGCAATGGACGACACGACGTTCATGTTGTGCTCCACCATCAAAATGGTGCGGCCGGCGGATACCTTCTTGATCAGCTTGGTGACGCGGTCCACGTCTTCGTGGCCCATGCCCTGGGTGGGTTCGTCCAGCAGCATCAGCTCGGGCTCCAGCGCCAGCGTGGTGGCCAGCTCCAGCGCGCGTTTGCGGCCATAAGGCAGGTTGACGGTCAGCTCGTCGGCGAAATCCTGCAGGTCCACCTCTTGCAGCAGCTGTTTGGCGCGGTCATGCAGGTGGAACAGCGTGCTCTCGGGTTTCCAGAAGTGGAAGGAATTGCCCTCGTTGCGCTGCAATGCGGCGCGCACGTTCTCCAGCACCGTCATGTGCGGGAACACGGCCGATATCTGGAAGGACCGCACAATGCCGCGGCGCGCCGTCTGGGCCGGCTTTTCAAACGTGATGTCGTTGCCGTTGAAGGTGATGGCCCCAGAGGTCGGGATCAGGAACTTGGTCAGCAGGTTGAAGAAGGTTGTCTTGCCCGCGCCGTTAGGGCCGATCAGGGCATGGATGTGGCCGCGCTGGACCTTCAGGTCCACCTGGTTGACGGCGACAAATCCCTTGAACTCTTTCGTCAGCTGACGCGTTTCAAGAATAATTTCCGATGACAAATCACTCTCCCGTATGAAGTGCGCCCTGCCCCTTGCATGGACACATCGTGTGTACAAGGATGCTAAGTAACAATCATCGGGACACCGCGGGGGTATCAACCTACGTAGTACTACGTCGGGGTCTGTCAGGACGTTGACAGCCAGCCAGTGTTAAGAGTGTGGGCGACAGAGCGTTCTGCCGCCCAGGCTCCTAGGCGCTGAGTTGTGCCCAGGCCTTGTCCAGGCGTTTCACACTCACCGGTTGTGGCGTGCGCAGTTCCTGCGCAAAGAAGCTCACACGCAACTCCTCCATCAGCCAGCGGAACTCCTGCATGCGTTCATCCACCGCACCCTTGCGCTCGGCCACCAGGCGCCAGTAGCGCTGTTCCAGCGGGCGCAACTCGGCCAGGCGCGCCGCATCGCGGGCCGGGTCGGCGCGGTACTTGTCCAGCCGCAGTGTGATGGCTTTCAGATAGCGGGCCAGGTGCTGCAAACGTGGCCACGGTGCGGCCTGCAGGAAACGTTTGGGCACCAGGCGGTTGATCTGCTGGGCGCAGTCGGCCACGGCGTCCGGCGCGGTTTTGGTGTCCTTGATCTTGCGGGCTGCTGCGGCGTGCTCCAGCAGGATCGTGCCGGCCATGCGCGCTACTTCAGTCGCGATCAGCGTCAGGCGGCCACGGCCCTCCTCCACCCGGCGTTTGAACGCGAACTCGTCGGTGGGTAGCGGGTCCAGCAAAAAGGCGCGGTCCAGTGCGACGGCGATGATCTGCTCGCGCAGCTCTTCCACAGTTCCGCCACCCGAACCGTTGTCGGCCTTGCCCACGTTCATGTAGGCCACGGCCATCTTCTGCAGGTCGGGGATGTTTTTCTCCAGGTACTTCAGCGCGTCCTTGATCTGCAGCGCAAACAGGCGGCGCAGTCCGGCGCGGTGTTTCGCGGCCGACACCTCGGGCTCATCAAACACTTCGATCGTGACGGCGTCGCCCTGGTCGATAAGTGCGGGAAAGCCGATCAGCGTCTGGCCGCCCTTGCGGATTTCCAGCAACTCGGGCAGCTCGCCAAAGGTCCAGGCGGTGTGGCGCTGTTCGGTGACGGCAGGCGGGCTGGCCCTTCCCTGTGGAGCGGCACTCTGATTTACTCCTGATTTGATAGCGCCTTGTCCAGGTTTTACGAGGGCTGGAGGCTCATTTGGTTTAAGAGTTTTGCCAGAAACGGCTGCAGACGCCTCAACGCCAGCCGGTTGGCCCTGCGCCAGCTTGAGCCCCGCCAGCGCCTGGAATGCGCCTCGCGCCTGCGCGCCCAACTCAGCTTTCAGTGCGCCCAGGTTGCGTCCATGGCCCAACTGGCGGCCATGTTCATCCACGACGCGGAAGTTCATGAAGAAATGCGGCGTCAGCATGTCGGCCTTGATGTCGGCGCGTGCCACATCCACCGACGTGGCTTCGCGCACCAGCTTCAGCACGGCGTCGATCAGCGCGCCGCTGCCAAAACGCTCGGGGGCATTCAGCGCCTCGGCAAACTTGGTGGCGGTGTCGGGCAGCGGCACCAGGCGCGAACGCGGCCGCTGGTGCAGGGTCTTCAGCAGCGCCTGCACTTTGTCCTTCAGCATGCCGGGTACCAGCCATTCACAGCGTTCGTCATTCACCTGGTTCAGCACAAACAGCGGCACGGTCACGGTCAGGCCGTCGCGCGGGTCACCGGGCTCGTGCAGGTAGGTAGCGGCGCAGTCCACACCGCCCAGGCGGATGGTCTTGGGGAAGGATGCGGTGGTGATGCCGGCGGCCTCGTGGCGCATCAGCTCTTCGCGGGTCAGGCGCAGCAGTGTGCTCTGGCCCCGGTGGGACGAGGGCACGTTTTGCTGCGTGTCCCCCGCCCTATGGCTTACGCCTGCGGGCTCCTCCTTGACCTGCGCAAAACGCACCCCCACCCCACCTCCTTCACAGTATTGCGGCTTCTTGCTTTCTTCACGGTACCAGCGCTCAAAGCTGTGGCCGCTGCACACGTCGGCGGGCAACTGCTGGTCGTAGTAGGCGTAGATCAGCTCGTCGTCCACCAGCACGTCCTGCCGGCGGGCCTTGTGCTCCAGCTCTTCGACCTGTTTGATGAGTTTCCGGTTAGCGGCCAGGAAGGGCAGCGGTGTTTCCCACTCGCCATCCACCAGGGCCTGGCGGATGAAGATCTCGCGGGCACCGGCCATGTCGACGCGGCTGTAGTTGGTGCGTCTGCCGTTGTAGATGACGATGCCGTAGAGCGTTGCGCGTTCCAGCGCCACCACTTCGGCGGCCTTTTTCTCCCAGTGCGGGTCCAGCAATTGTTTCTTCAACAAGTGCTCGCCGACCTGTTCCAGCCATTGGGGTTCGATATTGGCGATGCCGCGGCCAAAGAGGCGCGTGGTTTCCACCAGTTCGGAGGCGACGATCCAGCGGCCGGGTTTCTTGGACAGGTGCGCGCCGGGGTGTGCGAAGAACTTGATGCCACGTGCGCCCAAATACTCCCCGTTTTGCCCTTCTTCCAGCTTGCAGCCGATATTGCCCAGCAGGCCGGACAGCATGGACATGTGCAGTTGTTCGTAACTGGCGGGCTTGGTGTTGAGGCGCCACTTGTGCTCGGCAACCACGGTGTGGAGTTGGCTGTAGATGTCTTTCCACTCGCGGACGCGGCGGATGTTGACGAAATTTTGGCGCAGGAGTTGTTCGTATTGGCGGTTGCTGAGTTTGTGGGTTGTTGTGTGCGCTGGGAGCTGGGGGCGCCGGGCATTCTGCTCCGTGTCCCCCGCCCGCTTTGCGGGCTCCTCCTTGACCTGCGCAGAACGCCCTGCGCCCCCAACTCCCGGTGTCGTTGGAGTCGAGCCGCCACGTGCGTCGTGGATCCACTTCCACAGTTTTAGGTAGCCGGTGAACTCGCTTTTTTCGTCATCGAACTTCTGGTGTGCGGTATCGGCCTGCTGTTGCGCTTCCATGGGGCGGTCGCGGACGTCCTGCACGCTTAAGGCAGAGGCGATCACCAGCGCTTCGTCCAGCGCTTCACGCGAGCGGGCTTCGAGCAGCATGCGGCCCACGCGCGGGTCCAGCGGCAGGCGGGATAGTTCGGTACCCAGTGGCGTCAACTCATTCGCATCGTCCACCGCACCCAACTCATTGAGCAACTGGTAGCCGTCTGCAATCGCGCGGCCCGACGGGCGCTCCAGGAATGGGAAGTCTTCGACGATGCCCAGGTGCAGCGACTTCATGCGCAGGATGACACCGGCCAGTGAGGACCGCAGGATTTCCGGATCGGTAAAACGTTCGCGGCCGTTGAAGTCTTTCTCGTCGTAGAGGCGGATGCAGATACCGTTGGCCACGCGCCCGCATCGGCCGGAGCGCTGGTTGGCGGACGACTGGCTGATGGGTTCCACCAGCAACTGCTCCACCTTGCTGCGGAAGCTGTAGCGCTTGACGCGTGCGGTGCCTGCGTCGATCACGTAACGAATGCCGGGCACGGTCAGTGAGGTTTCGGCCACGTTGGTGGCCAGCACCACGCGCCGGCCGGTGTGGCCATCAAAAATGCGGTCCTGTTCGGCCGGGCTCAGGCGGGCAAACAGCGGCAGCACCTCGGCATTGCGCATGACGGGCTGGTGGCTGAGGTGTTTGCGCAGGTGGTCTGCCGCATCGCGGATCTCGCGCTCGCCGGGCAGGAAGACCAGGATGTCGCCCTGGTTGTGCACATCGCGCCAAAGTTCGTCCACACCATCGGCAATCGCGTTGTTGAGGTCGTATTCACGCGACTCTTCAAATGGCCGGTAGCGCTGCTCCACCGGGAACATGCGGCCCGACACCATGATGACGGGCGCCGGGCCCTTGCTGGATTTGAAATGGTCCGCAAAACGTTGGGCGTCAATCGTGGCCGAGGTCACCACTATCTTCAGGTCCGGCCGGCGCGGCAGGATCTGGCGCAGGTAGCCCAGCAGGAAGTCGATGTTCAGGCTACGTTCATGCGCCTCGTCAATGATGATGGTGTCATACGCATTGAGCAGCGGATCGGTCTGTGTCTCAGCCAGCAAGATGCCGTCCGTCATCAGCTTGACGGATGCGTCCTTGGACAGGCGGTCCTGGAAGCGCACCTTGAAACCCACCACCTCGCCCAGCGGCGTCTTCAGCTCTTCGGCGATGCGCTTGGCGACACTGCTGGCCGCAATACGGCGCGGTTGGGTGTGGCCAATCAGCTTGGCGCGCTGGCCTGCCGGGTAGTTGAGCTTGCCACGGCCCATGGCCAAGGCGATCTTGGGCAGTTGGGTGGTTTTGCCCGAACCGGTCTCACCGCAGACGATGATGACCTGGTGGGCGGCCATGGCGGCCATGATTTCTTCGCGTTTGCCGGAGACGGGGAGCGATTCGGGGAATTCGATTTGCAGAGGTACAGACATTGGGGGGCAATTATCGGGGGATTGCCACCAGGCCGAGGACGCATGTCGAACTGCTACCCATTAGATAGCGCCTTAACCATAACCGGCGGGGGCTAGAGGCCAGTTTTACTTAAGAGTTTCTGAAACTCGGCAGTTGCCAACCCCAAGACACCGCCGCCAGGCGAAGGGCCACAACAACGGCAAGCCCTGCGAAAAAAGCAGCCCGCTCGGTCAGGCCCGTACGGCGCAGCAGCAGATACGCGCCAATTCCGGCGATGGCGGCACTGGCGTAAATGTCCTGGCGCAGGATCAGCGGCACCTTGGCCGTCAACACGTCACGCACGGCGCCACCGCCCACACCGGTCAGTGTGCCCATGAAAATGGTCACCAGGCTGCTGCAACCCCGTTCGGCCGCCAAACGTGCGCCGGACATCGCAAACAGTGCCAAACCCAGCGCATCGGCCACCAGCAGTGCATGCATGGGAATGGGCAGCAACCGGGACCAAACCACGGTCACCAATGCGGCCACCGTGATAACCAGCAGCGGCCTTGAATCCTGGATCCAGAACACCGGATGGCGGTTCAGCAGCAGGTCACGGATCGTCCCGCCACCCACCGCGGTGACCGACGCCAGAACCAGCACCCCCAGCAGATCCATGCCCGACGCCATGGCCGCCAGCGCCCCGCTGGCCGCAAAGACGGCCACGCCGGCAAGATCGAGCAGGTACAACAGGCGGGTCATGTGGCGTGAACGTGGATTTGCGAGTGAAGGGGACGGTTTTTGGGCCAGCGCATGGCTGATACACTTTTCGGATAATAGACGACCGCAGCCAGGCAACATACTCCCCCATGACCACCGTTTTCAACTTCACCTTCGTGCCCTGGTTTCGCTCGGTCGCGCCCTACATCCACAAGTTTCGCAACCAGACGTTTGTGGTCGGTATCGCGGGTGAGGCCATCGCTGCGGGCAAGCTGCCGCACCTGGCGCAAGACCTGGCCATGATCCAGAGCATGGGTGTCAAGATTGTGCTGGTGCACGGCTTTCGCCCCCAGGTGAACGAACAGCTCAAGGCCAAGGGCCACACACCCAAGTACAGCCACGGCATCCGCATCACCGACGAGGTGGCACTGGACTGCGCGCAAGAGGCCGCGGGCCAATTGCGCTACGAGATAGAGGCCGCGTTCAGCCAGGGCCTGCCCAATACACCCATGGCCGACTCCACCGTACGCGTGATCTCCGGCAACTTCATCACCGCACGCCCTGTGGGCATAGTGGACGGCGTGGACTTTCAGCACTCAGGCCTGGTGCGCAAGGTGGACACCGCCGGCATCGCCCGCACGCTGGACATGGGCGCCATGGTGCTGTTGTCGCCTTTTGGTTTCTCCCCCACCGGTGAAGCCTTCAACCTGACCATGGAAGAGGTGGCTACCTCGGTGGCCATGGCACTGCAGGCGGACAAACTGATTTTTGTGACCGAGGTGCCGGGTGTGCGCATGCGCCCGCTGGAAGCCGCATCGGACGACAACCCCATCGACACCGAGCTGCCGCTGGCGGCAGCCGAACAGCTGCTGCGCCAGCTACCCGCCGCCAATACCCCTACCGACACCGCTTTCTACCTGCAGCATTGTGTGAAGGCCTGCAAGAACGGCGTGGAACGCAGCCACATCATCCCGTTTGCGGTGGATGGTTCCATCCTGCTGGAGGTGTATGTACACGACGGCATCGGCACCATGGTGGTGGATGAAAAACTGGAGAGCCTGCGCGAGGCCACGGAAGAAGACGTGGGCGGCATCTTGCAACTGATCGAGCCGTTTGAGAAAGACGGAACCCTGGTCAAACGCAGCCGCACCGAGATCGAGCGCGACGCGGGCAACTACACCATCATCGAGCACGACGGCGTGATCTTTGCCTGCGCCGCGCTTTACCCCTACCCCGAAGCCCGCACCGCCGAAATGGCAGCGCTGACCGTGTCGCCCGATGTGCAGGGCCAGGGTGACGGTGAACGGGTGTTGAAGCGTGTGGAGCAGCGCGCCAGGGCGGCCGGGCTCGACAGCATTTTTGTGCTGACCACCCGCACCATGCACTGGTTTATCAAACGCGGCTTTGTGCAGGTAGACCCCGAATGGCTGCCCGAGGCCCGCAAGCGCAAATACAACTGGGACCGCAAGAGCCAGGTGCTGGTGAAGAAACTACTGTAGCGCCACTTCCTGCACGGGCTCGTTGCTCACTACTGGAGCGCGGCTGTGTTCCTGCGCCTGGCTGGCCATGCGGTGCCAGCTGTTTTGTCGGTCAAACGCGTTGTCGCAAATGCGCAAATTCACGATGAACTCGTTGTCATTGTGGATGGTGTCGAAAAACTCAACACACGCAAAATCCACCAGACCATTCCTGGACAACTCACCCATCAGTGCCGCAAATGAGGCAGGCGTGAAAACCCAGCAGTGCACGTCATGGTAGGTGCCGTTTTGCAATGCATCCCGCGCGACTGACAACGCGCCTTCAAATGTGTGTTGCTTCTTCGCAGAACCGGGGTCGACGTTACCTTCCCACGCAGTCGCGACGTCAATCAGGCTTTCATTCAGGCAAAAATCAAGCAGACACTGGGTGTTGGGTATGCGTGCCTTGTTCAGATAGGCCACCATCACATCCGTCAAATGGGTCGTGCGGCGCAAATGGTCAAACGTGAAGCGTTTGTCGGGAATGGCGAGTCGCACCTGGCCATCGGCTTTCAGTATCGAGCGAATTTCCTGGAGCCAGGTCACCAGGTCTGGAACATGTTCAATGACATGCGAGGCCACCACATAGTCAATGTCCTGCGCAGCACTGCCGGACTTGGCGTAATAGCTGGCAATCGCCTCCTTCAAACTGTGCTTGCCCCAAATGGCATCCACGCAAATGTCAGCGGGATTAACCTTGGAGTCATTGGCATAGTGGTTGCGCAACGTCTCAGCGTCTGTGTGGTCAATGTAGATCACATGCCCGGCATTTTTTTTCACCAGCGCGTTGTGCAATGGACCTATTTCAGCTCCAACCAGGTTCGCCAGATCAAGGCCGTCCAATAGCTTCTCTTTTCTGCTCTTCATCCCATCCCTTTCCATGTTTTCTTGACCATACCACGCGGCCGTGAACACTCCATGTTCGGCGGCTGCGTGCGGTGTTACTGCTTGTAAAACTGGAAGGGCTTGAACGGGCCTGAAGACCACTCCAGACTGCCGAAGACTTTTGGCGATCAGCCCTTGCGGCTACGCCGCCATACCAGCACGCCACCCAGCACGGCCAGACCGCAAAAGCAGAGGAAGGACCAGTTGGCGATAGACCCACCAAGAAATGTCCAGTCCACCGTGGTGCAATCGCCGCCGCCCTTGAAGATCATGGGTATGGCGCGCTGCAGGGGGAAGGTTTCAATCATGCCGTAGATGTCACGCCCACAGGACACCACTTCGGGCGGATACCACTGCAACCAGCTCTGGCGGGCTGCCACATAAGCGCCCGCCACGGACAACACCACCAGCAACACGCCACCAAATATGTGAATGCCTTTTCGGCCGCTAGCCCCCGTCAATGCTGCACATATTGCTACCAAAACAAGAGCATAACGCTGTACGACGCACATCGGGCACGGGTTGAGCCCCACCACATGCTGCAGATACATGCCATAGGCCAGCAGGCCCAGGCAGGCCAGGCAGATGGTGGCCAGGACGCGCCGGGGCGCTGTGTCGAAGGGTGCCAATACGGAATTCACGAAGTTCAAAATCAGGGTCCTGTCAAAAATATGCGCCCTGGCTGGGCGCTCTGCGGTAGTTGGTATCCATTTTGCCCGCGAAGTTCCCGCCCCAACACCCGTCCCATCACCCGCGCCTGCGACCCGGGCTTGGCAAACCGAATAAGATTCAGCCTATGGGCTCCCTTCTGAGCCCCATTTTTTTCACACAGAGGTTTCTCCATGGCACGCACCGTCAACTGTATCAAGCTGGGCAAAGAAGCCGAAGGCCTGGATTTTCCGCCCTACCCTGGCGAGCTGGGCAAGCGCATCTGGGAAGGTGTCAGCAAGGAGGCCTGGGCGGCCTGGCTGAAACACCAGACCATGCTGGTCAATGAAAACCGGCTGAACCTGGCCGATGCCCGCGCCCGCCAGTACCTGGCCCGCCAGATGGAAAACCATTTCTTTGGTGACGGCGCTGACGCCGCCCAAGGCTACGTGCCACCCACGGCCTGAGTTCCAAAGACCATGGCGCCACCGGCTCTGGCGTCCTGCGGTCTGCCCGACGCGTGGGCCGATCGCCCCGCCTGGACGGTGCTGGACACCGATGTCCGGGATGGACAACACTTTGTACATACTTGGCGGGCTTGGCAGAACGATCCCCAACGGCCGCGCATGCTGCACTACGTGTGCATCGCCGCGGCCATGCCCGGTTTCGACGGCGCACCAGCACTGGGCGCACATGTGACTGCACAACTGGCCGGTTTGGGGCCTGGCTTCCACAGGATTTTGCTGGACCGGGCCCAAGTCTCCTTGACCCTGTGCCTGGGTGATGAAAGCGCCGCACTGGCTGAGCATGTGTTCCAGGCCGACACCCTGTTCACCCGCGAGCCGGCTGACAAATGGGAGGTTCAGGTCCTGGCCCGCCGCTGCAAACGGGGAACCCGTTTCTGGATGCCGGCGGGCTCCACAGCCGGTCTGTCAAATCTGCTGGCGGCTGCGGGTTTCCAATCCGACACGCCCACGTCCGACGCAACCTGGCGCTCTGGTCGCTTCGATCCGCGCTGGGAGATCAAAACCAGCCGCACGTCCAACCCACATGTGCACCACACGCCGGCTCGGTGCGCCGTCATTGGCGCTGGCATAACAGGCGCCAGCGTGGCCCATGCCCTGGCGCGGCGCGGCTGGCAGGTGACGGTGCTGGACCAGGCCGCGCATCCTGCCACAGGTGCATCTGGCCTGCCTGTGGGCCTGGCTGTTCCCCATGTGTCGGCTGACGACAATCCACGCTCACGCCTGTCCCGCAGCGGCATCCACCTGTTGCAACAGCATGCCGGCCAGTTGCTCGTGCGCGGCCAGGATTGGGATCCATCCGGCGTTCTGGAGCGTCACCCCGACGCAAGCACACTGTGGCATGGCCAGGCCTGCTGGATCAAGCCTGCGCAACTGGTGCAGGCATGGTTGGCGGAGCCTGGCATTCGTTTTGCCGGAAACAGCAAGGTCGCAAGGCTGCGGCGTGGCAACGGTGTTTGGCAACTGCAGGACGCCGCGGGTCAAAGCCTGGGTGGGTTCGAGACCGTGGTGGTGGCCAACGCCATGGGTTGCACCGCCTTGCTGGACGGGCTGCTCTCCGACGCTCCACCTGCTTTCGACCTGCAAGACAGGTTGACTGCTTTGCAAGCGGTCCACGGCACGCTAAGCCATGGCCAAAATGCCGCCCCTATCACCGGTTTGCCCGCCACGCCGATCAACGGCAACGGCTGTTTTATTCCCGGGATTCCCGATACCGGCGGGACCAAATGGTTTGCCGGCTCTGGTTTCATCACCGATGCCCAGCTGGCAGCAGACGGCGCAGCGCAACATCTGGCCAATATGGAGCGGCTGCAGCAACTGCTACCCGAGCACGGCAAACACCTGGTAGAGGCCCTGAACCGCGGGCCGGTTGCGCTGTGGTCGTCCACACGCTGTGTCACGCATGACCGGCTGCCCCTGGTTGGCCCGATTGAGGTGGAGTCAGGCACCGGTCTGTGGTTGTGCGTGGGTATGGGGGCGCGGGGTTTGAGCTTTTCAGCCCTGTGTGCCGAGTTGTTGGTCGCACGCCTGGGTGCGGAGCCATTGCCGATGGAGTTCAGTCTTTCACGCAGCCTGGATGTGAACCGTCCGCGTCGCCGCCAGACTGTGCCACCCGAGCACTAAAACCCACCTAAACTTTTTGCAGCAACCCCATGACCTGGGGCGGGTTGAAGGGTATGTCCAACAGGCCGGCACAGCCCATGTGTTCGGCCCGTTCCATGGCAGACCAGGAGGGTTTATCAGTGGCAACAATCACGGCTTGCGGTGGTGTAGGCATGGTTTTGAAGGATTGCACCAGGGCCCAGGGGTCACCGCCGCCCGCCAACTCCAGGCTGACAATCACAACATCGTAGTGGCGCCGCGCCACGCTGGCGCTGGCTTGGTCGGCCGTGTCGACCTCATCCACATCGGTCAGCCCGGCCAGGGACAGGCGGGCACGCAGGTACATGCGGTCCGCCGCCGTCAGGCCTACCACCAGGGATACACGCATGCCAGGCGGCGCAGTTTGTTCATCCAGCGCGTCAAAACCGGTCACCACATCCACGAAGGCATGGGATGCAAACAAACCATCCAGAGCCTGCACCATCACATTCCAGTCCACAGGGCGCTGGAAGGACCGCCAGGCCCAAGGCTGGGGTTTGGCACCCACGCAGATGATCTTCAAATTGTGGTTAAAAGCAGGGGATGCAAGTTCAACGTCCGCCTCATGGCAATCCATGTCGATGAGGGCCACATGCGGTGGCGCCGGCGAATCGGGCGTCCACAGACAATAAGCCGGTGTCTGGCGCACTGAAAGGCGGAACAGGGTATTGAGTGAGTGCCGCTCCACGGCACTGAATCCGACGACTTTGACCCAAATACTGGATGACATGCTGGTATTGGCTGCTGGGTTGGAACTACTGGGACTCTAGCAGTGTTTGCCCTGCTTATCGTTATCAACGATCCTTGCTGTAGGGCCGCCCCAATGCTTTGGGCGCTATGGCCGTGCCAATGAAACCTGCCAGCAACACAACGGTCAACACATAAGGCAAGGCCTGAATGATTTGCACCGGCACTTCCCCCACAAGCGGAAGTTCAACACCTTGCATCAATATCGCCGCTGCATCCAGAAAACCAAACAGCAGACAGGCCCAAAAGGCGCCGACGGGGTACCAACGCCCAAAAATCAGCGCAGCCAATGCCATGAAGCCCCGGCCGGCCGTCATATTCGGTGAAAAGTTGGCGCTTTGGGCCAACACCAGGTAGCTGCCTGCCAGGCCGCACAAAACACCATTCAGCGTAAGTGCACCGTAACGCAGGCGCGTGACCGACACACCGGCGGCATCCACCATTTGCGGGTTCTCGCCCACGGCCCGCAGGCGCAGTCCAAAACGGGTCCGGAATAACAACCACCAGGACAGTGGCACCAGTGCCAGCGCCAGGTAGACCATGGGGTTATGGCTCAACAGGCCCTCGCCCACCAGGGGACCAATCCACGGTATGCCGGCCAAGCTGGCGGCAGCTTGTGGGAACACAGCCTGTATGCGCACCGCACTGCTCACAGCTGGCGTTTGACCGCCTTGCGCAAACCATGCGATGCCCAATACGACAGTCAAACCCGCGGCAATGATGTTGATGGCCACGCCCGACACCACCTGGTCACCCCGGTGGCTGACGCAGGCCAAACCATGCATCCAGGAAAGCGCAACCGCAATGCCCATCGCGGCCAGCAATGCCAGCGTCGTGGAACCCCACACGGCACCCGCCGCACCAGCCGCAAAAGCCGCGAACAACATCTTGCCTTCCAGACCAATGTCCACCACACCCGAGCGCTCCGAGAACAAACCGGCCAGTGCGCAAAAAATCAACGGAGTTGCCAGGCGCAGTGTGGACGCAACCATGGTCGCCAGCAGGGACTCATCCATGTGCTGCTCCCGATGGCAGCACGCGCATGACCCGTGCCAGCAGCCAGGCCACCATGGGCGCAATCACGTAAACCATGGCGCCCGAAAACAATACGATAAAACCCTGCAACATAACCACCATCTCGCGGCTGAAGCCACGCACTTCAAACGCCACCTCGGCACCACCCTGAAACAGCGCCCCAAAAAGAATGCTGGCCAGCACAATGCCGACCGGGTGGTTGCGTCCCATCAGGGCCACCGCAATGCCGGTGAAACCGGCGCCGCTGACAAACTCAAGCAACAGCTTGCCGTTCACGCCGGCAATCTCATTCATGCCCACCATGCCCGCCAGCGCACCCGACACTGCCATGGCAATCATCACCTGGCGCTTTGGGCGAATGCCTGCGTATTCGGCCGCACCGGGGCTGGAACCCACCGCCCGCAAGTGGTAACCCGCACGGGTGCGCCACAAGAACAGGTACACACCCACCGCCGCCAGCACCGCCAGCAACACGCTGAGATTGAGCGGTGAACTGGGCCACTCCACGCCCAACCAGGCCAGTGCTTCGTGCATGGCCGGCAATTTGGCGGAGTCGGCAAAGGCTTCACTCTCCACCGACATGGAGCCTGCGGGGCGCAAGTGGTTGACCAGCAGGTAAACCAGCAGGCTGCTGCCAATAAAGTTGAACATGATGGTCGTGATCACCACATGGCTACCGCGGTAGGCTTGCAAATAACCAGGCACTGCCGCCCAGGCCATGCCGAACAGGGCACCGGCCACCAGCATCAGTGGCAGCATGATCCAAACCGGCAAAAAGGCGGACCACCACAATGCCACCAAGCCGGTACCCAGTCCGCCCAGGATGGCCTGACCCTCACCGCCGATATTGAACAGGCCACCGTGGAAGGCAACGGCAACGGCCAGACCGGTGAATACAAAGGTGGTGGCGTAATACAGCGTATAGCTGAAACCCCGCGCCGTGCCAAATGCGCCATGCACCAGCACGGCAATCACTTCCTTCGGGCTTTGCCCCACCAGAGCCACCACAGCGCCAGCCACCAGCAGTGCGACAGCCAGGCAGACGGCCGGCAATAACACCAGGTCGGCCCAACGGGGCAGGGTTTGTGTGCTGCTACCGCTCATGCTGCCAACTCCGCATCCGCCACCATCAAGAGGCCAATACTGGCCTCGGTGCAGTCTTCAATCGCCAGCTCACCGGTGACGCGTCCTTGGTTCATTACGATCACCCGATTGGAGAGCGCCAGTATCTCGTCCAGCTCACTGGACACCACCAGCACCGCACAGCCTGCGTCCCGCATGGCCCGCACCTGCGCATAAATAAATTCGATAGCCCCTATGTCCACGCCCCGCGTAGGTTGGCCGACCAGCAACACCTTGGGCCTCTGCCCTATCTCGCGGGCCAGCACCAGCTTTTGCTGGTTGCCGCCCGAGAAGCTGCGGCTCAAGAGTTCCGGGTTGCGCGGGCGCACGTCAAAGTGCTCCATCATGTCCGCCGTGGCTTGCCGCATGCGGGCGTGGTTCATCCAGACTCCGTCGGCATACTCCGGCAGGTCGTCATAACCCAGCACGGCCGACTCCCAAGCGACAAAATCCATGACCATGGCCCGTGCGTGCCGGTCTTCCGGCACGTGGGCCAGGCCCAACGCGCGGGCGCTGTGCGGCTCCAGCCACTTGCTGGCATCAAAGGTCTTGGCACCCAGTTGCAATTGCCCCTCTGTGGGCTGCAACATGCCGGACAACACATCCAGCAGTTCACTCTGGCCATTACCGGACACACCGGCCACACCTACGATTTCACCACCGCGCAAGGTCAAATTTAACCCGCTCAGGCGCACGACGTTCAGCGCATCGCGCACCATCACACCGGAGGCCTGCAACAGGACTTCACCCACAGGTTTGGTCTCTTCGTCCACGCGCCCCACCTGCACCTTGCGGCCCACCATGGCCTCGGCCAGGCCTTCGCACGATGCCTCAGCGATGGGCAGCTCCTGCACCACACGGCCGGCACGCATCACGGTCACCTGGTCACACAGGCGCATGACTTCTTTCAGCTTGTGGGTGATCAGCAAAATGGTCGTGCCCTGCTGGCGCAACACGCGCAAAACATCGAACAACTGTTCGGTCTCTTGGGGCGTCAGCACGGCGGTCGGCTCGTCCAGAATCAAAATTCTGGCGCCGCGGTACAGCGCCTTCAGAATCTCCAGGCGCTGGCGGTCGCCCACGGGCAAATCGGCCACTTGCACATCCAGCGCCACCTGCAGTCCGGTGGACTGCATCAGCGCATTGAGCTTGTTGCGCACCTGTGTGTCGGCACGCTGCAGCAGCCAGTGCGGCTCGGCACCCAACATCACGTTCTCTAATGCGGTCAACGTGTCGACCAGCATGAAGTGCTGGTGCACCATGCCTATGCCCAGTGCAATGGCATCGTCTGCGTTGCGAATGCTGGCGGGCTTGCCAAACACCTCAATGCCTCCGCTGTCGGCCTGGTAGAAGCCATACAGCACGGACATCAGGGTGCTTTTACCCGCACCGTTTTCACCGACAAGACCGTGCACGGTGCCCGCGGGCACCGCCAGGTTCACATCGGCATTGGCCGCCACCGCGCCAAAGCGCTTGTGGATGCCGGTCATGCGGACCGCGGTGGCCGCATGCGCGGCAGGTCCCGACATCAGTATTTGCAGGCGTTGTCGGCCATGTAGTCAGCAGCCTTGATCTTGCCGCTGATGATGTCTGCCTTGATGGCTTCCACCTTTTTCTTCATATCCGCATTGACCAGTTTGGCGTTGTGTTCGTCCAGCGCGTAGTCCACGCCGCCTTCCTTCAAGCCCAACACCGACAGGCCCGCCTTGTGCCCCTTGGCCACGTTGTACACGGCCACGTCCACCTTCTTGATCATGGATGTCAACATGGTGCCGGGCTGGATGTGGTTCTGATTGCTGTCCACACCAATGGCCAGCTTGCCGCTGTCTTTCGCGGCCTGGTACACACCCATGCCGGTGCCGCCCGCTGCAGCAAACACCACGTCTGCTCCCTTGGCAAACTGGGCCTTGGTCAGCTCACCGCCACGCGCGGGGTCGCTCCAGGCAGCACCCGTGGTACCGGTCATATTGGCAAACACTTCGGCCTTGGGGTTGGCGTACTTGGCGCCCTGCTCATAGCCGCACTGGAACTTGCGGATCAGAGGAATATCCATGCCACCCACGAAGCCGACCTTGCCGGTCTTGCTGGCCATGGCTGCCATGGCACCCACCAGGAAGCTGCCTTCATGCTCCTTGAACACCACCGATTGCACATTGGGCTGCTTCACCACCATGTCGATGATGGCGAACTGCAGCTTGGGGAATTCCTTGGCGATTTTTTCGATGCTGGAGGCCTGGCCAAAACCAATGCCAATGATGGGACTGGCGCCGCGCTCAGCCATGCGGCGGATCGCCTGTTCACGTTGTGATTCGTTGGACACCTCGAAGTCCAGGTAGGACTTGCCGGTTTCCTTCTTCCACTGCTCCATGCCGCGGTAGGCTGCCTCGTTGAAGGACTTGTCAAACTTGCCGCCCATGTCATACACGATGGCCGGCTCGGCCATGGCCTGAAAACTCGCGGCCAGCGCAAGGCCCAACAAACCCACACGCGCCACATTTGTAAAACTCATAGCTACCCTTTTGTTGACTAAATGATCAGGAAAAATGGCGTAAGGTTATAGTCTACGCACACCACGTGCAATCAGGGTGTTTCCCTAGCGCAAAAAACCAGACCCCTGTATTTTCCACTACACAATGGACACCCCATTGCAACCGCCCAAGACTTCATGATACTGGTAGCAGGCTCCTCCAACCTGGACTTTGTGGTCCGGGCCCACCACATTCCCGCCCCCGGGGAAACGGTCCTGGGCCGCGACTTCAAAACCTTCCCCGGCGGCAAGGGTGCCAACCAGGCCGTGGCCTGCGCACGCGCAGGCGGTGCCCCTACAACGCTCTTGACCGCCATGGGGGCTGACGACTTCGCCACTCCGATAGAAAACTCGTTGCGCGAAGCATCGGTGGCCCTCAACATCGTTCGCATCAGCGACCAACCCACCGGCACCGCCTTTATCTGTGTCTCGGAAGACGCAGAAAACGCCATCACCGTCGCGCCCGGCGCCAACCTGTGCCTGCAGCAGCATCACTTACCCACATTGCAAGATGTGAGCCATCTGCTGATGCAGCTGGAAATCCCGCTGACCACCGTCATCGCCTATGCCAAAGCGGCGCGCCAGCAAGGTGTGACTACGGTTCTCAACGCTGCTCCAATCCAAGAACTGCCCGCAGAACTGCTGGAGTGGATAGACATTCTGGTGGTTAACGAAGGTGAATTGGCCAGCCTGTCCGGGCACAACGGCAGCATTGCAGAATGCCTGGAACGCATTGCCGTGCCAACGGTGGTTGTCACACTGGGTCACCGCGGTTGCTGCGCACGCTTCAAAGGCACATTTTTGGTGCAACCCGCCTGCGCCATCACTCCGGTGGACACCACCGCCGCAGGCGATACCTTTTGTGGTGGGTTGGTAGCAGCATTGAGCACGGGGGCCAGCATGCCCCAAGCCCTGGCAATTGCTGGGGCTGCAGGCGCATTGGCCTGCACCCGCCTGGGTGCGCAATCCAGCATTCCGCAACGGGCAGAAGTTGCCACGTTTCTGGCCCAACAACCAGCAAAAACCGCAACAGCCCTGGATGCCCTGGGCGCCTATTGCGGTTTGCCAACCGGCACCTATTCTTGATAGACCAACAATAAAACTATGAACATGCAAGCTCCCCGCAAAGTCATCTACGACACAGACCCCGGCGTGGACGACGCCATGGCCCTGTATTTCGCGATGGCCCACCCCGGCATCGAACTGGTCGGCATCACAACCACATTCGGCAATGTCTCCGTCGACCAGGCAGCAGTCAATACGCTGTACCTGACGGCCCTGGCCAAACAGATAGTGCCTGTCACCAAGGGTGTGAAGTCACCCTGGATCAAACCTGGCGAGCCACCACCCGATTTCATCCACGGCGCAGATGGCCTGGGCAATCTGCCCAACCGCGTAGCCACCAGCAACGTGGTGGATCCCCGTTCTTCGGCCCAGTTGATCGTGGACATGGCCCGCGCCCAACCTGGCGAGATCACGCTGGTGGCGGTTGGCCCTTTGGGCAATCTGGCCCTGGCATTGAAGCTGGAGCCCAATCTACCCAAACTGGTGCGTGAAGTGATCATCATGGGCGGCACGGTGAATGAGCCCGGCAATGTGTCCCCCGTGGCCGAGGCCAACATCTGGAACGACCCCCACGCCGCAGACCTGGTGTTCACCGCGGGCTGGAAGCTGACCATGGTCGGCCTGGACGTGACCCACGGCGTGGTGACCCACCTGGAATTGTTCAAGAAAATCGCAGACCACCACCAACATGTGGCAACGGATGTGTTGCACCACGCGGTCGCTTTCTATTCAAACTTTTACAGCGGGCTGCATCCCCACCTGGCCGCCAAACCCGGCTGTTTTGCGCACGATCTGCTGGCCTTTATCTACCTGACCAATCCGGAGCTGTTCAAGCTGGAAACGGGCGGCGTGCGTGTCGTCACCGAAGGCATTGCGCAAGGACAGACCATGCTGAACCGCCGCGGCTATATCAATTACCCGCAAGAAGGCTGGGGCAACGATCTACCCATGACCGATGTATGCATGCAAGTGGACGCACCGGGCTGTTTGGCCCTGTTTGAACAGACCCTGCTGTCCAACTGGCTGCAAAAGAACTGATTGATTAAGCGAAAGAGGCAAGCCATGCACTTACCCGTTGTTGACTTCCGCAGCCCCACCGCTGCACAAGATTTCTGCCTGAGCCTGCACGAAACCGGTTTTGGTGTGCTGCGCAACCACCCGCTGGACCAGTCCATGGTGGAAGGCATTTACGCCGAGTGGTTGGCCTTCTTCCAGACCGAGGCCAAGCACCAGTACCTGACCGACCCGGCCAAACACGATGGCTACTTTCCGCCCTCGGTGTCAGAAATCGCCAAGAACAACACCCGGCGCGACCTGAAGGAGTTCTTCCACATATACCCCTGGGGACGTTATCCCGCCGAGGTGTCCGACACCGCGCGCCGTTATTACGACCAGGGCAATGCACTGGCGCGCACGCTGCTGAACTGGGTGGAGGAAAACTCACCAGCCGACGTCAAGGCCCGCTACTCCATGCCCCTGCCCCAGATGCTGGAAGGCAGCGACAACACACTCTTACGCGTCCTCCACTACCCGCCCCTGCGCGGTGATGAAGAACCCGGCGCCGTGCGTGCTGCAGCCCATGGCGACATCAACCTGCTGACCATCTTGCCCGCGGCCACTGAACCGGGTCTGCAAGTGTTGGGCAAAGACGACGCCTGGTACGACGTGCCCTGCGATTTCGGCCTGCTAATCGTCAATATCGGCGACATGCTGGAAGAAGCCTCGGGTGGTTACTACCCCTCCACCGTGCACCGCGTGCTCAACCCGGTGGGTGATGCGCGCTTCAAACCACGTATTTCGCTGCCGCTGTTTTTGCACCCACAACGCGATGTGGTGCTGTCGGAGCGCTACACCGTGGGCAGCTATTTCGACGAACGCATGCGTGAACTGCGCGGCGAATCCAAAGGCAAATAAACGCAGTTCAGGCCAAGAGCTTGAACAGCATGAAGAGCATCAGGCCCAGCTGAGCGCTCCAGAAGGTCGCCCGCACCAGCACCTGCAATTGGCCCACGCCGGTCAGGTGTGTCAGCGACTGGGCAATGCGGGCGTACAGCACCCAGGGTGCCAGGGCCGCAATGACATCCAGCCGGCCTGTGGCCGCAGCGCCCAGGACGATCACCGCAAACACTGGCAGGTTCTCCAGGCAATTGGCATGCGCATCCTGCAGGCGGCTGGCAAAGGCCGCGTCACCCGCTGGCTTGGTGCCGCGCGGCCAGCTGTTGATAGGCGTGCCACTCACAAAACGCAAACCGCGGTACAGAAAAACGCCTAAAACCAGTAGCGCGGTCCATGCCGCAAAACCCAAAAGTGCTTGAATAGCTGTCATGTGCTGTGTCCCTGCTTGTTGTTGATGGGCGTACGTTAACCGATGACCCAACCGACCCATATGCGAATTCAGAATAAGGAAATAGCTAAAAAATATTTTTCAATATAAGCATGGGAGCCTACAGTCTCGACCATGCATGAATTAGCGTTTGTCTTTGCGGGTTTTTTCGTTGGCGTCATCGTTGGCTTGACGGGCGTTGGCGGTGGCTCCCTGATGACGCCGATTCTGATCTTCTTCTTCGGCGTAAAACCCTACCTGGCCGTCGGTACCGACCTGTTGTTCGCGGCCTTTACCAAGATGGGTGGCACCATCAAGCTCGCGCGCTCCAAACAGATTGACTGGCCCGTGGTGGTCAACCTGTCGGCCGGCAGCATCCCTGCAGCGCTGATCACGCTGTATGTTCTGAACACGATGGGCGCGGCCAGCCAGACCGTTCAAAAAGTCATGACCACGGCCCTGGGCCTTGCCTTGCTGCTGACTGCCGCTGCGACCTTGTACAAGGTGGTGCGTGGCAAGATCACGCCAACCACCATTGCCAAGGGAGAAGAAGCCGCTGCTGCCCGCCCCCGCCACTGGAGCCTGCCGGTACTGTTTGGCGCCATCATC
>JAZKDY010000182.1:0-37751 GCA_040387325.1 Pseudomonadota bacterium | reverse complement strand
TGTTGGTGATGAAGGTCGCAATGATCTCGCGCTTCAGCGGGTGGGCTGCAATGGCTGGGCCAAATTTCTCGGTCAAGACCTGGGGGAAGTAGGCCTTGAGCGCGCGGCTGAAGAACGGATCGTCCGGCAGGTTGCTGGCTACCAGTTCATCGAACACGCTCATCTTGGCGTAGGCCAGCACAACAGCATTTTCGGGCGACGTCAGGCCGACCTTGCGGGCGCGGCGGCGGGCAATCTCGTCATCGGTTGGCAGGAACTCGATGGCGCGGTTCAGGCGGTTGCTGCCTTCCAGCCACTGCATCAGGCGCTGCTGCCCGTCGAGTACATACAGCGGGCGGTGTGTCGCAATGTCCAGCGCCTGGGTCTGGTAGTAGTTGTCTTGCAGCACCAGGTGGCCCACTTCGTCGGTCATGGACGCCAGCAGGTCGTTGCGCTGCTTCAGCGTCAGGTCACCGGCCTCGACCACGCCGCCCAGCAGGATCTTGATGTTGACTTCGTGGTCCGAGCAGTCCACACCCGCCGAGTTGTCGATGGCGTCGGTGTAGATCAAACCACCCTTTTGGGCGTATTCGATACGGCCGTTTTGGGTGCAACCCAGGTTACCGCCTTCGGCCACGACCTTGCAGCGCAGCTCGCTGCCGTTGACACGGAAGGCGTCGCTGGACTTGTCGCCCACCTGGGCGTGGGTCTCGAAACTGGCCTTGACATAGGTGCCAATGCCGCCGTTGTACAGCAGGTCCACCGGGGCTTGCAGAATGGCTTTGAGTAGTTCCAGGGGTGGCAACTCTTCAGCCGTGATACCGATGGCGGCACGTGCCTCGGGGCTCAGTGGGATGGACTTGGCACTGCGTGGGTAGACGCCGCCGCCTTGCGAGATCAGGCTCTTGTCATAGTCATCCCAGCTGGAGCGGGGCAGGTTGAACAGGCGCTGGCGTTCGGCAAACGACTTGGCAACATCTGGATTGGGATCGATAAAAATGTGGCGGTGGTCAAAGGCCACGACCAGCTTGATGTGTTCGGACAGCAGCATGCCGTTGCCAAACACATCGCCCGACATGTCGCCAATACCGGCCACCGTGAAGGCTGTGGTTTGTGTGTTCACACCCAGGCTGCGGAAATGGCGCTTGACCGCTTCCCAGGCACCCCGTGCGGTGATGCCCATCTTCTTGTGGTCGTAACCGACCGAGCCGCCGGACGCAAAAGCGTCACCCAGCCAGAAACCGTAGTCTGCGGACACGCCGTTGGCAATGTCGGAGAAGGTGGCCGTGCCCTTGTCGGCGGCGACCACCAGATAGGGATCGTCCACATCATGGCGGACCACGTTGGTCGGCGGCACAACCGCACCCTTGACCACGTTGTCGGTGATGTCCAGCAGGCCGGACAAGAAGAGCTTGTAGCAGGCAATGCCTTCGGCGATGAAGGCGTCGCGGTCGCTGGCCGGGGGGGCATTTTTCAACACAAAACCACCCTTGGAGCCGACCGGCACGATGACGGTGTTCTTGACCTGCTGCGCCTTGACCAGACCCAGAATTTCGGTGCGGAAGTCTTCGCGGCGGTCCGACCAGCGCAGGCCACCACGGGCCACCTTGCCACCGCGCAAATGCACACCTTCAACCCGGGGCGAATAGACCCAGATTTCGAACAGGGGTTTGGGCTCGGGCACACCCGGCACTTCGCGCGGGTTGAGCTTGAAGCTGATGTAGGGCTTCTCGGAGCCCGCGGCAGCGGTCTGCCACAGATTGGTACGCAACGTTGCCATGATCGTTGCCACGAACTGGCGCAGGATGCGGTCTTCGTCCAGGCTGGCCACATTGCCCAGCGCGGTGTCAATGCTCTGCTTGATCTGTTGCTGTGTCGCCTTGCGGTCGCCAGCAAAGGCGGGGTCAAAACGCGCCATGAACAGCTCGACGATGGCTTGGGCAATGCCGGCGTTTTTGTTCAGTGCCGCTTCGATATAACTCTGGCTGAACGCAAAGCCCAGTTGTTTGAAGTAGCGGGTGTAGGCGCGCAGCACGGATATGGCGCGGGCATCCAGGTTGGTGACCAGCACCAGGCGGTTCAGGTCGTCGCTCTCCACGCCGCCGCGCCAGGCGGTGGCAAACAGCGCTTCAAAGCGGGATTTGACCTTGGCAATATCGGTGTCGGGTGGCAGTTGCAGGCCCAGATCGTGTATCCACAAGGTGTCACCATTGCTGCCAATGCGGTAGGGGTGTTCGTCCAGCACGCGGGCGCCCATGCGCTCCAGCACAGGCAAGGAGTCCGACAAGGCCACCTTGGACGTGTTGTAGATTTTCAGACGCAGCATGCCGGCGCCGGCGTCCAGCGGGCGGTACAGCTTGACGGCCAGCGGTGATGTGCTGGACAGGGCCAGCAACATGTCGGCGTCTTCAGCGCCTACCTGCGGAGAGAAGTCTTCGCGGTAGGCGGTGGGGAAGGCACCTGAGAAACGGTGGGCCAGGGCTAGGCCCGGGCCTTCGCCGTGGGCGCGCAGCAGTTCGGTGGTGGCGTCATCTTCCCAGCGTTGGGTCAGGCGGGTGATGCGGGCTTCCAGCGCGGCAAAGTTGGCCACGTGGGGCGCGTTGTCTTTGGCGCGAACCAGGTAGTGGATGCGGGCCTGCGGGCTGTCGGTCAGCATGGGGGTGAACTCGATGGACAGTCCGTCCAGCGCGGCCATCAGCTCGTTGCCAATCTTGATGCGCAGCTCGGAGTTGAAACGGTCACGCGGCACAAACACCAGGGCCGACGTGAAGCGGCCAAACGGGTCGCGGCGCAGGAACAGGCGGGTGCGCTGGCGCTCTTGCAGGCGCAGGATGCCAATGGCGTGTTCGGTCAGTGTGGGGGTGTCGATCTGGAACAACTCGTCACGGGGGTAAATGTCCAGAATGGATTGCAGCGACTTGGCGGCATGGCTGTCGGGCACTACACCGGCGGCGGCCATGACGGCGGCTACGCGGCTGCGCACCTGGGGGATCTCGCTGACGGGCGCCGTGTAGGCCGTGGCGGTGTACAGGCCCAGGAATCGTGCCTCACCAATCACCTGGCCGGCCTCGTCAAAACGTTTGACCGCCACATAGTCCAGCCAGGCTGGGCGGTGCACGGTGGCACGGGTCATGGCCTTGGTGACCAGCACCAGTTCATTGGATTCCAGTAGGGCCACGGCCTCGGGTGGCAACACGGTTTCCAGTGTGTGGACGGGGCCGCGCAAGATACCCAGGCCGGTCTCGGGCTTGGCCACCATGCTGACCACGTCGCCATCGCGTTTCAGGTCGTAATCGCGTGCACCCAGAAAGGTGAAGTGGCGGTCTTCCAGCCAGCTCAGGAAATCAACGCCCTCCTGGCGGCCCGTGGGGGACAGCGATGAGCGGGATGCATCTGCGGCCATCTTTTGCGCGCGCTCCAGCATGGCGCGCCAGTCTTGCACGGCGCTGCGCACATCGTTCAGCACGCTTTGCAGTTCGTCGGCCAGGGCTTGTTGGTCGGCGGCACCCACGATGCGGTCACATTCGACCTGGATCAGGGATTCGACCGGGTCCGTGCGGCCGGCTGCCTTTGCGGCGGCGGCGCCGCTGACACTTTGCACCTTGCCCTTGGCATCACGCGCCACGCTGAGCAGGGGGTGGACGATCCAGTGGGCCGTGCGATTGCCGCGGTTGATGGCCATGGTGACAGAGTCCACCAGGAATGGCATGTTGTCATTGACGATCTGCACCACGGTGTGGTCGCTGACAAAGCCGTCTTCGGCCAGTGTGGGGTTGAATACGCGGACCTTGGCCGTGTTGGGCGCACGCGGCGTGTCCAGCAGACGCCAGTGCGCGTTGGCGATGGCAAACAGCGTGGACGGGCCACGGGCCACCAACTCATCGGGGTCGGTGCTGTCGAAATAAGCCGCTACAAAATCAGTGATGCGGTTGGAAGCCGGGCCTGCATGTTCTTGGGTATAGGACAGCAGCTCGGTGAGCGCGGAAGAGGTCATTGTGTGCTCCGGGTTATCTTTTGGATGACGCGGATTCTAGGCTTGCAGAGGCGTTTCAGGGGCTCCAAACAGGCCCATTCATGGCCTTATGCAAGAGTCGCATTAAGCTGCTGTCAGCCACTAGGCGCTACCATTGCAGTCTGCCTCAACCTTTTCTACCCCCACCGCCATGCCGCTCCAATTTGCAACTCGTCTAGACAACGTAGAAACCTCCGCTATCCGCGAACTTTTCAAACTGCTGGGCAAGCCCGGCATCATCAGTTTTGCCGGCGGCTTCCCCGACCCGGCTATGTTTGATGTGGAGGGCATACGCGAAGCCGTCAACACCGCGTTGACCCAGGAGGCGGGCGCCACGCTGCAATACGGTGCCACCGAAGGCCACAACCCACTGCGCGAGCAACTGGCGGCATTTATGCAGGCCAAAGGTGTCAAAGACCTGGCGCCGGACCAGATGATCGTCACCACCGGCAGCCAGCAGGGCCTGGACCTGCTGGGCAAGACCATGATCAGCCCCGGCGACAAGGTGATTGTGGAAGGCCCCACCTTTTTGGCCACCATCCAGTGCTTCCGCCTCTACGGTGCCGAGCTGATCAGCGCACCGATCGATGCCAACGGCGTGCAGGTGGACAAGCTGGAAGCGTTGATTGCCGAACACAAACCCAAATTCGTCTACCTGATCCCCACCTTCGGCAACCCCAGCGGCGCCATGCTGAACCTGGAGCGCCGCAAACGGGTGCTGGAGCTGGCGGTGCAATACCAGACGCTGATCGTCGAAGATGATCCCTATGGAGATCTGTACTTCAACGACGCACCGCCGCCCTCGCTGCTGGCTCTGAGCGCGGGTGTGCCCGGCAGCCGCGAGCTGCTGGTGCATTGCGGTAGCTTAAGCAAGGTGTTGAGCCCCGGCCTGCGCGTGGGCTGGATGATTGCCCCACCCGAACTGCTGGGCAAGGCCACCATGTGCAAACAGTTCAGCGATGCCCACACCAGCACCTTCGCCCAGGCCACCGCTGCCCAATACCTGAAGGCCGGCCGCATGCCCGGAACGCTGGCCCATGTGCGCAAGGTGTACGCCGAACGTGCGCTGGCCATGGGCAATGCGCTGCGCAAGGAACTGGGCGACGCGATTGAGTTTGTACAACCCCAAGGCGGTCTGTTTGTGTGGGCGCGCTTGACCGGTGCCGGTGGCAAAGTGAAAGATGGCGCCGAACTGGCCAAACGTGCCATTGAAAAAGGCGTGGCCTTTGTGCCCGGCGCGCCGTTCTACGCGTCCAACCCCGATCTGTCCACGCTGCGCCTGAGCTTTGCCACTGCCGATGTGGCTAAGATTGAAGAAGGAGTAGGGCGCCTGGGGCAAGCCGTTTAAGCAGGAGACTCTCTTCCCATGGCGACCATCCCCGAACGTATTGCGCCCTTCTGGGCCGAATTCACCGCAGCGATTGGCAGCGACCAGTCGGCCCGGTTTACTGAAGCCTTCCACTTCGACGACAACCAGCCCAGTGCAGATGCATTGGCCCAACTGGTGTTACGCGGCGCCAAGCGCGCGACAGCGGGCCTGGCATGGTCGTTCGAGGCAGATGGACAGCCTTTCCCGAGCGTGGGCGCCTTGTGTGTGATCACGGACTGGGCAGGAAACCCGGTCTGTGTGGTTGAAACGGTACAGGTGGATATCGTCCCGTATGCGGAGGTCGGCGCAGAGTTCGCCGCGGTGGAAGGAGAGGGCGACGGATCGCTGGAATACTGGCAACGCGTTCACACTGCTTACTACGCGCGCGAGTGCGCACGCATCGGGCGGGAGCCCAGCGACACCATGCCCATCGTTTGTGAACGCTTCCGTGTCATCTACCCCAACAACCCGCCCACGCTGTACACCTGGCTCGGCGGCATACAGGCGCTGGAGCGTCTGACCACACGCTTCTACGAAAGAGTGCCGGGCAACCCAACGCTGGCCCCCGTGTTCGCCCACATGAACGCGGAGCACGCCAAACACGTTGCGGCATTCCTGGCAGAAGTGCTCGGTGGCCCCGAAGCCTACTCAGAAAGCCACGGTGGCCATCCGCACATGATTCGCCAGCACTTGAATAAGCATCTGAGCCAGGCGCAGCGGCGCGAGTGGCTTGCGCTGCTGCTGGACACCGCAGACGAACTGGGCATGCCGGATGACCCTGAATTCAGATCCGCGCTGGTGGGTTATCTGGAGTGGGGGTCCCGTCTGGCGGTACTGAATTCACAGGACGGAGCCACGGTGAATGCCGATGCGCCCATGCCCAAGTGGGGGTGGGGGGAAGTCAAGGGGCCTTATGTGCCGTAGGAATAGCTCGGCCCACTCGCACAAGCAACATCAGGTTGACGCCTCGCGGCGCGTGTTGCGTGGCGTTGGCTTCGGACGTCAGGCCGCCCGCAACCACCTCTTCGTTCGCCCAAACCCATGAAGTTCCAAGCCACAGTCATTCCGTCCGGAAACGCAACCGCCGTTGTGGTTCCTGCAACGGCCATGAAGGCCCTCGGTTCCGAAGCTAGACCGCTCGTTGTCGTTTCCATCAATGGGCATACTTGGCGAAGCAGAGTTGCATTGATGCGTGGGCAGTGTTTGATTGGAATCAGCGCAGCCAATAGAGCTGCGAGCGGAATCGCCGAAGCGGATCTGGTCCAGGTGATTCTCGAACCCGACATCGAGCCACGCGTAGTGCCGGAGCCGGCAGACCTCGCGGCAGCGCTGGACAAGATTCCGGAAGCGAGAGCAGCCTTTGATCGCTTGCCGTTTGGTCTTAAACGCAAGCACGTATCGGCGATAGAAGATGCCAAGTCTCCAGAAACCCGGCAACGCCGAATTCTCAAGCTCATCGCTGATGTGCGGCGAAGTCTGAAGCAGCCTTCCGTCTAGGTTACTACTGTTTTTATAGCGGCTTGTTCAAATCCAACGGGGGCTAGCGGCTGATTCAATAGAACGACGAACCAACCGCGGGCTGTACCCCCACGCGCCACCCCGTAGATGGCGCCATAATGGGTTTTCGTTCGACACCCCGCACCAGCAGTCACCCATGGCCGACACCACCATTGTCTTTGCCGATTTCACAGGCAGCACCGGCCTCTACGAAACGCTGGGTAATACCAAGGCCGCGGAGACGCTGACACGTGGCACGCAGTGGATTGGCAAGCTGTGCCAGGCACGCGGCGGCCAGGTCATCAAGTATCTGGGCGATGGGGTGTTGATGGCCTTCTCTGACAACACGGCCGCGGTACATGCCATGGCCGAGATGCAGCGCCTGCACCACGAACGCATCAGCACCTGGCCCGAGCGTGTGCGCACCAAGATCAAGGTGGGCATTGCCCGCGGGCCCGTGGTGCAGCAGCAGGGCGATTGTTTTGGTGATGCGGTGAACCTGGCCGCCCGCCTGAGTGATCTGGCGCAGGGGGAGCAGATTCTGGTGTCTGCGCCCGTCATCGCAGCCATGCTCGACCCCGGCAGTACGCGGTCTCGCAACCTGGGGTTGATGGACATCCGTGGCAAGACGGAGCCGGTAGAGGTGCACCGGGTCGAGTGGGACGGTGACGCGGCTTCCGAGTTTTTGACCATGCCGGCGTCGCTGGATTCCTTGATGGCATCGGCTGCGCGGCCGCTGAGCAGCATCACCCTGATGTGCCTGGACGTAAAAACCACTTTTGCCGGACTGGATTTTCCCATCTACGTGGGGCGCGAAAACGATTCCCACTTTCCGGTGAACGACCAGCGTGTGTCACGTATGCATGTGCGTATAGACCGGCGGGGCGGCAATCTGGTGCTGGAGGATTTGAGCAGCTACGGTACCTGGGTGCGGTTTGCCGGCTCGGACTCTGCGGTTGCGCTGCGCCGGCAGGAGTGCACCCTGCAGGGCGATGGCGAGATTGCACTGGGCGCATCGTTTGAGGATTTCAGCGCGCCGAGCATCAGTTTTTCCATCCACGGCGCCGCTGCGGTCGGCTGATATGCGGGTTTATTTGGGCTGGAGTTCGCGCAGTGCGTCTGCCGCGATCCAGCGCGCGGGTTTGCTGCCCTGCTGTTGAATCCGCAGCGCCGCCGCAATGGCCTGCGGGCGCAAGACCTTGTTGCGTTTGCCGATACCGCGCAGGGCCCAGTTCACGGCTTTTTTGACAAAGTTGCGGTTGTCATCCGCAGCGGCCTCCACCAGCGCCAGCGCCGCGATGAAGGCTTCGTCACCTGCCTTTTTGTCATGCACGGCCAGCGTGGCCAACAGCGAAAAGGCGGCACGGCGCACAAATTCGTCTTTACGCATGGCCCACGCGTTGACCTTGACCCAGGCCAGGGGCGACTTCACAAAGGCATTCAGGCAGGTCTGGTCACATACGTCCCAGGCGGCAAAACCCTTGACCCAGGCATCCATCTGGCGGGACGTCAGCAGGGCAGGCTCGGCCACCATGCTGGCCACGATGCGCGCATCGGGGATACCGGTGTCCCACAGGGCCTGGGCCAGTGTGTGGTCACGCCCCAGTGTGCGGGCCACGCCGCGCATGGCGGGCACGGACAGGCCCAGCCGCCCATCACCGACTATGCCAAAGCGCTCCAGACTTTCCAGTGCCTCGGGGCGTGCGTTGGCACGCAGCAGGGCCAGGGCGGTTTGCAAGCGGTCGGTATCAGACACGGCGATCTGCTATTAAAATCGTAGCGTAGTAGTGATATTGGACGGGGGCTAGAGGCCTATTTTGCTTAAGCCATTCCCGTCAGAAGCCCTTGGCCAGACCCGTGTTGCGCCGTGGGTCGTTGGCGCCGTAAAAGCGGTTTTTGCCCACAGGCTTGCCATTCAGTGATGGCGCACCGACCAGAATGGCGGCCAGGTGGTTGGCGGGTTGGGCTTCGGCGAGCTTGTGGCCCATAGCCTCCAGGATCTTGCGGGTGTCGGGGCTGATGCCGAAGGCGTCTACGTTGGTCACATCCGGCAGCCACTGCTGGTGGAAGCGGGGTGCGTCCACGGCCTCCTGCACGGTCATGCCGTAGTCGATGAGGTTCAGCAGGGTGTGGGTGACCGCGGTGATGATGCGGCTGCCGCCGGGTGTGCCGACCACGATGACGGGTTTGCCGTCACGGCTGACGATGGTGGGGCTCATGGAGCTCAGCGGCCGTTTGCCCGGCGCAATGGCATTGGCCTCGCCCTGCACCAGGCCGTACATATTGGGTACACCGACTTTGACCGTGAAGTCGTCCATCTCGTTGTTCAACAGCACGCCGGTGCCGGCTGCGGTGACTTTGGCACCAAACCAGTCGTTCAGTGTGTAGGTGACCGCCACCGCGTTGCCATGCCGGTCGACGATGGAATAGTGCGTAGTGTTGCTGCCCTCGTGCGGGGCTACGCCGGGCTTGATGTCCTGGCTGACGCCGGCCTTTGCCGGGTCTATGGCCGCGCGGATGCTGGCCGCGTAGTTTTTGCTGAGCAAACGGTCCAGCGGGTTCTTCACAAAATCGGGATCACCCAGGTAGCTGTTGCGGTCCACATACGCATGGCGCATGGCCTCGATCTGGTAGTGCACCGCCTGGGCCGCGCGAAAACCCAGTTCCTGGAGCGGGTAGCCTTCCACGATGTTCAGGATCTGGCAAATCACCGTGCCGCCCGAGCTGGGTGGCGGTGCCGAGACCACGCGGTAGCCGCGGTAATCACATTCCACCGGTGGCATTTCGCGCACCGTGTACTGGTCCAGGTCGGCCTGGCTCAGAATGCCTTTGCCGGTAGTACTGGCCGCCACCAGGGCACGTGCAACCCGGCCCTTGTAGAACCCATCCGTGCCATGCTGGCTGATCTGGCGCAGGGTTTTGGCCAGGTCTCTTTGCACCAGCCTTTGGCCGGGTGCAAAGGGTTGGCCTTTGTTCAGGAAGATGGCTGCAGAGGGTGCATCCTTGCGGAACGCCTGGGTTGCGGTGTGCAGCATGTCCACATCGCCCTGTTCCAGCACAAAACCCGTCTGGGCCAGCGTGATGGCGGGCTCTATCAATACGGCGCGGCGCATGCTGCCGTATTTGGCGCGCACTGCCTCCAGGCCGGCGACCGAGCCCGGCACGCCCACCGCCAGGTAACCCTGCGTGCTGAGCCCCTTGACCACGTTGCCATTGGCGTCCAGGTACATATTGGCGGTGGCGGCCAGCGGGGCTTTTTCACGGAAGTCAAAAAAGGTCTTGCGGCCGTCCGCCAGCTGCAGTGTCATGAAGCCACCGCCACCCAGGTTACCAGCGGCCGGGTAGACCACCGCCAAGGCATAACCCACGGCCACGGCAGCGTCGATGGCGTTGCCACCTTTCTTCAATACGTCGACACCGACCTGGGTGGCCAAGTGCTGTGCAGTGACCACCATGCCGTTTTCGGCCGCTACAGGGGCGAGAGACGCGGCGAGGGTGTTGACGCCGCACAGCAGGGCTATGGCGCTGGCCAGCACCCGGGGGATTTTTGGTGTTTGCATAGGTACAGGTCTCCGGTGGGTGAGGAGCGAAGGGGGCTAAGGGGTCACAAGCCTATTGCAGGTCCCGGACCAGGCGTTTGAACTCTGGTGCATTTTCCAGCAGTGTGCGCCCGGCCTGTTCCAGCGACTGTACGTGTTCCGGCGCCAGTTTGAAGGTGGTGGGTATGGCCATCATGGCTTTGCGCTCCGTGGGGTCTGTTATGTCACGCAGACTGGTTTCAATCAGGTAGAAGTCGGGCTGGCCTTCGTAGGGGCTGTCAGGGCTGCCCACCATGTCGCGTGCTTCCTGGCGCCAGTAGTGGAAGCTGGTGCGCAGCCAAGTCTGGGTCTCAAACGAGATGTTCGCCATCAGGGTGTCCAGCACACGCGAAGCCATCTGGCGGATGCTGGGCGGCTCGCCAGACTGGTCAATGCCCGATTCCGGCAGCACTTCGGCGCTGACCACCAAAAAAACCACTTTGCGCACGCCGCGCACGCCCAGGCGTTTGAGCAGCGGCGCAAAGCCGCCCCGCGCAATGCTGGATTCCAGTGGCCCGCGCAGGCCCAGGTTGTCCGAGATGCCGCCGTCAATCAGATGGATCCAGGGGCGACCGGTCTCAGGGCTGGAATCGATGTAAGAATCCACCACCGCGGCATGGCGCTGCGCGCGCAAGGACCAGCTTTGGTCCTGTGCTCCGTTCAGGGCGGGCTGTATCCAGCTGGGTCGCTTGTAGCCACAACTGCCGCCGTGGTTCTTCAGCACCACCGGCCCAAACAAAATGGGCACGGCGCTGGATGCGGCGACGGCCCGTGCCAGGGGCAGGGTGGAGAGGTCGGTGCACAGGGGGTCGAACTGTTCCTGGGTGAACTGGAAATCCGAGCCGCGGTTCAGGTCGGTGGCATGGATCACGACCAGGGGCCGCGTCTGGCGTGCCAGCAGGTCGGCAAAGGTCTTTCTGGCGAACAGGCGGCGCTCCAGAATGGCGCTGAGCAGGTCCACCCGGTCGTTGGTGGACCAGCCCATGACCTGGGTCATGCCGGTGACCGAGATGTAGCGGTCCCACAGCTCGGTCTGGAAGTCGGCGTTCAAAAACCGTTTGGGAAAGTCCGTGAAGAAGGCGTCGCCGTAAAGGCCATAGTAGGCCGCTGCATAACTTCCACCGGATACGGAGTTGATGACGTCGATTTCATCCAGCAGGCGGCGGGGTTTGCCATCCCACTGTATGGGTGTGGTGCGCAGCTTGTCGAGCACGCCATAGGCGAGGGCCGCCGAGCGGGTGCCACCACCGGAAAAGGCGACCACCATGAAGAGGCCGTCGCTGTTGTCGGGCCCCGGTTTGAGATTGGAGAAGCGGTAGCCGTGCCGGGGGTCTACGCTGTACAGTGGCGTGGTGGGCTCAGGCGGCGGCACCAGGCTGGCGCAGCCGCTGATGCACACAGCCAGCCCTGCGGCAAGCAGCGGTTTGAACACGCGCCAGAGCCCCCCTACAGGTCTTCAGGGCTTGCGAACGGCCCAGGTCCAGTAACGGGCCAGTTCGGTCAAGCCTTCGGGGCCGGAAACGGTGGCAAAGGATTGCAGTGCCTTGTCCGTTTGTCCTGCCAGGGCGTAGGCGACACCCAGGCGCAGACGGGCGTCCTCAGGGCGTTTGGGTATGCCTTTGGCAATGCCCTTTTCCATCAGCTCCAGGCCTTTGTCAAACTGCTGCATCCCCACCAGGTTGAGGCCGATGTTGAATAGTGCAAAACCGTCGGGCTTCTTCAAGGCCGTGGCGGTGTCTGCGGCCAGGGTCTTCTTGTCCTGCTCGTTCTCTTGCACCAGTTTGGCACGCAGTTTCTTGTGGGCATCGGTGCTGCCCAGCAGACCTGCGGCCACACCGCGGTCATATGCCTGAAGCGCCTCGCCGGAGAAGCCGCCTTTTTGCGCAAAATCCACATATTCGGAGTAGTCAGTGGCTTCTTCGGGTGTGCCGTTGTAGAAGGCCAGCCGGAACACGTCCAGTTGCAGGCGGGTGGCCAGGTCCGAGCGACTCCACAGGCGGTTGACGACAGAGCGCCAGTGTTCCTTGCTGGGGTAGTACTGAACCAGCAGTTCCAGCGCACGGGTGGATCCGGCGGTGTCCTTCAGGTTGTTGCGGGCCTGTGCCAGCATCTCAAGGTGGTTTTGGGCCGGTGGCTTCTTGGCCAGTTCATTCGCGGCAATTTCTTCATTGATCAGGTCACTGCCGCGTTGCATGTTGCCGCCCAGCAAATACGCCTGGATCCGTACATTTTTGACTGCGGGGTCGTTGCCACCGGCCTTGATGTTGCGGTCCATCCAGTTGGCTGCCTGGGCATAGTCCTTCGTGCGGTAGTGGGTCACGCCGACGGCGTGCATGAGGGGCAGAGTTTCCTCGGGCTTGAGCCAGGCACCGCCGGTGTTCAGCTCCAGCACCTGCTCCAGCAATTTGTGGGCACCGGGGGCGTCGTCGTCCGCAATGGCGATGGACAGTGACATACGCGCAACGATGTAGGTTTCATACGGTGTCTTGTTGGCCAGGGCATTGGCCAGCTGGATCTTTTCCTTGGCTTGCGGATATTTTTTCTCGTTGATCAGGGTTTGCGCATCCAGCAGTGCAGTGCGCAGCTCAGGGCGAATGGTCGGGGCGGCGGGGGCAGAGGCTGCAGCCGCAGGGGCGGGCGCCGTTTGCGACCAGGCCAGGGGCGCCGCCAGGGCGCATGCCAGAACGGCTGACTTCAACCGGAAAGCCCGTAAGGTGTTTGGGTTTTTCATGCCATTACGCCTTGCCGGAATTACACAAGGGGTGCTGGCCCATTTGCACGACCAGGTCACGGGCCTTGTTCACTTCGGCTGCAGTGGCTACGGCCGCAATATTGGAGGCCAGGCTACCCACGTACTTGCCGGTGCCGTCGGCCAATGACTTCAGCGCGGTGCAACGGGTGTTCAAGTGTTTTTTGGCGACTGCCATGTCACTGCCGTCGCGCATTTCAGCAGCGACCAGCCCCAGGGCCACCACGCCGTCAGCGGTGGCATCCACCAGGCCCAGCTGGCCAGTCACCAGCTTGAGCATGTCCTTGTCATTGGGCGATGCAGTGCCGCTGCGTTTGGACAGATCGGCCAGGCTGGCGGCCAGGCCCTGCGACACCTTGATGAATTCGGTAACAGATTTTCCAATGGCGGCCTTGTCGCCCTTGCCCTGGGCCAAGGCTGGCTGGATCAGCACGCTGGCAGCCAGCAGGGAGGTGGTCAAAATGCGAATCGTAGACATAAAAATTGAGTCTCTGGGGTTGAACGTGGGCGGAACTTTACACCGGTTCTGGGGATGAACCTTTGTGGTAACCAAGTCAAGTGTGTCGGTAGGTAATTGGGGGCGCATTTGTCGCTCTGGTGACATCGCGGGTTAGCCCCCGGTAAATCATCGACCATTCGCAGCAATTGTCCGGATACTCGCACCATAATTGAGTTCGCCCGGCCGCGTTTGCGGGCGTTTTTACTGGGGACACCTGCAGCATGAACTTTTCAAACACCAAAATCAGCGTCAAATTGAGCGGCGCGTTTTTACTCATGGTGCTATTGACGGGTGTCATCGGCGTGTTTGCATTGACGCAACTGGCGCGTATCAACGCCAACACGGAGGAAATGGCCAGCAATTGGCTGCCCAGCATCCAGTACACCGGCGAAATGCAGGGTCTGCTCAACGATCTGCGCCAAGCCGAGACACAACATGCCATGGCGGTTACGGCAGAGGAAAAAAAGATTGAGGCCGACCGGATCAATGTCGACAAGGGCAGGCTGGCGGAAGTGGGTAAAAAAATTGAGACGCTTCTCGATACTTCGGCTGAGAAGCAGGACTGGGAGAAGCTCTCAAAGGAATTGGTGGCGTATTACGCGGTCAGCACCAAGTTGTTGACCATGTCCGACATCGGCCCCGCTGAAGCGTTGGCCACTACCGAGCTGCTCAACGGAGAGTCACGCACCGCGTTCCGCGCGCTGTTCAAGAATATTGAAGCAATGAATACGCACAATGCGCAAGGTGCAGCCGCCGCGCGTGAAGGCGCCAAATCGACCTACGCGGGCTCCAAGTGGAGCGTGGTGTTTTTGTTATGTGTGACCGTCGTATTGGCAGCTGCGATGGCACTGTGGATCATTCCCCAAATCACCAAACCCATTGGTTTTGCGGTAGGTGCTGCCAAAGAGTTTGCTGATGGCAATTTGACCCACGCGCTGCACCCGCGCGGCACGGACGAGCCGGCACAGTTGCTGCACGCGCTGGAATCCATGCGGCTGGCCCTGGCCAAGGTGGTGACCAATGTGCGGCAAGGCTCCGAAGGCGTGGCCACGGCCAGTTCCGAAATCGCCCAGGGCAACCACGACCTGTCGTCCCGCACCGAGCAGCAGGCCAGTGCCCTGGAGCAGACCGCTGCGTCCATGGAGGAACTGGGTTCAACCGTGCGGCAAAACGCCGACAACGCCCGCCAAGCCAACCAATTGGCGATGAACGCGTCCACGGTGGCCATCAAGGGTGGTGAGGTGGTGGCCGAGGTGGTGGAGACCATGAAAGGCATCAACGATTCATCGCGCAAGATATCGGACATCATCAGCGTGATTGATGGCATTGCGTTCCAGACCAATATCCTGGCCCTGAATGCCGCTGTGGAGGCGGCGCGTGCCGGCGAACAAGGGCGTGGCTTTGCGGTAGTGGCCTCCGAGGTGCGCAGCCTGGCCGGTCGCAGCGCGGAAGCCGCCAAGGAGATCAAAGGCCTGATCGGGGCCAGTGTGGCACGTGTGGAGCGCGGCACCACACTGGTGGACCAGGCCGGCGCCACCATGACCGAGGTGGTCAGCAGTATCAAACGCGTGACGGATATCGTGGGTGAGATCAGCGCTGCCAGTGATGAGCAGGCTCTGGGTGTGGCGCAGGTGGGGGAGGCGGTGACCCATATGGACCAGGCCACGCAGCAAAACGCTGCCCTGGTTGAGGAAATGGCGGCGGCGGCCAGCGGGCTCAAGTCCCAGGCGCAGGATCTGGTGCATGTGGTGGCGGCGTTCCGCCTCAGTGAAGCCGAAATGGGTGCCAGTGCAGCACGGCCCAGCCCGGTGCGCGCTCCAGCGCCCCGCAGCCCCATGAACAAGCCCTTGGTCAAACCCGTCAGTAAAACAACAATCAAGCCCAGGGCAGCGTCGTTGCCACCCCGTGCTGCGGCGCCTGTGGTCCCCCGATTGGCCCCCAAAACCAGCTCCAAGGTGACGCCCGCTGGCGGTGACGACGATTGGGAAACCTTCTGAATGAAAGCCAAAGCATCCGGACTTGCCTCCCTGGGCGGCCTGGTCTATTCCACTGACAGTGGGCGCATGTGCCCGGACTGCCGCCAAGCCGTGGCCCAGTGCGTCTGCAAGTTGCCGGCTGCCCCGACGGGTGACGGCATCGTGCGGGTCTCGCGCGAGACCAAGGGTCGTGGCGGAAAGGCAGTCACCCTGGTCAAGGGCGTGTTGCTGGACGGCGCCGCGCTGGCGGATCTGGGTAAACAGCTCAAGGCGGCCTGCGGTACGGGCGGCACCGTGAAAGACGGTGTGATCGAAGTGCAGGGAGATCACATCGAGCGGGTCATGCAAATCCTCAAAACCCAGGGGCACACGGTCAAGCGTGCCGGCGGTTAGTATTGTCCGATGGACAGCCCCAATACCGCCTCTGTAGCCCTGTACTGGGACTTTGAAAACCTGCACGCCGCGTTATGCGAGGCCCGCCAGGAAGGCTCGTATGGCAAACAGGACAACCGATTCCGTGTGCAGGAACCGCTGGTGAACGTGCATGCCGTGGTGGCCCTGGCGGCGTCCCTGGGACCCATTGCAGTCAACCGTGCCTATTGCAACTGGCAGTATTTTGGGCGCTACCGCGATGCGTTGTTGCAACACGCCATGGAGCTGGTCCAGCTGTTTCCACCGGGTGGCGCGGCCAAAAATGGCGCCGACATCCGGCTGTGCTTGGACGCCGTGGAAGACTTGACCCGCCTTGACCATATCGGCACCATCGTGATCGTTAGCGGGGACAGTGATTTCATGCCTCTGGCGCAAAAAATCAAGGCCAGCGGGCGCCGGGTGATCGGCCTGGGGGCGCGCACAACCACCAACGGGCACTGGGCGAGTTCTTGCCACGGATTCCATTACTACGAAGATCTGGTAGCCACGACATGTTGACATTCAATGCTGACGAAGTAACCCATGGCATCCAACTGGCTGTCGCACCGGTGTTTTTGTTGACCGCTGTGTCGGGAATGATTGGTGCGATTGCCGGTCGCTTGGCCCGCATCATTGACCGGGCGCGCCTGGTGGAAGACCGGGCCCGTGAGTCGAATGACCCCGAGTTTCTGGAGCGCGCATTCAAGGAGCTTGCCGAATTGCGCCTGCGGGGCCGCCTGGCCAACGGTGGCATTGCACTGCTGACCTTTTGTGCCTTCTTGATCGGCCTGACCATCATCGTGCTGTTCGTTGGTGAGACCACCGGCTTCAAGGTCAGCCGCTGGGCGGTGGGGGGCTTCCTGTCGGGCGTGGCGAGTTTTTTGTTGGCGCTGTTGTGTTTTCTGGCAGAAACCGTGATCGCCACGCGCCTGCTCAATTTTCACCTGCCCGGCAAGGGCTAGTCCAACATCGCTTGGGCAGCCAGTGCGTAAGAGTGTTTGCGCGCCGTATGGTCGAACATTTGTGAGGTGATCATCAACTCATCTGCACCGGTGCGTGCCACAAAGTCCTGCAGACCCTTGCGTATGGTGGCCGCAGAACCAATGGCGGTGCAAGACAACACACTGCGCAACAAAGCCTGTTCCGCCGGCCCCACTTGCTCGGCGTAACCGGGCTTGGGGGGCGGCAGGCGGGCAGGGCGACCACTGCGCAGGTTGACAAAGGCCTGCTGCATGGAGGTCGCCAGTATTTGCGCCTCTTCATCCGTATCGGCCGCAAACACGTTGAATCCGAGCATGACATGGGGCTTGGCCAACTGGGCAGACGGTTTGAAGCGGGCGCGGTACAGATCGATGGCGTCCATCATCTGTGCAGGCGCAAAGTGGGAGGCAAAGGCATAGGGCAGGCCCATCATCGCCGCCAACTGGGCGCCAAACAGGCTGGAGCCCAGTATCCAGACGGGAACCTTCAGCCCGGTGCCAGGAACCGCACGTACCTTTTGCTGCGGTTGGTCAGCCATGAAATCGATCAACTCAGCCACATCTTGCGGAAACTCATCAGCGTCGGAGGCCAGGTTGCGCCGCAATGCGCGGGCTGTCATCTGGTCCGAGCCCGGTGCTCGGCCCAGGCCCAGGTCGATACGACCGGGGTACAGCGATTCCAGTGTGCCAAATTGCTCGGCAATGACCAGCGGAGAGTGGTTGGGCAGCATGATGCCGCCTGCACCCACCCGAATCGTGGATGTGCCGCCGGCTACATGGCCGATCAGCACCGCCGTGGCCGCGCTGCCGATACCCGGCATGCCGTGGTGCTCGGCCAGCCAGTAACGCTTGAAACCCAGGCGCTCCGCGTGGCGGGCCAGGTCCAGCGTGTTGCGGAACGATTGGGCGGCGTCGCTGCCTTCGGTGATGGGTGAGAGGTCGAGTACGGAAAATGGAATCATGGTCAGCTTGGTTTCAGTGCCTGGAAGACGCGGAACGCGGCATAGGCATCGTTAGCCGCATAGACCAACTGCGCTTCCGTCAGTTGTGGATTGGCCCAGTTGGACGTTGCCGCTTTCTTGGATTTAAGGAACCGTTTGTTAAACAACACAGCCACCGCACCCTTGACGCCCATGTCCTTGCGGTAACCACGTTCCCGGAAGACGGTGTTGAGTTCCAGTACACCGCCAGGTTCTACACCCAGTTTGGCAATGATGCGTTTGCGGTCGTCACCCAGGCCAAAGCCCGCTTTGGTGATGGTCGTGTCCGCTAACAGTTGCGCCACCATGGCGCTGCACTGCGGGTCATGCAACTGGAAGACCCAGGCCTTGTCGGCGTTGGCCAACTGGGCGATGTGGGGTCCCTCGGACACCTGATCCTTGAAGAATGTGGGTTTGGACTCCGTGTCAAAGCCCAGCACCTTGGCGTGCTCCAGCTCAGCGCACGCCCGGAGGGCCTGCTCGGGGGTGGCCACCAACACAATGCGGTTCAGGCCCAGGCGGTCAAAGGGTTCCAGCAAGGCGATTTCTTCTTTGCTGGGCGTTGGGTGGGTGGTGTGCATAGGCGATGAGTGTGCCGGATAAGCGGGCCCATCTGGTTGGCGCAGCATAATCGGAGCATGAAAAAAACATTCAAACTGAATATTGAAGGCAAGAACCGCGACCGTGTTCTGGACGCCGTCAAGCACGAGATTCGCAAATACGTTAAACGCGAGCGCCGCCGCGAACTCCCCGAGGGCGTGGACTTTTGGGACTTTGATTGTCGCTTTGGTGCCACCGAAGAGCAGGCCGTTGTGGTCCACTTCGCAACGCTCACCAGCCTGATCGACGGCATTGCCAAAGAGGGCGGCGAGCAGTTTTATGTGGAAATCCTGGCATCGCACGGACGCCGCCAGGCGCGGCCCGCAGGTGCCACTCCACTGGAGTAATTTCGTTTTGAATCTTGATCAGGAGAGTGTTTTATGTTGACGCTGTGTGGTTTCCCCGTTTCCAATTACTACAACAAGGTCAAACTGGCGCTCCTGGAAAAGAACGTGCCTTTTGTTGAAGAGAACGTCAAGACCGGCCTGACGGATGAGGCGGTGTTGTCGGCCTCGCCACTGGCCAAGATCCCTTTTATCCGCACACCACAAGGCACGCTGTGCGAGAGCGAAGCCATCGTGGAGTACATCGAGGCGGCGTACCCCAACCCGCCGCTGTTGCCCGCCGACCCTTTTGCTGCTGCCAAGGTGCGGGAACTGTGCATCTACATAGACCTGCACCTGGAGCTGGTTGCCCGCGAGCTGTATTACCAGGCTTTTTTTGGAGGCACCGTCAGTGAAGGCACCCAGGCGCGGGTACGCAAGCAACTGGACAAAAGCATTCCCGCAGCCAAGCGTTTGTTGAAGTTCGCCCCTTATGCGGCGGGCGACACCTTCACAATGGCCGATTGTGCGGCCTACGCCAGTTTGCCATTGGTAGGCATGGCCACCAAGGCCATCTACGGTGAAGACCTGTTGCTGGCAGGTGGCATCGATTACAAGAACTACATCAAGTTCATTGGTGAGCGTCCATCGGCCCAGCGCGTGGCCGCAGACCGCAAGGCCGCGACCGTCAAAGCAGCTTAATCAGGCTTGGTCTGGGCTGCGGCCAGTGCCCGCAGCTTGTCTTTCTTGCTGGGGCGCTTGCCCTTGATGCCACCTTTGTCCGCAGCCACCTGCGGGATGATGGGTGTGGCCACTTCGGTGGACTCAAAGCCTTTGATTTCTTCCAGCGTCAGGCTCAAACCCTGGCGCTTTTCAATCAAATGGAAATGCGCCTCGGTGTCTGCGGTGACAAAACTCACGGCAAGGCCCGGCTCACCGGCGCGGCCCGTGCGCCCAATGCGGTGCACATAGTCCACGGCAGAACGGGGCAGGTCGTAGTTGACGACCACGGGCAGCTTGGCAATGTCGATGCCGCGTGAGGCCAGGTCGGTGGTGATGACCACTTCCCACTGCTCATCCTTGAACTCCGCCAGTACCTGCTTGCGTGCACCCTGGCTCAGGTCACCATGGAAGGCCGTGGCGTAGATCTTTGCCTTGTACAGCTTTTCCGCGACCAGCTCGGCGGCGTATTTGGTCGCCACAAAAACCAGTACCCGCTTCCAGCCCTGGTCTTTGATCAGGTGGCGCAGCAATTGGGTGCGCTTGTCCGTGTCCACGCGAATGGCGCGTTGGGTGATGTATGCGGGCGGCATCTCAGTGGATGCCACGGAAATGTTGACCGGGTCGCGCAGCATCTGGCTGGCCAAGGCCCGCACATCGGGTGGAAACGTGGCCGAGAAAAACAGGCTTTGGCGGCGCGGCGGCAGCAGGGTCAGCACCTTGCCCAGTTCTTCGGCAAAACCCAGGTCGAGCAGGCGATCGGCCTCGTCCAGCACCAGGAGGCGCACGGTGGCCAGTTGTACGGCGTTCTGCGCGGCCAGGTCCAGCAGGCGACCGGGCGTGGCCACCAGCACATCAGCACCGCCGCGCAGGGCCATCATTTGTGGGTTGATGGAGACGCCGCCCGACGCCACCACCACTTTGGGGGCTAGGGGCAAGGCCTGAGCCAGGTTACGCACGACATCACCGACCTGGGCTGCCAGCTCACGCGTGGGCACAACGATCAGCGCCCGAATTGCGCGCCCATACTGGTGGCGGTTTTCCGCTGGCAGTTCTTGCAGGCGCTGCAAAAGTGGCAGGGCAAAGGCAGCGGTTTTTCCGGACCCGGTCTGGGCCGAAGCCAGTACATCGGCTCCGGTCAAAACCGCCGGGATGGCTTCGCTTTGGATGGGGGTGGGGTCCGTAAAACCGAGGGCACTGGCTGCGTCGGCCAGTGTGGGGAGCAATCCGAGGGAGAGAAAAGGCATGGCCCTATTGTCGGCCCTGCCGCGTGTATCAGGCCAGCAGCATGGAAATATCGCTGAAGGACTCGGCTTGGGGTGCGTGGGCCTGCAACTTTTCGGCACCCAGCCCGAGGCTTTGAAGCACGGACAGTGGTAAATCGTTGAGCGTTGGCGCCGTCAACTCCACCTGATCTGTGATCAGCGCTGCAAGGTGCACGACGGCGCCCAGGCGGGATGCAGGATTGGCCAAAGGGTGGGACGCGCATTCCAGCGCCGTGACCACGGCTGGTGGGAAATCCCAGCGGCGCGCAATTTCTGCGCCGATCTGGCCTTCGTCCACGCCCACCAAGGCTTGCTCGCGCTTCCAGCGTTCGCCGGGTGCGCAGGGGCGGGATTCGAGCTGTGTTCCGGCATCTGGAATATGTTCCGCAATGACGATTTCACCCAGGCGCAGCATCATGCCGGTGAGCCAGGCCTGCTGCTCGTCAAGTGCGGTAGTGCTGGCCAGCCATTTGGCATAACCCGCACACACCATGCTGTTTCGCCAGAAGTCAAGACGGTCCAACCCGGGTGGGAAGACAAAACCATTGGCCATGCAGATCGACAGCGCGCGGGCCCGTATTTGTGCCATGCCGACCACGCTCACAGCGCTATCCAGCGTGTGCACGCTGCGTGACAGGCCGAACATGGCGCTATTGGCCATGCGCAACAGGGTGGCGGTCAGCGCCGGGTCTTTTGAAATAACGGCGCTGACAGTTGAGACGTCGGCGTCCGTGTCGTTCAGGGTGCGGATCAGCGCGTGCGCCACTTCGGGCATTACCGGTAGCGAGATTGATTGCAGAAAGCGTGCAGTGTTCGACATGGTTGGATTGATGATACCCGTGCCCTTGTGGTGGGTGGGCATGGGAAAAATTTGCAAGAATTGCGCCAACCTGCCTGATGAAATCCAGAAATCTGCCCCAAAGTGGCTGTATTGACCCAAGGACACTCCATGACGAAGACCCTCAAGATTGATTTTGTATCCGACGTTTCCTGCCCCTGGTGTGCGGTAGGCCTTGCCTCATTGCAGACTGCGTTGGAACGCGTAGCGCCTGACGTGAATGTGGACATCACCTTTCAACCCTTTGAACTGAACCCGCAGATGGTGCCCGAAGGGGAAGACACTACAGAGCACCTGCGCAACAAGTACGGATCCACGCCAGAGCAAGCCAATGCCATCCGCGAGACCATTCGTGCACGCGGCGCCGAACTGGGCTTTACCTTCAACCTGGACAAACGCTCGCGCATTTACAACACGTTTGACGCCCATCGCCTGTTGCATTGGGCGCATGAGGAAGAGGGTGGTCACCAGCTGGCGTTGAAGCAGGCTTTGCTGAAAGCCTATTTCACTGACGGTGAAGACCCCAGCAACCATGCCGTGCTCGTACGGGTTGCAGGCGAAGTCGGGCTTGATACCGCGCGTGCCAAGGCCATACTGGCCAGCGACACCTACGTGGCCGAAGTGCGCGCCCAAGAGCAGTTTTACCTGCGGCAAGGCATCAACTCGGTGCCCGCCGTGGTCATCAATGACCGGCACCTCATTTCTGGCGGTCAACCCCCAGAGGTGTTTGAACAGGCGCTACGGCAGATCGCAGCAGCCTAAAGCTGCCCCCTTAGCCCGGCTGCAGCACGTCCAGCAGCCGGTCCAGGCCACCAGATTCAATTGACACCATGGCCTGCTCGCGCACCTTGGGTTTGGCGTGGTAGGCCACTGACAGGCCGGCCGCGCCCATCATCGGCAGGTCATTCGCGCCATCGCCCATGGCAATGCATTGCTCTGGCGTAATGCCCAGCAGCGAGGCCACCTCCAGTAGCGTGCGGCGTTTCTCGGCACCATCACAAATCTCGCCCCAGGCCTGGGCAACCAGGCCACCGGTCAACTCGCCGCAGTTTGGGCCGCTTTGGACTTCCAGCAGGTTGGAGCGCGCAAAGTCGATGTCCAGGCGTGCTTTGACGCGGTCTGCGAAAAAAGTAAAGCCGCCTGACACCAGCAAGACCTTGAGTCCGGCCGCCTTGCAGGCCTTGACCAACTCGGTCGCTCCGGGGTTGAGTTGCAGGCGCTGCACATAGACCGCCTCCAGATCAGCCATGGTGACGCCCTTGAGCAGGGCCACGCGCTTGCGCAGACTGGTCTGGAAGTCGGCAATCTCGCCCCGCATCGTTGCCTCGGTGATAGCCGCCACCTCTGCTTTGCGGCCAACCGCGTCGGCAATCTCGTCAATGCATTCGATGTTGATCAGCGTGGAGTCCATGTCAAAGGCAATGAGTTTGAAGTCCGACAGTTTTTTACCGGGCGTGTAGTTGCGCAGGACGAGGCCGGGGGAGTGTTCAGAGACTTGCATGGAGAGAAAATGCTATTGAATCAGGAGCTAATCTATTAAGCAGGGCGGGGGCTAGGGGCACATTATTCTTAAGAGCTTGCCGGTATATAGTTTGCCCACACGTTGTACCGCCTTCGCGGGGTTTGGGAAGCCAAACGCTCCAGACAGGGTGCGAAAAAATTTTACCATCTGCAACAGATAGACCGTGGGATTGGGTTCGAATGGGGTTGGTGCGGGATTAATGTCCTGTATCTCCCGCTATAATGAGAGGCTTTCCAGAAAACAGCCGTCCCAAGCGCATTTCAAGCACCTTTTCCAACCACACTAGCTGCCAAGAATCGTTCTTGAGCACGCTTGGGCGTACCCGTAACACAGTCGGAGAACCCAGTGCTTTTGTCTCTCAAGGGAACCACCCCCCCCGCCATCCTGGCGCTCGCAGACGGCACGGTCTATATTGGCAATTCCATTGGAGCGGCAGGCTCCACCGTCGGTGAGGTCGTGTTCAACACCTCCATGACCGGCTACCAGGAGATCCTGACCGATCCCAGCTATTGCCAGCAGATCGTCACCCTGACCTATCCCCACATCGGCAACTACGGCACCAACCCTGAAGACATCGAGTCTGACAAGGTCCACGCTGCAGGTCTGATCATCCGTGATCTGCCCCTGGTGGCCTCCAACTTCCGCAGTACGGCGACGTTGAGCGAATACCTGGTGCAAGCTGGTACGGTGGCCATCGCCAATATCGACACCCGCCAGCTGACCCGCCAGTTGCGCACCCAGGGCGCGCAAAACGGTTGCATCCTGGCGTTGGCCGCTGGGGAGGTCGTGACCACGGCCTTGGTGGACAAGGCGATTGCTGCGGCCAAGGCTGCACCGGCTATGTCTGGCCTGGATCTGGCCAAGGTCGTTTCTGCTACGCAGACCACTCAATGGACCGAAGCAGAGTGGACGTTGGGCAAGGGCTACGGTCAGCAGACCGCACCGCGCTTCCATGTGGTGGCGTATGACTTTGGCGTCAAGAAAAATATTCTGCGCATGTTGGCCGAGCGGGGCTGCAAGGTCACGGTTGTGCCTGCGCAAACATCTGCGGCCGAAGTGCTCAAACACAAACCCAACGGCATCTTTCTCAGCAACGGCCCCGGTGACCCCGAGCCTTGCGACTACGCCATTGAAGCCACCCGCACGCTGATCGACTCCGGCATCCCTACCTTTGGCATCTGTCTGGGCCACCAGATCCTGGCACTGGCATCCGGCGCCAAGACCTTCAAGATGAAGTTTGGTCACCACGGCGCCAACCATCCGGTCAAGGACCTCGATAGCGGCCGCGTCTCCATCACCAGCCAAAACCACGGTTTTGCGGTCGATGAGAAAACACTGCCCTCCAACCTGCGCGCTACCCACATCAGCCTGTTTGACAACACGCTGCAGGGCCTGGAGCGCACCGACAAACCCGCGTTCTGCTTCCAGGGTCACCCCGAGGCATCGCCCGGGCCGCATGACATCGGCTACCTGTTTGACCGCTTCGTCACGATGATGGAAACGGCGAAAGCTTAAGTAGCATGAATTTCTACGGTGTCACCGATTTGTGGACCTACGTAGTGGGGGCGTTTGGCATTATTTTGCTCCCCGGCCCCAACTCGTTGTTCGTGCTGTCGGTGGCAACGGCGCGCGGTGTCAAAGCGGGTTACCAGGGTGCCATGGGCGTGTTCGTCGGCGACACCATTTTGCTGATACTCACCGCCTTGGGTGCTGCCAGCCTGTTGCGTGGCAATCCGGCGCTGTTCATGGTCGTCAAATACGCGGGCGCGGCCTACCTGGCATGGCTGGGTGTGAATCTGGTCTGGGCCGCCATCCAGAAATGGCGCAGTGCGGATGTGCCCGATGCGCAAGCCGTTGCCGAGGCGCCGGCCAATCTGGCCCACCCGTTCAAGCGGGCATTGGTCATCAGTCTGCTGAACCCCAAGGCGATCTTGTTTTTGCTGTCGTTCTTTGTGCAATTCATTGATCCGACGTATGAGACGCCCGCCGTGCCGTTTTTGATACTGAGTGCCATCGTCATGGCCTTCAGCGCGCTGTATTTGTCCGCACTGATTTTTGCCGGCGCCCGTTTGGCGCAGATTTTTCGCGCCCGCAAGCGCCTGTCTGGCGCACTGTCCAGCGCCGTGGGCGGACTGTTTTTGTGGTTTGGGGCCAAGCTGGCCACAGCCAGCTTGAATTGAACCTACAAGCCTGAATTGATTGATTGAAAAGTAAAGAGCAGAGAAGAAGAAATGCCAAAACGTACCGACATCCAAAGCATCCTCATCATTGGCGCCGGCCCCATCATCATCGGCCAGGCCTGTGAGTTCGACTACTCCGGTGTGCAGGCCTGCAAGGCACTGCGCGAAGAAGGCTACCGCGTCATCCTGATCAACAGCAACCCCGCGACGATCATGACCGACCCGGCCACCGCCGATGTGACCTACATCGAGCCCATCACCTGGCAGACGGTTGAGAAGATCATCGCCAAGGAAAAACCGGACGCGATCCTGCCCACCATGGGTGGCCAGACCGCGCTGAATTGTGCGCTGGATCTGTGGCACAACGGCGTGCTGGCCAAGTACACCGGCGCGGCCACCGGCAAACCCGTTGAGTTGATTGGCGCCACGCCGGAGGCCATCGACAAGGCAGAGGACCGCTTGAAGTTCAAAGACGCCATGACCAAGATTGGTTTGGGCTCCGCCCGCTCCGGCATTGCCCACAGCATGGAAGAAGCTTGGGCTGTACAGAAGACTCTGGGTTTCCCCACCGTCATCCGCCCCAGCTTCACACTGGGCGGCACCGGCGGCGGCATTGCCTACAACCCCGAAGAATTTGAAGTCATCTGCAAACGCGGCCTGGAAGCCTCGCCGACCAACGAGCTGCTGATCGAAGAGTCGCTGCTGGGCTGGAAAGAGTACGAGATGGAAGTGGTGCGCGACAAGGCGGACAACTGCATCATCGTCTGCTCCATCGAAAATCTGGACCCCATGGGTGTGCACACCGGCGACTCCATCACCGTGGCACCGGCGCAAACGCTGACCGACAAGGAATACCAGATTTTGCGCAATGCCTCGCTGGCCGTGCTGCGCGAGATCGGTGTGGACACCGGCGGATCGAACGTGCAGTTCTCCATCAACCCGGACGATGGCCGCATGGTTGTCATCGAGATGAATCCGCGCGTGTCGCGTTCCTCCGCATTGGCCTCCAAGGCCACGGGTTTCCCGATCGCCAAGATTGCGGCCAAGCTGGCGGTTGGCTTCACGCTGGACGAGCTGCGCAACGACATCACCGGTGGTGCAACGCCCGCGTCGTTTGAGCCCAGCATCGACTATGTGGTCACCAAGATCCCGCGTTTCGCGTTCGAGAAATTCCCCGCTGCTGACAGCCGCCTCACTACACAGATGAAGTCCGTGGGTGAGGTCATGGCCATGGGCCGCACCTTCCAGGAATCCTTCCAGAAAGCCCTGCGCGGCCTGGAGGTGGGCGTGGACGGTTTGAACGAAAAAACACAAGACCGCGAAGTGCTGGAAAAGGAACTGGGCGAGCCCGGTCCCGAGCGCATCTGGTACGTGGGTGATGCATTTGCCCAGGGCCTGAGCGTGGACGAAGTGTTTGCGTTGACCAAGATTGACCGCTGGTTTTTGGTGCAGATCGAGCAGATCGTCAAGATCGAGCTGGAGATTGAACGCCTGCCACAACCTGCCAGCGGCACGGCCTTTGACAAGATTGACGCGGCCACGCTGCGCAGCCTGAAGCAAAAGGGTTTTTCGGACCGCCGCCTGGCGCGCCAGTTCAAGACAACTGACAAGGCCATCCGCGAAAAACGCCGAGCCTTGGGCGTACGCCCGGTCTACAAACGGGTCGACACTTGCGCGGCCGAATTCGGCACCAACACCGCCTATATGTACTCGACCTACGAGTCCGAGGGTGCCGAGTGCGAGGCCGAACCGACGACCAACAAGAAGATCATGGTGCTGGGCGGTGGCCCCAACCGTATCGGTCAGGGCATCGAGTTTGACTACTGCTGCGTGCACGCGGCCTTGGCCATGCGCGAAGACGGTTACGAGACCATCATGGTCAACTGCAACCCCGAGACCGTGTCCACTGACTACGACACCTCCGACCGCCTGTACTTCGAACCGCTGACGCTGGAAGACGTGCTGGAAATCGTCGACAAGGAAAAGCCGGTCGGCGTCATCGTGCAATACGGTGGCCAGACGCCCTTGAAGCTGGCGCTGGACCTCGAAGCCAATGGTGTGCCCATCATCGGCACCAGCCCCGACATGATCGACGCCGCTGAAGACCGCGAGCGTTTCCAGAAACTGCTGCACGAACTCAAACTGCGCCAGCCACCGAATGCCACGGCCCGTACCGAGCCTGAGGCGCTGGAAAAGGCTGCTGCGCTGGGTTACCCCCTGGTCGTGCGCCCCAGTTATGTGCTGGGTGGCCGCGCGATGGAAATCGTGCACGAGCAGCGCGACCTGGAGCGTTATATGCGTGAAGCCGTCAAGGTCAGCCACGATTCTCCAGTGCTGCTGGACCGTTTCCTGAACGACGCGATCGAATGTGATGTGGATTGCATCCGCGATGCGACTGGCGTGACCTTTATCGGCGGCGTCATGGAGCACATCGAACAAGCCGGCGTGCACAGCGGCGACTCCGCGTGCTCGTTGCCACCGTACAGCCTGAGCGCGGAAACCGTGGGCGAGATCAAGCGCCAGACCGCTGCCATGGCGGCTTCACTGAGCGTGGTGGGCCTGATGAACGTGCAGTTCGCCATCCAGAATGTGGACGGCAAAGACGTGATCTACGTGCTGGAAGTGAATCCCCGTGCCAGCCGCACTGTGCCTTTTGTATCAAAAGCGACGGGCATTCAGCTGGCCAAGGTGGCGGCGCGTTGCATGGTCGGGCAGTCGCTGGCCAGCCAGGGTATTTCCAAGGAAGTGACGCCACCATATTTCAGCGTCAAAGAGGCGGTGTTCCCCTTCGTCAAGTTTCCCGGTGTAGACACCATTCTCGGCCCCGAGATGAAATCCACCGGCGAAGTCATGGGCGTGGGCAAGACCTTTGGCGAAGCGTTTGTGAAGTCGCAGTTGGGTGCGGGCACCAAGCTGCCGCGCTCTGGCAAGGTGTTTTTGACGGTCAAGAACAACGACAAGTCACGCGCCATTGGTGTGGCGACCGCGCTGTCCGCTTTAGGGTTCACGCTGGTTGCCACCAAGGGTACAGCCGCTGCGATTACTGCGACAGGTGTGCCGTGCAGTGTGGTGAACAAGGTGGCAGAAGGCCGCCCGCACATTGTGGACATGATCAAGAACGAAGAGATCGCCATGGTCATCAACACCGTGGAAGAGCGCCGCAATGCGATTGCCGATTCACGCCAGATCCGCACCAGCGCGCTGCTGGCGCGGGTCACGACCTATACGACCATCGCCGGCGCTGAAGCGGCTGTGGAAGGCATGAAGTATCTGGACCAACTGGATGTGATCTCGGTGCAGGAAATGCACGCGCTATTACAGACTTAGTCGGCAAGACTAGTTTCCCGGCGCAAGAATTGGCATAATTCAGCCAGTTGTGAAGGACAGTGCAGCGTGCAGACGTTGCGCTGTCCTTGTTACTTATACGGGCCGATTTCGGCGTTTGCTGTTTACTTACACCCTCAGATTTTTACCATGGCAACCTTTCCCATTACCAAGCGTGGCGCCGAACTGCTCAAGGCCGAACTGCACAAGCTCAAGACCGTGGAGCGTCCTGCGGTGATTCAGGCGATTTCAGAAGCCCGTGCCCAGGGTGACCTGAGCGAAAACGCCGACTACGACGCCGCCAAGGAACGCCAGGGTTTCATTGAAGGCCGTATCCAGGAAATCGAGGGCAAACTGGGTGTGGCCCAGGTCATTGACCCTTCGACCATCCACTCCGATGGTCGCGTGGTGTTCGGCGCCACGGTTGAACTGGAGGATGAAGAGACCGGCGACCGGGTCAAATACCAGATCGTCGGTGAGGACGAGGCCAATATCAAGCTGGGCCTGGTCAACATCAGTAGCCCAATTGCCCGTGCGCTGATTGGCAAGGAAGAGGGCGACACAGCCGTGGTACTGGCACCGGGTGGTGAGCGGGCCTATGAAGTCATGGCGGTGCAGTACATCTGATACCTGCAGCATATATGCGCCATTTGCCCGTGTGGGTTGCAGCCATCTGGTGGGGGAGCCTGAGCACCCTGGGGTTTTTCGTCGTACCCATGCTGTTTGCCCACCTGCCCAGCCCAGCGTTGGCAGGCGGCATGGCCGCCAAGCTGTTCAGCGCCCAAGCCGGTATTTCTACCGTGTGTGGCTTGGCCCTGCTGATGCTCTTCAGGTCAAACAAGGCGCTAGCCCCCGTGGATATTGCACAGTCCGCTACACTTTTTGTAGTGGGAGGCGTATTGATGGCGCTACTGGTGGAGTTTGGGGTGTCGCCTCGCATACTGGCCCGCGAAAACATCGCCCTGTGGCACGGTGTGGGAACGGGGATGTATGCCGTGCAATGGATCTGCGCCGCTGTGGTGTTCGGCAAGTTGGCCAAACGCAATTGATCAGTGGGGGACAGAGCTGGCCTGCTTCGCAGGCTGCGGTCTGTCCCGCAAAGTCTCAGGTTTGGCTGCGTTTCTTGACGCTGACCTGTGGCTTTGGCTTGGCCCGCTTTACATTCCCACCGGCAGTCAAACGCTGGTTGCCGAGAACCCGCAGGGTCTTGACCTCTGGCCGTTGACCGGCACGTTTGCTGTATTTCAGAACCTTGACGTCGCGTGGGCCTGCCATGCGGTCTTCGTCCACTGTCTTTTCCTTCTCGACCTTGGGGCGCCACAGCACCAGCAGCTTGCCGATGTGTTGGATGGGCGCCGCGCTCAGGTCTTCGGCAAGTGACTGGAACATCGCCTCACGGGCGACGCGGTCGTCCGAGAAGACGCGAACCTTGATCAGACCGTGCGCGTTGAGCGCGCTGTCGATCTCTTTCTTGACGTTGTCGGTCAGGCCATCGTTACCCACCATGACCACGGGGTCCAGGTGGTGTGCTTCGGCACGGTGTTCTTTGCGCTGGGCAGGGGTCAGTTGAATTAGGGGCATACCTGTATTATCGGTTGAACGGAAACAGGGCGGTAGAGCCGCCCACTCAGAAAGTACCCATGAAAACCAAAGCCGGCAACAAAAAGGTCAACAAGGCCTGGTTGCACGACCATATCAACGATCCGTATGTCAAATTGGCCACGCGGGAAGGCTATCGCGCACGTGCGGCCTACAAGCTGAAGGAAATCGACGAAACCATGGGGCTGATCAAGCCCGGCTATCTGGTGGTTGACCTGGGTTGTACGCCCGGCGCCTGGAGCCAGTATGTGCGCAGACGCCTGTCGCCCACAGGGGCTGCGGTGGGAGCCCTGAATGGCACCATCATTGGCCTGGATCTCCTGCCTATGGAGCCGATCGAGGGTGTGACCTTCATCCAGGGCGATTTCCGGGAAGCCGATGTACTGGCCAAGCTGGAGCAGGCCCTTCAGGGGCGCCAGGCGGACCTTGTGGTTTCGGACATGGCCCCCAACTTGTCGGGTATATCGTCAGCAGACGCCGCGCGCATCGAACACCTGGTTGAATTGGCGATTGAGTTCGCACAGAACCACATGAAACCCCAGGGCGCCTTGGTCGCCAAAGTGTTCCATGGTGGAAGTTATAACGACGTGGTGCAGCACTTCAAGGCGGCGTTTGATGTGGTCAAACCTCTCAAACCCAAGGCTTCGCGTGACCGCTCGTCCGAGACTTTTTTGGTGGGCTTGGGACTTAAACGGCACGCGGGTTAACCCGGTCTTTATCCCTTGGGCAGGCGACACATGCCTGTTATGCACTTGCGGTATATGTGGCTAAAACCGGAAAAACCCGTGTCGTGCACCTTGAAACGCCTAAAATGGTACGCAGATATGCACAGTGTCCTAGTCTGTGCCCCTATTGGAGCTTCGCTTGAATAATCAGTGGTTTTCGAAAATTGCAGTGTGGTTGGTGATTGGCCTGGTGCTTTTCACCGTGTTCAAGCAATTTGACAAGGGCGGTGTCGCTGGCGCTACCGCAATCGGGTATTCCGAATTCCTGGACGAAGTGCGCAACAAGCACGTCAAAAATGCCATCATCCAGGAAGGCCCAGGTGGCACTACCGAAATTCTGGCCATCACCACCGATGACCGCAAAATCCGAACCACCGCAACCTACCTGGACCGCGGTCTGGTGGGTGACCTGATCAGCAACAACGTCAAGTTCGACGTCAAACCCCGTGAAGAAAGCTCTTTGCTGACCACGCTGTTGGTCAGCTGGGGTCCCATGCTGCTGTTGGTCGGTGTCTGGATTTACTTCATGCGCCAGATGCAGGGCGGCGGCAAGGGCGGCGCATTCAGCTTCGGCAAGAGCAAGGCGCGCCTGCTGGACGAAAACACCAATACCGTGACCTTTGCCGACGTGGCCGGATGTGATGAAGCCAAGGAAGAAGTCAAGGAAGTCGTCGATTTCCTCAAAGACCCCAGCAAATTCCAGAAACTCGGCGGCCGCATTCCGCGCGGCTTGCTGCTGGTCGGTCCTCCCGGCACCGGTAAAACCCTGTTGGCCAAGTCCATCGCCGGTGAGGCCAAGGTTCCGTTTTTCAGTATCTCCGGCTCCGATTTCGTGGAAATGTTCGTTGGCGTGGGTGCATCCCGTGTGCGCGACATGTTCGACAACGCCAAGAAAAACGCACCCTGCATCATCTTTATCGATGAAATTGATGCCGTGGGCCGCCAGCGTGGTGCAGGCCTGGGCGGTGGCAATGACGAACGTGAACAAACCTTGAACCAGATGCTGGTCGAGATGGACGGTTTTGAAACCAATGTCGGCGTCATCGTGGTGGCCGCCACCAACCGCCCCGACATTCTGGATGCTGCTTTGTTGCGCCCCGGTCGTTTTGACCGCCAGGTGTATGTGACATTGCCCGACATCCGTGGCCGTGAGCAGATCCTGGCCGTGCACATGCGCAAGGTGCCTTTGGGCCAGGACGTCAACCCCAATACCATTGCCCGCGGCACACCTGGCATGTCCGGTGCTGATCTGGCCAACCTGTGCAATGAAGCCGCTTTGATGGCCGCCCGCCGCAATGCACGTGTTGTCGAGATGCAGGATTTCGAGAAGGCCAAGGACAAGATCTTTATGGGCCCCGAGCGCAAGAGCATGGTCATGCCCGAAGAAGAGCGCCGCAACACCGCCTACCACGAGTCCGGCCACGCCCTGATTGGCAAGATGCTGCCCAAGTGTGACCCCGTACACAAGGTCACCATCATCCCCCGTGGCCGCGCCCTGGGTGTGACCATGAGCTTGCCTGCGCAAGACCGTTACAGCTACGACAGCGAATACATGCTGAACCAGATCAGCATGTTGTTTGGTGGCCGTATTGCCGAAGAAGTGTTCATGAACCAGATGACCACTGGCGCCAGCAACGACTTTGAGCGCGCCACCCATATCGCCCGTGACATGGTCACACGTTATGGCATGACCGACGCCCTGGGCCCCATGGTCTATGCCGAAAACGAAGGCGAAGTGTTTCTGGGCCGCTCGGTGACCAAGACCACCAATATGAGCGAGCAGACCATGCAGAAGGTCGACTCCGAAGTGCGCCGCATCATCGACCAGCAATACACGCTGGCCCGCAAGCTGATTGAAGACAACCAGGACAAGATGCACGCCATGGCCAAGGCCCTGCTGGAATGGGAAACCATTGACAGCGACCAACTGGACGACATCATGGCAGGCAAGGAGCCGCGTCCGCCCAAAGACTGGACACCCCGCGCCCCCGGCCCATCCGGTGGTGGCGGCAGCGGCGGAGCGCCCGCAGTAGCGGCTGATCCGACCCCCACAGCCGCCTGAAAATGGTTTGAACCTTGAGCAGACGGGGCCTTGTGCCCCGTTTTCTCATTTCTGGATCGTGTAGTAAGGTACATCCATGCAATGGCAAACCAGCCACTTCCTCATTGATCTGGGTACACCCAAGGTCATGGGCATTGTCAACGTCACCCCCGACTCGTTTTCTGATGGTGGCCAGCACGCCAGCCGTAACGCCGCTTTGGCGCATTGCGAACGCCTCGTAAAAGACGGCGCGGACATTCTGGACATTGGCGGCGAATCTACCCGCCCCGGTGCGCTGGAGCTGCCGGTGGACGAGGAACTGGCGCGTGTCTTGCCGGTGGTCCGCCATGCGGTCACACTGGGCGTGCCGGTTTCGGTGGACACCTACAAGCCCCAGGTCATGCAGGCTGTGCTGGACCTGGGTGCGGACATCATCAACGACGTGTGGGCCTTGCGCTGGGCCGGTGACCCCGATGGCCGCACCGGCGTGGATGTGGTGCGCCGGCACCAGAAGTGCGGCGTGTGCCTGATGCACATGCACCGCAATCCGCAGACCATGCAGGCTGCACCCATGGAGGGTGAGGTGATGCCACAGGTGCTATCGTTTTTAGAGCAAACTACCCAGCATTTGCGGGGGCTAGGGGTAGATCCAGCTCGTATCTGTATAGACCCGGGCATCGGTTTTGGCAAGACCGTGCAGCAGAATTTTGCGTTGCTGGCGCAACAGGCGGCGCTATTGCCCATGGGCTATGCGGTGCTGGCAGGCTGGTCGCGCAAGTCGTCGCTGGCGGCGGTGACCGAACGAGCGCTGTCCACGGTGGCCACGCTGGATATGCGTGACCGCCTGGTGCCCAGCGTGACGGCGGCACTGTTGGCGGTGCAAAACGGTGCCCACGTGGTGCGGGTGCATGATGTCCGGGAGACAGTGCAGGCGCTCAAGGTTTTTCATGCCATGCAGCAACAATGCTGACAGTGGCGCAGGATTCTTAAAACAAGACACGAACCCATGACCAGACAATATTTCGGAACCGACGGCATCCGCGGCACAGTAGGCCAGGCCCCTATCACCCCTGACTTTGTCATGCGCTTGGCCCATGCCGTGGGCCGCGTCCTCAAAAGAACTGAATCGCGCCCTACGGTGTTGATCGGCAAGGACACGCGCATCTCCGGCTACATGCTGGAGAGTGCACTGGAGAGTGGTTTTAATTCGGCCGGTGTGGATGTTGTGTTGCTGGGCCCTTTGCCCACACCCGGGGTAGCCTACCTGACCCGCGCACAGCGGGCTTCACTGGGCGTAGTCATCAGCGCCAGCCACAACCCCTTTGCCGACAACGGCATCAAGTTTTTCAGTGCCCAAGGCACCAAGCTGTCCGACGCCTGGGAGTTGGCGGTAGAGGCCGCCGTGGCCGAACCACCTGAGTGGGCCGACTCCGCATCGCTCGGCAAGACGCGCCGCCTGGATGACGCTGCCGGCCGCTACATCGAGTTCTGCAAAAGCACCTTTGCCAACGACCTCACACTGAAGGGCATGCGGATTGTGGTCGATGCGGCCCACGGTGCGGCCTACCACATAGCGCCCAAGGTCTTCCACGAACTGGGCGCCGAAGTGATTGCCATTGGATGCGCGCCTGACGGCCTCAACATCAACCACGATGTGGGCGCCACACACCCAGCCGCGCTGGTGGCTGCGGTAAAAGACCACAGAGCCGACTTCGGCGTGGCGCTGGACGGAGACGCCGACCGCCTGCAGGTGGTGGACGCACAAGGCCGCCTGTACAACGGCGACGAGCTGTTGTACCTGATGGTTGATGACCGCCTGGGGCGTGACGAACATGTGCCCGGCGTCGTGGGCACGCTGATGACGAATATGGCTGTCGAGGTGGCGCTCAAGGCCCGCGGTGTGCAGTTTGTGCGCGCCAAGGTCGGTGACCGTTACGTGCTGGAAGAGTTGGAAAAACACCAATGGATTCTGGGTGGCGAAGGCTCGGGCCATTTGCTGGCACTGGACAAACACACCACCGGTGACGGCCTGATCTCGGCCCTGCAAATACTCCAGGCCCTGCAGCGCAGTGGCAAGACGATGGCGCAGTTGCTGGCCGAGGTGACGCTGTTCCCGCAAACCCTGATCAATGTGCGGCTCAAGCCCGGCCAGGACTGGAAAACCAATGTACGCATGGAGCAGGAAACCCGCACCGTGACCGCCGAACTGGGAGACACTGGTCGCGTGCTGATACGGGCCAGTGGCACCGAGCCACTCTTGCGCGTGATGGTTGAAGCGCGCGACGCGGTACAGGCCAGGACCTGCGCCCAGAGAATCGTCGATACCCTGACCAGCTGAAGAGGCGACGACATGGCGATCACCGATAACACCCCAACCGCACCGGTCTCGATTGACGTAAGGGTGGTGCGCGCGGACTATGCCAACCCGGTTCACGCGCAAGCAGTCGTGGACTTGCTGGACGCCTATGCCCGCGACCCCATGGGTGGCGCCCATCCCTTGAGCGACTTTGCAAAGTCCCATCTGGTGCAGGCGCTGGCGGCACGGCCACAGGCCTACAGCGTATTGGCCTTTGACGGTGAATTGCCCATTGGCCTGGTGAACTGCATTGAAGGTTTCTCCACCTTCGCGTGTCGCCCGCTGGTCAATGTGCACGACGTTACCGTGATGGCCAGCCACCGCGGACACAGGGTGGCACAGCAGATGCTGACCCTGGCCGAATCCATCGCGGTGGAACGGGGCGCCTGCAAGCTGACACTGGAGGTTTTGTCGGGCAACGACGGCGCCTACCGGCTTTACCAGCGCCTGGGTTTTGCCAATTACCAGCTCGACCCGGCCATGGGACAGGCACAATTTATGCAGAAGTGGTTAGACTGAGCCATTACGCCCCGGTGCGGTGCCCCTGAGACAAGGGGGCTCGATAGTCAGGGCACCGACAGGAGGGAGTGCCATGACTACGCCAAGCCGCAAAAAAACCATCGCGCTTGTGGAAGACGACCCTTTGATGGGATCGCTGGTCGTTCAGATGCTGGGCATGCACGATCTGCCCACGGACCTCTACCAGAGCGGGTTTGCCTTTCTGAAAAGCAGCAGCTTGCAGGACTACGAGACTGCCATCCTCGATTTGTCCTTGCCCGACATCGATGGTTTTGACCTGATCAACCAGTTGGCCGACATCGCGCCCCAAGTGGACCTGGTGCTCATCAGCGGGCGCGGCCACGCGACACTGGACAGCGCGCGTCTGGTGGCCGAGGGTTTGGGCCACAACGTGCTGGCTACCCTGAACAAGCCATTCTCCAGCCAGGAGCTGTGTATTGCGCTCAAGCTGGAGGCAGCATTTGCCCACACCCAGGGCACCCCATTTGCCTAGTCATACCAGGTTTGCAGCGCGTCGGCATGCAGCTTGCCCCGTGCCTCGCTGGAGGGCACCCAGCGCACGTGGCTGGCTGCTGCCCGGCTCAGGAAATCCAGCAGGGACAAATGCCGTCGCAACACCCGGTGTTGCCGGTGCGCGATCAAGGGGTTGAAGATCCCCTTGAGCGAAAACATCTGGCGCGGGTTCTTCTTGATCCACAGCCATGAGCCCATCTCCAGCGTCAGCGGCAAAAAGATGCGCTCGGGGTTGGTGCAGGCCTCCAGGTACAGGTAGTCCCAAATGTCGCCATGGGCCAGGTACTGCAGGCTTTGTGGTTCGAACACGTAGGGGTGGTGGCTGTAGGTTTGCAAAAACACTTCTTTCAGCGCCTGCATTTCCGCCAGGTGCGCAATCGGTTTGCGCGTGTGGGCATAGGGCAGCCAGATGCGGTCGCGGGCACCAAAACCCGAGTGGCAGTCGAGCGCCATACTGAAAGGGCGCGATAACAACTCGCTGCGAACCTCGGCACACAGCGCCAGGTTCTCGGCCTCCATCGGCCGGTCGGCCAGTCCACGGTACCAGGGCAACGTGGCGCTGATGCGCTGGCCGCCGACCAGAAACGGCACCTTGTCCACCGCATCCACCGGCGCATTGCGCATCAGGTCCACACCCTGTGGGTTGGCACGCGTACCCATCAGCATGCCACCGGGGTTGACGATGGGCATAAACAACAGCCGCACCGATTCCAGTTGGCTGTGCAGCGTGGCATCCCATTGCAGGCGCATCACCAGGTTTTGCAAGAAGGCAATCACCACCTCGGCGCCGATGCGCTCCAGGCCGTGCACACCGCCAAAGAAACCAATGGCGGGGACGTCCGGGCTGGGGTTGCCCAGGCCTATGGCGTAGATGGGCAGGCCGATTCCCGCAGGGGCCGTCACCTGGTGCACCACCTTGACCTGCAGGTGGGGTGCGCCCAGGTCCAGGATGCGCTCCAGGGCTTCGAGTTCTGGCAGATGGGTGGCTTGCACGTGAGGCTGTAGGGTGGGCTTGTCGGCGTTGTGTTTGCCCCAGCATAGTCGGCAATGCACGCCTGTGCGGCATGGCATGGCGCCGCCCGGGGGTATGGGTCTTTGACGCACGCCTGTCACAAACGACCGCTAGCCTAAGGGCTCCTACAACCACGCTATAGGAGGTCACCATGATCTGGAAACTCTTGGGCTTGCAAAAAAAG
>JAZKDY010000181.1:4506-9563 GCA_040387325.1 Pseudomonadota bacterium | reverse complement strand
TCTTTTCTGTAGCCCGTTCTGCACACACCAGCCAAGCAGAACGGGCGAACGAGGCAAACGGAACCATCGCACAACCCGCAGCAATTGCAGGTATCGAGATGGCAACCGAAACGGGCGAAAAGATGCCCACCGACAAATTGTTGGACGTGTCCCCACTGGCACTGCGCATGAGCAGCCCCTTCAACTCGGGATACTGGCTAGCGGCGGCGTAACGACAAGCGCCCAGGCCATCAAAAAAGCCCACCAACCGGTGGGCTTTTTTACGTCAGCGCCTTGGCCAGACTCGGGTGCTGTACCAGTGCGACGTAGTCCTGAACTGGCACTTCTTCGGCCCGCCGTTGGACGTCAAAGCTGCCGCTGAAACCCTGCTCGTCCAGCCATCGGCCCAGCGTATTACGCAGCAACTTGCGCCGCTGGCTGAAAGCCACCTGCACCAATTCGCTCAGCAGCTTCACATCCAGCACCGGCGGTTGCGCCAGCGGCAACATGCGGACGACTGCGCTGTTGACCCGGGGCGGCGGATCGAAGCTTTCGGGTGGCACCAGCAACACGTTCTCCATCGCGTAACGCCACTGCAGCATCACGCTCAGGCGCCCGAAAGCTGCGGTAGCGGGCCGTGCCACCATGCGGTCGATCACCTCTTTTTGCAGCATGAAGTGCTGGTCTTCGATGGCATCCACGGCGTCCAGCAGGTGGAACAAAATGGGCGTCGAGATGTTGTAGGGCAGGTTACCAACGACGCGCAACTTTTCGGAGATGGTGCTGGAATTGCTGTCATTTGCTACTGAATCTGTAGCAATCCATTCAGATTGGACGCGGGCAAAGTCCACTTTTAATACATCCGACTCTATGACAGTGAGTTGGCCGTGCAAACGCAGGCGCAGTGCCAGGTCGCGGTCCAGCTCGATCACCGTCAAGTGCCCCAGACGCTCCACCAGCGGTTGGGTCAGTGCCGCCAGGCCGGGGCCGATTTCCACCATGCGCTGGCCAGGTCTGGGCGCAATGGCATCCACGATGGCATCGATGATGCCGCCATCGGTCAGAAAATGCTGGCCGAAGCGTTTACGCGCAATGTGTTTCATGGGGGGCAGCGACCCGCGCAGCGGTGGAGCGAGGGGGCCATAGGGTTACCGTGGAGGCTCACGCATCTCCACGAATGCATTGCTCCGGATATCCTGGGCCCAGGTGGCGAACGCGGCGTCATACCGGCTGGCACGCAATTGGTTGCGTATGCTTTCACGGACTTCCTCAGGCTTCATCTCGACGCGGCGGCGCTCCATCACCTCGATCAGGTGCACGCCAAAACGTGACACCACAGGCGGGCTGACTTGCCCCTCGGCCAAACGGTTCATGGGTTCCTCAAACTCCGGCACAAAAGCACCGGGTCCGACCCAGCCCAAATCGCCACCCTGGGTTGCGCTGCCGTCCTGCGAATGTTCACGCGCCAGCGCCGCGAATGTGGCGGTTTTGCTGTCGATACGGCGCTTGAAATCGGTCAATTTGGCGATGGCGGCGGCCTGTGTCAAATCAGGGCCCGTACGCAGCAGGATGTGCCGTGCATGGCTTTGGACAATCGCCCTGGACGGGGCGGCAGGCGCCTTGCGTTCGAGCACTTTCAAAATGTGAAAGCCGGCGCCGGTTCGCACAATTTCAGACACTCCACCAATGGCCAGGTTTTGGGTGGCTGTCATAAAAGCGGGCGGGTAACGGTCTGCACGGCGCAGGCCCAACTGACCACCATTGGTACGGTCGGCAGCCGACAACTCCTGCACCAGGGCGGCAAAGTCTTCACCCGCGCGGATGCGGGCCAGCACCTTTTGAGCCTGGGCGAGCAAGCTTGCGGATTGTTCAGCCGTGGCTTTCTCAGGCACCGAGACCAGCAAATGGCCCAGATTCACCTCTTGCGCAAGGGGATCGCCACCGCCCGCTTGCTCAGCCAGCGCACGGTCGATGTCAGCCTCCGAAATACGGATGCGCCCCTCAACCTGCTGTTCGTGCAGGCGCGACAACAACAACTGGTCACGTAACTGTTTGCGGAACTGGCTGACGGTCATGCCATCCCTGACGATGCGCGCACGCAACTCGGCCACGTCGACCTGGTTCTGGCGGGCTACGGCCTGCTCGGACTGGTCCACGGTGGCTTCGTCCACCCGCAGCCCGGCCTCAAGGGCCACTTGCATTTGTGCCCGCTCGTTGATCAGGCGCTCCAGCACCCGGCGGCGCAGCTCGTCGACGGGAGGCGCCGTCTGGCGTTGTGCGGCTATGTCGCTGAGCAATCGCTGCAGGGAATTTCGCACCTCGCTGTTAGTGATCGGCTCGGAATTCACCACAGCCACGATGTAGTCCGCTTGCTGAACGGTCTGGGCGCTGGCGCCCGTCACCAACACGCTGCAAAAAAGGCCCAGGACAGGTGCTGCCCAAATTCGAAAATTCATGGTCTCTCAATCGTAGTTGCTAAAGCGGCTGGTCGTGCCGCCCGAATCACGCAATTTCTGGTAACGCGAAATGTTCTGGGTCAGGGCCTGGATCGGGTTTCCACCCAAACCCAGCCGGGTAAAACCCACAAACTCCAGCTGGAACATCACACGGCCGGTGGCCGTGGAGCTGCTGGTCTGCGTCCGTTCCAGCAGCACCCGCGCCAGCCAGCAGCCCGCATCGTACTCGACACCCAAAATCGTGTCGACCAGGCGCCGCTCGTTCAAACTGTAGTTCAGCCGCCCCACACCGTAATAACGGCCCTCGCCCTGGCCACGGCCTGCACCCAATTCCTGACCGGTATCGCCCCACAGGTTGTTGAGTGGCCACTGCCAACTGAAATCAACCTGTTCGCTGACGTCGCGCTGGAAGCGGTAAGCGGCATTAAAAACGCGGTAATCGCCAGGGCTGTAGCGCGCACCCACCGTGGACCGTATGGACCGGTCGGTCTTGCCGTTGTACTGCACGGTGGAGTCCAGCACCCAGCGGTCCGCCATATTGACAGAAGCACCCAGCATGACATCGCTGAAACCCGCCTGCGCCGGAGCGTCTGTGGGGTTCAGCGTGACCCGCTGCTCATCAAACCGCAACCGCTGTGCAATGCCAAACCGCGCCAGCTGGCCGCCGGTTTCAGCGTCGAGGTACCGTGTGGTCAGACCCAGGGTCAGCAGGTTGTTGTCGGATATCTTGTCGTGGCCTACAAAGGCGTTTTCCGTGAAGATGGTGGCAAAGTTGAAGTCGTTGGCCGCCGTGTCGTAATTGGGCTGGAGACTCTGGTTGCGGTAGGGCGTGTGAACGTAGAAGGCCCGTGGCTCCAGCGTCTGCACCAGGTTGCGTCCAAACAGACTCGCCTCACGCTCGAACACCAGGCCACCGTCCAGACTGAACGTAGGCACCACGCTGTCCGCCGTTCGTGACCCATTGCCCAGCAGCCGGTCAAACTGGTAGGCGGTGGCATGCAGCTGGAATTTGGGCGTCACAAAACCCGCAGGCGCCAACCAGGGACGGCTGACCTGCAGCAGGGCCACCGCCCGCTGGGTATTGGGTTGCAGGGTCCGGCTGCTGTCGGCTTCAAACTGCGTGAAATCGCCGTCCACCGACCAATCCAGTCCGTGCACATTGGTCAGCGCATAACGGGCAGTTAGCTGGGGTACCCGGTCGTAGGGTGGCACGATCGGAGCGGTGACATCTTGCAATGTCTGCCACTTCAACACCCGCATGGCGCTGGAAAATGCGCCCAGGCCCCAAGTGGCCGTCAGACCCGAGGGCAACAGACGCGGGGTTGCAGCCACACCGACACTGGCGCTGGTGTTGGCGATGGCATTGGCGATCGCGCCGTTGCTGGTGAAATCCCGCCAGTACGTGTCATCACTGACGCGGTTGACCGTGGCCTCCAGGCCGACCGGGCCCAAAGCGGTGCCAAATGCACCTCGGTGCAAATACGACAAGCCCCAGCGGTCGGAGTCCGTCAGCTTGTCACCCGGCATGTAATTGGCACGGGCCACACCGGTATAACCGGGCTCCAGGTAACGAAACTCCGCACCTAGATCCACGCCCCGGCGCGTCATGATGGTGGGCGTCAGGGTCGCATCGCGGTTGGGCGCAATGTTCCAGTAATACGGCAGCGTTACCTCCAGGCCGCTGTCCGCACCGACCCCAATGGTGGGCGGCAGCAGGCCGGACTTGCGCTTGTCGGAGAGCGGAAAACTGATGGCCGGAATGGGTAACAGCGGCACACCTTTGAAGCTCAGCACGGCGCCCTGGGCGATGCCTATGTCTTCGTCAGTGTCCATGCTGATACGGGTGGCGCGCAGAACCCAATCGGGCAGCCATTCGGGTCCTGGCTTGCGCCGGCAGGTGGTGTAGCTGGCGTTGTGGATGACCGTGTGGCTCTCGTCAATAAATTCGGCACGGTCGGCCTGGCCCTGGCCATCGCTTTTCAGAAAGCGGTAACGCGGCGCTTCCACAAAACCCTCAAAGGATTCAACCTTGAGCTCCAGCGAGGGGCCTTCAAAGACATCACCCTTGCGGTTGATGCGCACATTGCCACTGGCTTTGGCCTGGTCGCTGGGCTGGTCGTATTCCAGGCGGTCGGCCTGGATCACCGTACCGGCTTTGCGCAAAACCACGTTGCCTTCGATCACGGTCTCCAGATCCGGGCGGCCGGACATGCGGTCACCCTGCACAAACACGGGAAGTTTGCTGGTTTGCTCCTGTGGCAACTGCTCGTCCAGTTGGCTGGTAGACCTGAGCAGCAACGGCTCTTCAGCGGGCTTGCTGGTCGTTTCTGGCGCAGCCGATTGCGCACGCAGCGCCCCTGAGGCGCAGGCCAAACCCACCATCACCACCAGTTGGGACAGCACAAAGGGGTGGCCGGGCGCGCGCGAACTCAACTTGCGCATGGGGGCAGACAGGGGGTAAAAGGCGGCACTAGTAATGATTTGAGGGGGCTTTGTAGAATGGATTATCCATGAGCCCAATCCCCAGCACCCCGCCCACGGCCGCCCCGCAAACGCCGGTGTGGGCCGATCCCTCCCGCCAGGCCCTGTTTGAAACCTGGCTGGCCAGCGTGCAGCAGACCC
>JAZKDY010000181.1:0-4496 GCA_040387325.1 Pseudomonadota bacterium | reverse complement strand
CCAACTGATCCCGGGCACACTGCGCCTGGCCTCGGCTGATGCCAGCTTTCGCCGCTACCTGCGCATCGACAGCCATACTGCGGGCGCGCCCACCAGCCGCATCATCATGGATGCGCCACCCGACAAGGGTGAGTGCAAGCCCTTCGTAGCCGTTGCCGAGCTGATGGCCCAGGCCGGGCTGAAGGTGCCCGAGGTGCTGGCCTGGGACGAGGCCAACGGCTTCATGCTGCTCACCGACCTGGGCACCCACACCATGAAGGATGTGATACTGCCTGATAGCCCACCCCCGCTGGATCTGTACCTGGATGCGGTGGAAACACTGATCCAGTGGCAACTGGCCTCGCGCGAAGGCGTGTTGCCGCCGTATGACCGCGCCTTTGTGATGCGGGAGCTGGAGTTGTTCCCCCAGTGGTACATCGGGGAATACCGCAAGTTCGGCCTGGATGCCGCACAGCGCCAGGTGCTGGACAAGTCTTTTGCCGCCCTGGCTGACAGTGCCCTGGCATGGCCCAGCGTCTTCATGCACAGGGATTTCATGCCGCGCAACCTCATGGTTCCGGCCGAAGTAGCTGCCCAATTTTCCGCCGGGCCGCCCCAAGGAAAATTAGCCCCCTCGGGGGGCAGCGCAGCACACGCAGTGGCAAGCGTGGGGGCGCAAAGACTTGGTGTATTGGACTTCCAGGACGCCGTCTACGGCCCCATCACCTACGACATTGCCAGTCTGTTGCGCGACGCCTTCCTGAGCTGGGAAGAAGACTTTTGCCTGGACGTCACGATCCGTTACTGGTCCAAGGCCCGCAAGGCCGGTTTGCCCGTCGGGGATGACTTTGGCGAGTTTTACAAAGGGGTGGAGTGGATGGGCCTGCAACGCCATCTGAAGATTGCCGGCATTTTTGCCCGCCTGTCCATCCGCGACGGCAAAGCGGGTTATCTGGAAGACACGCCGCGCTTCATTGCCTACATACGTGCCACCTGCGCGCGTTACATGGAGCTCAAGCCCCTGTTGCGCCTGGTGGAACGCATTGAGGGCATCGAAGTGCCCAATGTCTTCGCCTACGGAAGAGCTTAAGCAAAATTGGCCTGTAGCCCCCGTCCGCACTAGCCATTGCGCTCCTGATTTAATAGCAATCCATTCAATGCCCCGTTTCTACTGCCCTGTTCCACTGGTGAGTGATGCGCTGCTGGATCTGCCCGCGGGCGCCGCACGGCACGTGCAGGTGCTGCGCATGCAGCCGGGCGACACCATCACACTGTTCAACGGCCGGTATGGCGTGGCAGGTGACGCGGGCGCGCTGGTCACCAGCCCGGGGGGCGAGTTTGAAGCCACCATCACACACATGGGTCGCAGCGATGTACAGGTGCGCGTAGGGGCACACAGCGCCATCGAACGGGAATCAGTGGCTACCGTACACCTGGCCATGGGCATGCCGGCCAACGACCGCATGGACTGGCTGGTCGAGAAAGCCACCGAGCTGGGCGTGGCCAGCATCCAGCCACTGATGACGGAACGCAGTGTGCTGCGCCTGTCCGGCGAACGCGCCGACAAGAAGATCGCCCACTGGCAAAGCGTGGCGGTTGCGTCGTGTGAGCAATGCGGTGGCAACCGCGTGCCTTTGGTGCACGGCGTCAAGACACTGGCCGCGTGGCTGCAATCCCTGCCTGCGCCCGGGTCGGATGCGCGTTGCCTGCTGTCATTGGCTGAAGGGTCTACACCTTTGTCACTGCACGGGGCAAACGGCACGGCACAGCACACCACTTTTCTTTCAGGGCCTGAGGGTGGATTGGCGGCGACAGAAGAAGTGGCAGCCATCGCCCGCGGCTTTGCGCCCGTGACCTTGGGGCCACGTGTCTTGCGCGCCGAAACGGCGGCACTCACTGCCTTGGCCCGCCTGTTGGCTTAGCCGGCCAGACGTACCGCAGACAAGGGCCTGGTTTCAACGGGCTGACGCGCGCTACCGGGCGACACACCAAACACCCGTTTGAACGCCCGGCAAAACGCGGGCTCCGACTGGTAGCCAAAGCGCTCCGCCACCCGGCCCAGAGGCTCCGTGCTTCGCTGCAAATGCGCATGGGCCAGTTGCATGCGCCACTGGGTCAGGTACTGCATGGCCGGCTCACCCACCAGACTGGTAAAACGTGCAGAAAAGGCCGAGCGCGACATGGCGACCTTGTCCGCCAGGGCGTCCACTGTCCAGGCCTGTTCGGGCGCGCGGTGCATCAGCGACAGGGCTTTGCCGATGTGCGGATCGCGCAGGGCTGCCAGCCAGCCCATCTGGGCCTCGGGCGCGGTGTCCAGCCATACACGCAGAGCCTGTATGACCAGGATATCCGCCAGGCGGGTGATCACCGTTTCGCCCCCGGGGCGCGATGCCGCCGCCTCCTTGGCAATGAAGCGCAAGGTGCTTTGCAACCAGCTCGCATCGTCCTCGCTCCAGGTGTCGACCTGCAAGACGGTGGGCAGGTGGGCGATCAGGCGGTGTGCCGCCACATGGTCGAAGCGGACCACGCCGCACATGGCATGCGTGACCTCACCCCCGCCGCCGTAGCGCAAGACCTCATAACGGTCACTCACCTGCTCGACGGGTATGTCGAAAAGTCCCTCCGCAGGCGTGTCTGCGTCACTGCGGATGCGGTGCCCCGCGCCGTGGGGGATGAGGGTGAGACTGCCCGGCTGCAGCAAGCGGGGTTCACCACCCCCCACCTCCAGCCAGCCACGGCCTGCGGTGACGATGTGGAACATCATGCAGCCCTCAATCGGCGGCATGTCGATCGCCCAGGGAGCGCTGAGTTCGGAGCGGCAGTACAGCGTGCCGTTCAGCCGCATCAGGTGCAGGGCTTCACCCAGAAGGTCAGGAGAGTTGATGGGAACACTTGCCATGGCGGTATTGTGCGCAGATTTTACCAATCATCTACTAAATTGGACGATTAGAAAAGAATTATGGATTTTATGACATTGATTGTCTGCAATGACCTCCATAAACTGGACTACACCACAAACACTCTGAAGGACTTTCCATGCAAAATACACCGATTCTGGTCATCGGTTCCACCGGAAAAACCGGCCGCCGCATCACGCAACAACTGCGCGCATTGGGCCACTCCGTGCGCGAGGGTGCGCGCCAATCCCCCATCCCCTTTGACTGGGACCAACCCGCCACCTGGACCGCTGCACTCGCCGGTGTACACAGCGCCTACATTTCGTATGCCCCGGATCTGGCCTTCCCCGGTGCGCCAGAAAAGATTGAAGCCTTGACGCAGGCAGCAAAACGCGCCGGTGTGCGGCATGTGGTGCTGTTGTCGGGCCGCAATGAAACCCACGCCCAGCACTGCGAAGGCATTGTGCAAGCCAGTGGCCTGGGCTATACGCTGCTGCGCGCCAGCTGGTTTGCGCAGAACTTCAGCGAAGGTTATTTGCTGGGCCCGGTGCTGGAAGGCGTGGTTGCACTGCCCGCTGGCGACGTGCAGGAGCCGTTCCTGGACGCCGACGACATTGCCGATGTGGCGGTCGCCGCGTTGACAGAGCCACAGCGCCATCTGGGTCAACTGTATGAATTGACCGGCCCCCGTCTGCTGGACTTTGCACAGGCCGCCGCAGAACTGTCGGCCGCTGCCGGACGGACCGTGCACTACGTGCCTTTGGGCCTGGAGGATTTCCGTGCCGGCATGACACCCGCGGTGGGGCCAGCGCTGGCCAACATGTTCACCGACCTGTGCGAAGAGGTGTTTGACGGGCGCAATGCCTGCCTGGGCACGGGCGTGCAACGGGCATTGGGCCGCGCACCGCGCGACTTTGCCGACTATTGCAAGGCGACCGCGGCCACGGGTATCTGGACGCCGGTTGCGGTCCCCGCCTGAGCAAGGCCATGCGAACCCTGTGGTTGGGCGGTGGGCTGGTAGTGGGCACTCTCATCAGCGGGGTGTTGGGTGGCATATTCATGGCGTTCTCGGATGTCGTGATGCGGTCACTGGCAAAAGCCAGTCAGGGTGCAGAAGCCATGCAAATCATCAACCGGGAGGTATTCACCTCCGTTTTTGGCGTGCTGTTGTGGACGATGCTGGCCATCGCATTGAGTGGCATGGCCTACGCATGTCTCCACTGGCAGGCGCGCTGGGCGGCCCCTGTGTTGGTTGGGGGCATCTTCTATGGTGTGGGCGTTGGTGTGGTTTCGGGCATGTTCAATGTCCCCATGAACCACGTGCTGGAGGCTCTGGACTGGCGGCAACCCGAAACAACTGCGTACTTTCAGGACAGCTTTGTGCCGCAGTGGAAATTCTGGAACCATGTGCGCACACTGTCCTGCATGGTCACTTCGGTCTGCTTTTTGTTCGCAGCAGTTTTGGTGTGAGGGGAGAGCTAAAGCCATCCGGTCGGGGCAGGCGCGGTGCGGCAAACGCGTTGCGCATCAGGGTTTGTACGCGTCTAGGTTGGCACCCCAACTCTTGCATGCATGGGCATACTACAGTGACGCCTTTGGCCCACTTGCAGGAGACATTTC
>JAZKDY010000180.1:0-5717 GCA_040387325.1 Pseudomonadota bacterium | reverse complement strand
AGGTACCGGCGGTGTAGGGGTAGCTGCCGGGCACGTTGTCCAGCATCAGCCACTTCAAAATTTCGCCGTGGTCTTCGTAGGTTGGCAAGGCGACCTTGCGGATCGTCGTGCCGCTCAACGATTTGGTGGTAAGTGCGGTGCGCAGCTCCTTGTCGCGGATCTTGACGACGTATTCGTCACCGGCGTAGGCGCGCTGCATCTCGGGCCACTGATTGACCAGCTTGCGGGCAGAAGGGTCTTGTGTTTCTTCGCGCTGCACAGCCAGATCAATGGCTGCTTCTGCGGCACGGGGTTTGTGGGGTTTGGTCTCCTCCAGCATTCTGGCGGCGGCGCGCAGTTGCTGAATCTCGCGCGCCACCCTGGCCTGGGTGCGGGCGTGTTGTTTGTAGCCGCGCACCGTGTCGGTGATCTCGGCCAGGTAACGGGTGCGGGCAGCCGGCACGATGGGGGTCTGGTTGCTGCTGTGGCGCACATTGGCGCGTGGCAGCAGGCCGGTGGTGGCAGCCGACAAACCCAATTCCTGCAAACGCGGCAATAGCGCCTGGTACAGCGCGGTCACGCCATCGTCGTTGAAACGCGCGGCCATGGTGCCGAACACCGGCATCTGGTCGGGCATCGTGGTCCAGGCTTCCTTGTTGCGCTGCACCTGTTTGGCCACATCACGCAGCGCGTCGCTGGCGCCCTTGCGGTCGAACTTGTTGATGGCGACGAACTCGGCAAAGTCCAGCATGTCGATTTTTTCCAGCTGGCTGGCCGCGCCGAATTCGGGTGTCATCACGTACATGGGCACATCCACGTGCGGCACGATGGCGGCATCGCCCTGGCCAATGCCGGAGGTTTCGACCACGATGAGGTCAAAGCCCGCGCACTTGCAGGCGGCAATCACGTCGGGCAGGGCCTGGCTGATCTCCGAACCAAAGTCGCGGGTGGCCAGGCTGCGCATGAAGACGCGTTCGCCGTTCTGCCATGGACTGATGGCGTTCATGCGGATGCGGTCACCCAGCAGCGCGCCACCACTCTTACGGCGTGAGGGGTCGATGGAAATGACAGCAAGGCGCAAGGTGTCGCCCAGGTCCAGCCGCAGGCGGCGGATCAACTCGTCGGTCAGCGACGATTTACCGGCGCCGCCGGTGCCGGTGATACCCAGGACCGGTATCTTTTTTGTAGCGGCAGAAGCACGCAATTCGGGGGCTAGCGGGTGTTTTCCTTGTGAGGCCTCCAGCCCGGTGATTAGTTGCGCCAGTGCGCGCCACGATGCAGTGGTGTGGCCTGCAATGGCCTCCAGCGTGGCGGGCGCAAAACCGGTCAGGTCCTTGTCGCAGCGCATGACCATCTCACCGATCATGCCGGCCAGCCCCATGCGCTGGCCGTCCTCGGGGCTGTAGATGCGGGTCACGCCATAACTTTGCAGCTCGGCGATCTCGCTGGGCACGATGACGCCACCGCCACCACCAAACACCTGGATGTGTGATCCGCCGCGCTGTTTGAGCAGGTCCACCATGTACTTGAAGTATTCGACATGGCCGCCCTGGTAGGAGCTGATGGCTATGCCCTGTGCATCCTCTTGCAAGGCGGCGGTCACTACCTCGTCCACGCTGCGGTTGTGGCCCAGGTGGATGACCTCCGCGCCCATGCCCTGCAGGATGCGGCGCATGATGTTGATGGCGGCGTCGTGCCCGTCGAACAGGCTGGCGGCGGTCACAAACCGCACCTTGTGCGTGGGACGGTAGTTGGCCAGGGCTTTGGCTTCTGCGGACAAGTCGGACATGCGGATGCTCCTGAATCACTGCGCCTATTGGATTGGCGGAGTTGACGTTTACGTAAACGTCAACTGTAAACCATTTTCGCGGACCAAATTGCATTAAAGTGGCAACCCCTTGGGCAAACAACGGTGTCGCCCACCATCCGCGAGAAGGCCATGCACCCCCTACAACTTTTCGACGCTGCATCCAGCAGTTACACCTACCTCATCTTTGACGAAGCCTCCCGTGACGCCGTCATCATCGACCCGGTAGACCAGCAGGTGGAGCGTGACCTGGCCGTGCTGAGCCAATACGGGCTCAAGCTGCGCTGGACGGTCGAAACACACACCCACGCCGACCACATCACCGCCGCCAGCCTGCTGGCAGAACACACCGGCGCCCAGACCGCCGCGCCCCAGGCCTGTGGCATCAGCACCGCCGCGTTGCAAATGGTGGACGGAGACCTGCTGCGATTTGGCCGCGAGACCCTGCTGGCCCTGCACACGCCGGGACACACCGCGGGCAGCATGAGTTTTGTGTGGCGCAACCATGTATTCACCGGTGACACCCTGCTGATCAATGGCTGCGGCCGCACCGATTTCCAGTCCGGCAGTGCCGAGGCGCTGTACCACTCGCTGACCGATGTATTGTTCAACCTGCCGGATGAGACCACCGTATGGCCGGGGCATGACTACCAGGGCCGCACACACTCCACCATCGCCACCGAGCGCAGTTGCAATGTGCGGATCGCTGGCCGAAACCTGGAGGATTTTGTCGCCGTGATGGCGACGCTGAACCTGCCCAAACCCAAACGCATGGACGAAGCCGTGCCGGCCAACCAGAGTTCCGGCGTACGGCACGACGCCGACAGCGCGGGCACCGCCGCCCCGCGCAGCGCGGATGGTTACGCGGGTGATGTGCTACCGGCCCTTGCCTACAGCTGGTGGCAGGCCGGCGACGCCGTGCTGGTGGATGTACGCACCGACGCCGAACGTGAATGGGTGGGTTTTGTACCCGGTGCAGTGGCATTGGCCTGGAAACAATGGCCGGGCATGGCCATGAACCCCGGTTTTGACGAGGGCCTGTGCGCCGCGGTGGAGCCCGGCAAAAAAGTGGTGCTGCTGTGCCGCAGCGGCGTGCGCTCGGTGGCAGCTGCCAAACGCGCCACCGAACTGGGTTTCGAGGCCTACAACATTCTGGAGGGTTTTGAGGGCGACCCCGATGCCAACGCCCAGCGCGGTCGCAAAGGCGGCTGGCGTTTGCAGGGCCTGCCCTGGCGCCAAGGATAATGGGGCATGACCTTTCTCGCTCTGGATATCGGCAATACGCGGCTCAAGTGGGCGCACTACGCATCCCCCCGCCCCAATGCCGCGCTGCTGGCCCAGGGCGCCGAATTCCTGGAAAACATTGACAAGTTGTCCGAAGGCGCCTGGAAAGACCTGAAAGCGCCACACCATATCCTGGGTTGTGTGGTGGCGGCCGATGCCGTCAAACGCCGTTTGCAGGAGCAGATGGAACTGTGGGATGTGGCGCCGCAATGGGTGGTGGCCAGCGAGGCCGAGGCCGGTTTGCGCAATGGCTATGACCACCCCACACGGCTGGGATCGGACCGCTGGATTGCAATGATCGGCGCCTACCACCGCATGTTGTTACAGGGCCAGCCCCGCCCCATGGTCGTGGTCATGGTGGGCACGGCGGTGACGGTGGAGGCCGTGGATGCCAGCGGCAAATTTTTGGGCGGCCTGATCTTGCCGGGCCACGGCATCATGCTGCGCGCGCTGGAGTCCGGCACCGCCGGCCTGCACGTGCCCACGGGTGAAGTGAGCCTGTTCCCCACCAATACCAGCGACGCGTTGACCAGTGGCGGCACCTATGCCATATCTGGCGCGGTGGAGCGTATGGTGCAGCATGTGCGCCAGCATTGCGGCGCCGAGCCCATGTGTGTGATGACCGGGGGTGCGGGCTGGAAAATGGCACCCCATATGTCGGTACCGTTTGAACTGGTGGACAACCTGATTTTTGATGGCCTGCTGGAGCTGGCGGCAGTGCGGTTTTCCGCACCGTAAGCTAAATATCCAGTAACTGGGAAAAGTCGGTATCGGTGGCGCGGCGCACTTCCACGCCCACCACGGAGCTGGACTCAAACATATGGTCAACCAGCGTGGCCTCGGACTCTCCATCGCGGGGGCCGCCCAGCAAGGCGCGGTCCACCATGCGCATCAGCAACGTGCGGGCCACCTCGGGGCTTTCGCCGTGTAAATCAAAAGTGGCATTCACCGTCAGGCGCACGGTGACCAGGTCGGGGATACGTTCGGCCAACCGCTGCACCGTTCCGGTGTCCTGCAGTGCCACACCATCCGGGCCTACAAACAAAATGCGGGCCGGCACCTTAGGTGACAACACGTGCGACATGCCTTCGGTGTTGACGACCAGCATGGTGCCATTGGCAAAGTCCCGGGCCCAGGCCGTTTTGCCGCCCTTGAAGCCGCGTATCGTGAAACCGTATTCGCGTGGGGACACAAAAAAGCGGCCGGTGGAGTCCACCGCCGGGTCATCCACCTCCAGATCGTCGTGGATGAACACATAACGCACCACGCCAGGCGAAATTTGGCGATGGATGGCTTCTGGCAAGCCTTCCGGCTTTTCACGTGAAGTCAACTCACTCCAACTGCTCACTGTTCCGCTCCCTATGCGCTTAAACGCTTTAAGTCTGCATCATACTTATTTTGTCGCTACGCCAGCCACGCTTCCGCCAGTTTTACCCAGTAAGTGGCGCCCAGCGGAATCAGGCTGTCGTTGAAGTCATAACTGGGGTTGTGCAGCATGCAGGGCCCGCCGCCGTGGCCCATCTCCCGGTGCGCGCCGTCGCCGTTGGCGATAAAGGCGTAACAACCGGGCTTGGCCATCAGCATGTAGGAAAAATCCTCGGCGCCCATGGTGGGCTCCTGCGCCCCCACATTGGCCTCCCCCACGATGCTGACCATGACCTTGCGGGCAAATTCCGCCTCCTTGGCCGAATTGATCGTCGGCGGGTAGTTGCGCTTGAATTCAAAGCTGCACTCCATGCCAAAGGCCGCGGCCGTGTGCTTGGCGATCTCACCCATGCGTTTTTCAATCATGTCCAGCACCTCAATGCTGAAGGTGCGCACTGTACCCTGCAGCTCGCAGCTGTCTGGGATGACGTTGGTGGCTTCGCCGGCATGGATCATCGTCACCGAGATGACACCCGCGTCGATGGGTTTCTTGTTGCGGCTGATGATGGTCTGAAAAGCCTGCACCATCTGGCAGGCCACCGGCACCGGGTCCATTGCGTTGTGCGGCATGGCAGCATGGCCGCCCTTGCCACGGATGCTGATCCTGAATTCATTGCTGGAGGCCATCACCGGGCCGGCGCTGACCTCAAACTTTCCTGCCTCAGAGCCCGGCCAGTTGTGCATGCCGAATACGGCCTCCATCGGGAATTGCTCAAACAACCCGTCCTTGATCATTTCGCGGGCACCGCCACCACCCTCTTCGGCTGGCTGGAAGATCAGGTAAACCGTGCCGTCAAAGTTGCGCTGCGTAGAAAAATGCTGGGCTGCGGCCAGCAGCATGGCGGTATGGCCGTCATGGCCGCAGGCGTGCATCTTGCCGGCGTGTTTACTGGCGTGGTCAAAGGTGTTGAATTCCTGCATGGGCAGGGCGTCCATATCGGCCCGCAGGCCAATCGCCCGGTCAGACGTACCGGCTTTGACAATGCCAACCACACCGGTGGTGCCCATGCCGCGGTGGATGGGGATGCCCCATTGCGTCAACTGCGCGGCCACCACGTCGGCGGTGCGTTGCTCCTGGAAGCACAACTCAGGGTGTGCATGGATATCACGGCGGATAGCGCCTATAGCCGGCGCTGCGGCAACCAGTTCAGGAATAAGGTTCATGCGACATTATTACGCCGCAGGCTTTACCATGGCGGCCATGCGCGATTCAACCATTTCC
>JAZKDY010000179.1:0-8121 GCA_040387325.1 Pseudomonadota bacterium | reverse complement strand
ACCCGCAGAATTGCTATCTTTTTCTGGTCCGTCATGGCTGCTTTTCAGGGGGCCAGTCCACCAATGTGGCGCTGACCGCGTTGTGTATTCTCATTTGACCCCATCCCCTGTGAATTTGGGTCAAAGTGTTCCAAACCGAGTATCGTAAAGTATGCAGCTTGCTGCAATCGCATTGCACCCGGTTTCTGGTTCTAAGTATTCGACCATTCTGCGACCATTCTGCTGTACCCATGACCCCTGTTGTTCCATCCGAGAGTGCCCAGACGGGTGACATCTCTGTCCGTTGGCGCGAAGCCACGCAATCGCAGCTTCGACCCCATGAGAACGTTCTGGCGGCGCTGGAGGTTGACCTTGATGCCAAGCTGCATTTTGTGCCCAGCCTGGTGGTCATCACCGACCAGCGCCTGCTCAGCCGGGCCGCCGGTGCCAGTGTCTGGCAGGAATGGGCCTACCGCGAAGGTCTGGAGCTGCGCCACCATGACCATGCCGGCGTGGGCCATTTGAACTTGGTGGATACCCGGGGCCTGCTGGCTACCTGGCGCTTCACCCTGGCGCAAAACCTGCACGCCATTCGGCTGACCAAGCAATTTCAGGCCCATCTTGACAGCCACGTTTCCGGCAAACCCCTCGCCCAGGTGCTGCAAAACGTGTGCCCCAGCTGCAAGGCCCCGCTGGAGCCGGACCAGGAAGAATGCCCCATTTGCACCAAGGTGGTCCACACGCCACCCTCCACCTGGACGTTGTTTCGACTGTGGCGCTTTGCCAAACCCTACAAGGGACAACTCGCATTGGGTTTTGTGCTCATGTTGCTGGGCACTGCTGCCCACCAGGTGCCTCCGTATCTGACCGCCCCTTTGGTGGACAAGGTGCTGATCCCTCTGCAGAGCGGGCAAACAGTTCCTCCGGGCACGATTGCCATGTACCTGTCCGCTCTGCTGGGCGCCGGTTTGCTGGCTTGGGTGTTGAGCTGGGGCAAGACCTATGTGCTGGCCCTGGTGTCCGAACGTATTGCTGCCGATTTGCGCACCACCACCTATGAACACCTGTTGAAACTCTCTTTGGAATACTTTGGCGGCAAACGCACGGGTGATTTGTTGTCCCGCGTGGGCAGCGAGAGTGACCGCATTGCGGTTTACCTGTCGCTACACCTGACCGACTTCGCCAGCGACGTGGTCATGATTGTGATGACCGCCGTCATCCTGTTTACGATGGACCCCTACCTGGCCATGATCACGCTGGTGCCCTTGCCCTTTATCGGCTGGATGATCCATTTTGTGCGCTACCGCCTGCGCACCGGCTTCGAGAAGATCGACCGCGTGTGGGGCGAGGTGACCAATGTGCTGGCCGACACCATTCCCGGTATTCGTGTGGTCAAGGCTTTTGCCCAGGAACAGCGCGAGGCCAAGCGTTTTCGCGAAGCCAACCACCACAACCTGCTGGTGAATGACCGCATCAACAAGATATGGTCACTGTTCTCGCCCAGCGTGTCGCTGCTGACCGAAGTCGGGCTGCTGGTGGTCTGGGCTTTTGGTATCTGGCAGGTGTCCAACGGCAAGATCACCGTGGGTATGCTGCTGATGGCCATTGCGTATATCAGCCGCTTCTATGGCCGGCTCGATTCCATGAGCCGCATCGTGTCGGTTACGCAAAAGTCGGCCTCGGCCGCCAAGCGCATCTTCGATATCTTGGACCACGTCTCCAGCGTGCCCGAGCCCGCACAACCCGTGGCCATGGGCAAGGTGCAGGGACGCATTGAGGTGCGTGACGTAGGCTTTCGGTATGGCAACCGCGAGGTGAACCGGGGCATCAACCTGAAGATTGAGCCCGGGGAAATGATCGGTCTGGTCGGCCACAGCGGCTCCGGCAAAAGCACACTGGTCAACCTGATCTGCCGCTTCTACGATGTGTCGGAAGGCGCGATCCTGGTCGATGGCGTGGACATCCGCTCGTATGCCATTTCTGACTACCGCCAGAACATTGGCCTGGTTTTGCAGGAACCCTTCCTGTTCTTTGGCACCATCGCCGAAAACATCGCTTATGGCAAACCCGACGCGACCCGTGCCGAGATCATTGCGGCCGCACGCGCAGCCCATGCCCATGAATTCATCCTGCGCCTGCCGCACGGTTATGACTCCATGGTCGGTGAGCGCGGGCAGGGCCTGTCGGGCGGTGAACGCCAGCGCATCTCCATTGCACGCGCCTTGCTGATTGACCCACGCATTCTGATTTTGGACGAAGCCACCTCATCGGTGGACTCCGAGACCGAAAAAGAAATCCAGAAGGCGCTGGAAAATTTGGTGAAGGGCCGCACCACCATCGCCATTGCACACCGCCTGTCCACCTTGCACCGGGCCGACCGCCTCGTCGTGCTGGACCGTGGCCGCGTGGTGGAAGAGGGCTCGCACGATGTGCTGATGGCGGCCGAGGGCGCCTACTTCAATCTGTACCAGGCGCAGGCCCGCAATATGGACGTTGACATGGACGCATCCGAGAAATGAACGAGCAAAGCATTGTGATTACCGGCGGCTGGACGCTGCAACGCGACGCCTTCGGCAAGCTGATCCTGACCAACGCGCAGGGCGAGCATTCTGTCGGCGTGGTGCCGGTACGGGCCTTCCCGATCCAGTCACCCGAAGTAGGCATCTCCATGGTGGATACCGATGGCCACGAAGTCGCCTGGATTGAAGCCCTGAGTGCATTGGCTGAACCTGCACAAGGACTGATTCGCCATGAACTGGCCATGCGAGAGTTCATGCCCGTCATCAGCACCATTGTGTCGGTGACCAGCTTCTCGACGCCCTGCACCTGGAAGGTGGAAACCGACCGTGGTGAGACAGAGTTTGTGTTGAAGGGTGATGAAGACATTCGCCGCATTGGTACGGCCGGCAGCCTGCTGGTGGCGGACTCGCATGGCATCCAGTTTTTGATCAAGGACCATCTGGCGCTGGATGCGCGGAGCAAGAAGATACTGGATCGGTTTTTGTAGTTTGCAGCCTCACAACTACCCCGCCCCTGTGCTGGACCTCACGGCAACCGCCGTGCGCGCGCTGATGCTGTACGCGCTGATGGAATTCCAGTCGGGTCACGCCACTACTATCCGGGTCACCGCGGAGGGCAATACGTTCAGCATTGCCGACAATGGCAGGGGCCATCCCATTGACAAATCGGTGGATGGAACGTCCTACCTGACGTTCATCTATACGCACTTCGACTACCCGTTTGAATCCGGTCGAAGCGCGCCCATTCAACTGCAAGGCATCGGCATGTCCCTCGTCAACACCATGTGCAGTGAGCTCCGGTTGACGGTCAGGAAGCCGGACGCCACGCTTCAGCTTTTGTTCCGAGACGGACAACTGTGTGAAAGCAATCGGACGGAAGTGGGCTCGGAAGAAACTGGCATCACCGTTTCCGCGCAGATCAAGCCACAGTTGCAAGGAAGTGGCGTTGCGGTCAATGAGCTTGAAACGTGGTTGCTGGGTGTGTTGGCAGCAAGTCCGACGCTGAAACTCTTTCTTAATGGTCGGCAGCTTCTGTCACCGCTTGCATAAACGTCCAATAACGCCTGCGGTTCTGCGCCAACGTTTTCCCAATAGAGAGATCCTTCACATGCCCCGCTTCGCATTTCTCGTTGTGTTGTTTGTCCTTCACGGCAACGCATTGGCCAGTGTTTACAAGTGTGTGCAAGCCGGTGGAAAAATTGAGTACCAGGCCGCGCCGTGCACGACGGGGCAAGAGTTGCGGGTAGCGACACCCATGCCTTCGACGCCGGAGATCAAACCGGGTCCTGCAAAATCGCAAGCGCCGAACCCCTGTGGCGGCCAAGGCGTTCAGATCAAGTTCGAGAGGCTCCCAGTGGTGTCCCTGCTCGGGATCCTGGCAGATCTTTCTGGCAACAAACTCCAGGCCGATCCGTCCATAGTCGATAGCGGCGCGTTTGACTACCACTGCATACCATGGACGGCTGTGCTGCAAAACGTGGCACTGCGATACAAGCTTGACGTCAGGGTCGAGAATGGCACGATCTATGCACTTCCTCGCTAGTCCAAGATCCTTACAGAAAACTGGCCCCTAGCCCCCGTCGGATGGACATCTATCGCTATATAAGTGATAGCAATTGAGCCTTCGCGAGGCCCACGCGTCAATTGCGTAACAATGTCGGCATGCGCCAAACCGTAGCAGTCTTTACCCTCATCTTCGCCCTGTCCGCGTGCGGTGCATCCGCGGCAGCACAACAACCAACCGCTACTGATCCTGCGCCGGCCGTACCCAAGGCAACTGCGCTGCACGTGGTGCCCGCCGACAAGCTGGTCTTTTTCAGCCGGCCGGTCGCCAGCTTTCGTGGGCCCTTGCTGGGCGTATCGGCACGGGACCGTGCAATACGGGCGCATGCCCGCATCCGCGACCAACTGGCGCTGCCAGGCCCTCACCTGGTGCAACTCAAGCCCGATGCCCTGGGCATGCAGGTGCAGATAGACGGTGCCACCAGTTTTGTGGTGACACCGGCCGACCTGGACCCATCGCGTGACGAGAGCCTGGAGCAGGCGGCGCAGCAGGCCGCGGCGGCGCTGAACCTGGCCGTGCGTGAAAGTACGGAGAGCCGCAGTCTCGATACCTTGGTGCGGGCCCTGGCCCTTGCCATGGCGGGCACGGCCTTGTACGGCGTGCTGGTGTGGCTGGCCGCCCGGGGCCGCCGAGCCCTGGCCCGGCAATTGGTGGCGATGACGCACCGGCACACGGCAAAGCTGCATGTGGTGACTGGCGTGACCCTGCTGAACCGGGACCGCCTGGCCCGTGCCGTGCGCATGCTGCTGACGCTGGTGTACCGGGTGCTGGTGTTTGTGGTGACGGTGGAGTGGTTGAGCTTTTTGCTGATCTGCTTTCCGTTTACCCGTGCCTGGGGCGAGTCGCTGAACAGTTTCTTGTTGAGTCTGGCCATGCCGGTTGTGATGGCGACGCTGGGGGCCGTGCCTGGTGTGTTGACGGCGCTGTTGATTTTCTACCTCGCGTATCTGATCACGCAGGTGCTGGACCGATTCTTCCTCGCTGTGCAAAACCGTGCCGAGCCACTGGCCTGGCTGGATGCGGATGTGGCGGTGCCCACCCGGCGCATGGCCAAGGTGGTGGTCTGGTTGTTTGCGGTGGCCATGGCCTACCCGTATCTGCCGGGCTCCGAGACCGACGCCTTCAAGGGCTTGTCGGTTCTGGTCGGGTTGATGCTGTCCATGGGGGCCTCCAGCCTCGTGGGCCAGGCTGCCAGCGGGCTGATACTGACCTATGGGCGCGTCTTTCGCAAAGGCGAATATGTGCGTATTGCCGACCATGAAGGCACGGTGACCGAGATGGGTGTGTTCACCACCCGCATCCGCACCGGGCTGGGTGAAGAGCTGACGATTGCCAACGCCAGTATTCTGGGCAGCACCACCAAGAACTATTCACGCACTGTGCCCGGCGCCGGCTACGTGTTGGACACCACGGTCACCATCGGTTACGACACGCCCTGGCGCCAGGTGCATGCCATGCTGATCGAAGCCGCCAGCCGCACCGATGGTGTGGCGCAGGACACGGCACCGCAGGTGTTCCAGACGGCCTTGAACGACTGGTACCCGGTGTACCGCCTGGTCTGCCATGCCACGCCGACCGAGCCACGCCCCCGGGCCCTGCTGCTCAGTGCGTTGCACGCCAATATCCAGGACGTTTTCAACACCTACGGCGTGCAGATCATGTCGCCACAGTATCTGGCAGACCCCCGCGACGCCAAGATAGTGCCGCCGGACCAGTGGTACGCTGCACCGGCCGTGAAGCCCGAAGCCTAAACCCGAGACCACCCCGCCCATGAGTTCCTTCCAACTGGTCTGCAGCCTGCTGTTTGCGCTGGCCATCGTGCACACCTTCTCGACCAAGTATTTCGAGCACCTGGCCCACCGGCACCCCAGCCATGCGGGCCTGTGGCACTGGTTGGGCGAGGTGGAGGTTGTGTTTGGCTTCTGGGCTCTGGTGCTGGCCATCACCATGTTTGTCATGCTGGGCGCGGCCCCCGCCATTGAATACATCGACACCCGCAACTACACCGAACCCATGTTTGTGTTTGCCATCATGGTGATTGCCGCCACCCGGCCTATTCTGCAGGCGGCAATGGCCCTGGTGCAGTGGGTGGCACGGGCCGTCCCCCTGGGCGGCAGCCTGGGCTACTACCTGGTAGTGATGGTGTTGGTGCCCTTGCTGGGTTCGTTCATCACCGAGCCCGCGGCCATGACACTGGCAGCGCTGATTCTGGGCAAGCGCTTTTTTGCCCGCAAGCTGTCGACCCGCCTCAAGTACGCCACGCTGGGGGTGCTGTTTGTCAACATCTCCATTGGCGGCACGCTAACCTCGTTTGCCGCACCGCCGGTGCTGATGGTGGCCGCCAAGTGGGGCTGGGACACGTCCTTCATGGCTGCCACTTTTGGCTGGAAGGCCGCCATTGCCGTAGTGGTGAATGCCGTTGCGGTGTCGCTGTGGTTTCACAAGGAGCTGGCGCAGTTGCCACTGCAGACCGATGCGCAGGATGCGGCACCTGCCGTACCGCCGCTGCTGGTTGCGGTCCACCTGGCATTCCTGGTGGGGGTGGTGGTGTTTGCGCACCACCCGGCCATTTTTATGGGGCTATTTCTGTTCTTCCTGGGCATTACACATGCCTATGAACACCACCAGGACCGGCTGATGCTTAAAGAGGGTCTGCTGGTGGCCTTCTTCCTGGCCGGGCTGGTGGTGTTGGGTGGCCAGCAGCAGTGGTGGCTGCAGCCGCTATTAATGCGCATGAGCAGCGATGTGGTCTTTGTGGGCGCGATTGCGCTGACCGCCTTTACCGACAACGCGGCGCTGACCTACCTGGGCTCACTGGTGGAGGGGCTGAGTGATGACTTTAAGTACGCCCTGGTAGCAGGTGCGGTGACCGGGGGCGGGCTGACCATCATTGCCAATGCACCCAACCCGGCCGGCATCGCCATCCTGCGGCAGTATTTTGACGAGGGGGTGGTCCATCCCCTGGGTCTGCTGGTGGCGGCCCTGCCACCCACAGTGGTGGCAGCACTGGCCTTCTGGTTTTTGCGGTAGGAGTCAGGGCGCGGTATCACACTTCCAGGTTGTCGATCAAACGTGTCGCACCCAGGCGCGCAGCGGCCAGCACCACCAGCGCATCGCCGGTGCGGGGTGGCTGCAGATCGGCCTGGCGGCGCACGGCCACATAGTCTGGCCGCCAGCCGGTGTTGCTCAGGCCTTGCATGGCCTGTGACTCCAGCGCGCTGATGGCGGCTGCGTCCAGCGCAGGGTTGCTGCGCAGCGCCTCGGCCACGGTCTTCAGCGTGGCGGACAGTTGCACGGCTTGTGTGCGCTCGGCAGGGCTCAGGTAACCATTGCGCGACGACAGGGCCAGGCCCGTTTCGCTGCGCTGGGTCTCACCACCGACGATATTCACTGGCATTGCAAACTGCTTGACCATATTGCGGATGACCATCAGCTGCTGGTAGTCCTTCTTGCCAAACAGCGCCGTGCGCGCCTGTGTGCACGACAGCAGCTTCAGCACCACGGTGCAGACGCCAATAAAGAATCCGGGCCGGAAGTGGCCTTCCAGAATGTCGGCCAGTTCGGTCGGCGGATGCACCTTGAAGGTCTGGGGTTGCGGATACATCTCGGCCTCTTTGGGCGCAAAGACCAGGTCGCAACCGGCGGCTTCAAGCTGCTGGCAGTCGGCATCCAGCGTGCGCGGGTAGGTGTCGAAATCTTCGTGCGGCGCAAACTGCAGGCGGTTCACAAAGATGGTGGACACCGTGATGTCGCCCAGCGGCTTAGCCTGGCGCACCAGCGCCAAGTGACCCGCGTGCAGGTTGCCCATGGTGGGCACCACCGCAGGGTGGCGAAAGGCGCTCAGGTGGTCGCGCAGGTCGGACAGGGTGTGGACGAGTTTCATGGCCATGTTGCTTACCAGGCGTGCAGGCTGTCGTCTGGAAAGCTGCCGTTCTTGACGGCGGCCACGTAGGCCTCAAACGCGCCGCGGATGCTGCTGGCCTCGTCCATGAAGTTGCGTACAAACTTGGGGTTCTTGCCCAGGTTCAGGCCCAGCATGTCGTGCATCACCAGCACCTG
>JAZKDY010000178.1:14832-24554 GCA_040387325.1 Pseudomonadota bacterium | reverse complement strand
AATTGACTCTAAGCCCTTGATTTTGCAGCGTTTTAGCCACGGAGCGGGCATATTCGGCCTGGGCGTCGGTGATATTGAGCACCGCGACCTGGACTGGCGCCAACCAGGCCGGCAGGGCTCCGGCGCTCTCTTCGATCAGGATACCGATGAAACGCTCCAGGCTACCGACAATGGCACGGTGCAGCATGATGGGGCGATGGCGCGAGCCGTCCTCACCAACAAATTCCGCATCCAGGCGCTCTGGCATATTGGGGTCAACCTGGATCGTGCCGCACTGCCACGGCCGCCCCAACGCATCCTTTAATGTGTATTCGATCTTGGGACCATAGAAGGCCCCCTCGCCTGGCAGGTACTCAAAGTCGCAGCCCGAGGCGCGCAGACCTTCCGCCAACGCCTTTTCTGCGCGGTCCCAGCTTTCCTCTGTGCCAATGCGCTTTTCCGGGCGTGTCGACAGCTTGTAGATGATGTTGGTGAAGCCAAAATCCTTGTAAACCTTTTGCAGCAGCGTCGTGAATGCAACCACCTCACCCTGGATCTGGTCTTCGGTACAAAAAATGTGACCATCATCCTGCGTGAAGGCGCGCACGCGCATGATGCCGTGCAACCCACCCGAAGGCTCGTTGCGGTGACAAGCGCCGAATTCTCCGAATCGCAACGGCAGATCGCGGTAGCTCTTGATGCCGTGTTTGTAGATCAGGATGTGACCTGGGCAGTTCATCGGCTTCAGCGCGTAATCACGCTTTTCCGACTCGGTGATGAACATGTTCTCACGGTACTTGTCCCAGTGGCCGGTCTTCTCCCACAGGCTCTTGTCAATGATTTGTGGCCCTTTGACTTCCAGGTAGCCATTGTCCTGATAGACCTTGCGCATGTACTGCTCCACACCTTGCCACAGGGTCCAACCCTTGGGGTGCCAGAAAACGGTACCAGGAGAATGCTCATCGATGTGGAACAGATCCAGCTCGCGGCCCAGTTTGCGGTGGTCGCGTTTTTCAGCCTCTTCCAGCATGGTCAGATGCTGTTGCAACTCGTCCTTGGTAGCCCACGCCGTGCCATAAATGCGTTGCAGCATTTCATTCTTGTGGTCCCCGCGCCAATAGGCACCGGCGACCTTCATCAACTTGAAGTGTTTTAGCTTGCCGGTGCTGGGCACGTGGGGGCCACGGCACAAGTCTTCAAACTTGCCTTCGCGGTACAGGGACACGTCCTGGTCTGCCGGGATGCTTTCGATGATCTCGGCCTTGTAGTGTTCACCCAGGCTCTTGAAATGGGCAACCGCTTCGTCGCGCGGCAATACGCGGCGTGTGACCGGCTCGTCTAGCGCGGCCAACGCCGTCATCTTTTTCTCGATGGCGGCCAGGTCTTCCAGTGTGAAGGGCCGCTTGTAGGAGAAATCGTAAAAGAAACCGTGCTCAATGACAGGGCCAATGGTGACCTGCGCTTCTGGGAACAATTCCTTCACCGCGTAGGCCAGCAAGTGGGCGGTGGAGTGGCGGATGACCTCCAGTCCATCGGCGTCTTTACCCGTGATGATGGACAGCGAACTATTGGCCGTCATTTGGAAGCTGGTGTCCACAACCTTCGCAGCATCAGCAGGCTCGCCTGCGGCTCGGACTTTGCCTGCTAGCGCAGCCTTGGCCAGACCTGCGCCAATGGAGGCAGCCACTTCGGCCACGGTGACTGGGCCTGGAAATTCACGTTGGGAGCCGTCGGGGAGCGTAATTTGAATCATGGTGGTGCCTAAAAAGAGTCGATCAGAAAAGCAAAAAGCGCGGAATGGTCCGCGCTTTACTATGAATTTGGTAGCTGGCTGCGCACAAGGCGCGCGGACTACGGCCTTATTCGCTTGTTGTGAATGTCGCCGGTGTAGTTCGCGGTGTCATAACCAGATTGCCTTTCTCGCTCTTATACAAAGTTGATAGCAGGATTTTAACCTCAGTCTGTGCGAGACCATTTGCCTTGGCGCCTCGAACAACGTGCGGCGCCAACGCGCTGTTGTCTTTATCGCATTTGTATCCAGGGCCAAAAAGGACTATTGTCTGGATATGGCATCCGTCTCATCTATCTCCTTGTCCGGCATGAACGCGGCGCAGACGCGCCTGGATTCGGCCGCCCACAACGTTGCCAACACGGAAACGACTCCGTTTCGACGGCAGGAAGTGATTCAGACCGAGCAAAAGGACGGAGGCGTCTCAACCGCCCTCAGCAAATCCACAACAGAAGGGGCGGCGTTGGAAACCGATATGGTTGCGCAGCTGCAGGCCAAGAACGCGTTCCTGGTTAACCTGGAAGTGTTCAAAACCAGCAATAAGATGACCGGGGCGTTGTTGGACCAAAAGGCCTAAGCAGCCAATAAAAAATCCCCCAACCGTTGAGGGCTGGGGGATAAAGCGAGGTCAGACGAATAACCTCGCCAGGAGACGACCCTCAGTCGCAACCATGTCTAGCAACTTTGATGCCAAACCTGTCCAACGGGACAAGAATTGCACCAAACATCAAAATGACCGGCATGCCCGTTCGCTCTTGTCAGCCCCTGCCGTATGGCCAAGTGCATAACTGGGTAAAATAGCAGACGCACTTTTTTTGGAGCCTCTTTCATGCCAGCAAGCGCACCGCAAGCCATAAACGCCGCAACGTGCCGCATCTGAGGTGAAAGACCACTACGCAAGCCTGGGGCTCAACAGTTCAGCCAGTCTGGCCGATATCAAGAAGGCCTTCCGCCAGCAGGCATCCCTCCACCATCCGGATCGCAACGACGATCCTGGCGCACCGGCCCGTTTTCGGTCTGTGCAAGAGGCCTACGACGTGTTGTCGGATGACAGCAAGCGCCAGGCCTATGACGACAACCGGCGCCGCAACCTGTTGGACAGCCCGATCGACACCGCACGCGAAATTTGGCAGAACTATTTCAACCGACTCAACCTAGACCGACACTGAATGAACATTTCCCCCTACTTTCGCAATCTGCGCTCGGCCTACTCTGCAGAACTGGATGACCTGACTTTTGACTCAGAAGGTGTCCACATCCTGGACAAGCGCCTGAAGCAGCGGCGCAAGGAAATGGAATTTTTGGTCCACATGATGGAGATCAGCCCCGAGATGGTGGCGGTGGTCTTCCACAAAGGTTTTCGTTTCACGTCTTTGGCGGCCATGGACGACCTGCTGAGCCGCGATGCCGATGCATTGCCAGAGTGGGACAGCCTGGCACACGCGATTGAGCTGGCGCCGTGGACCCAGGAAATCGTCCACGTGTTGCAAAAGCAGCCCATGGGCGAATGGTTCATGACCGTGGCCGCCGCGCTGGAATACATGCACAGCAAGCCCGAGTCCCCACAAACGTCCGAGTCCGATGATGAGGACGAAAACGAAGAAAACGAGGACGGCGTGGAAGACGCCGAGGAAGCAGAAGCCCGCACGCGTGAAGAAGCCGGTGCCGACTGGATGGTCGAGCAAGGCTTTGACCGCAAGGAATGATGGCATGAACAGCAACCTTGCCCTGATTGCCAAAACCCAAAGCCTGATCGCAGCTGGCGACATCGTCGGTGCCGAATCGGCCCTGGTCGAACTGGCCGATGCCGAAGGTGATGGCGCCCTGCTGGTGGTGCTGGAGCAACTGCCGGCCAAAGACATACTGGCAGTGATCCGCGAGTACGACAACTCCAAGGAATCTGTCATCAACCTGCTGGTCACGCCCGAGATGTTTGCCCGGGCCGTTGTCATTGAAAAGCAATACAAAGACCTCACCCGCACCCACTTGCGTGGCATGGTCAACTCGGTCATCTTCCGCGAAGATGCCGACCCCGTCGCATTTCTGATCGCGATTGGCGATCTCGAAGGCGGCAGCGAGGCGCTGGCCGATTACTTCTCCGAAAAATGGAGCCGCATCGAAGCCTTTGCCCGCACCGGCACCTTCGACACGGTGGAAGACGACGGTGAAATGTTGTCCGAGACCGCCCTGCTCTCCCTGGCCTATGCACCACCCCGGATAGAACTGGACGAAGTCACCGACCAGGACTGGATGCAACTGGCCTGGCTGCTGCGCCACGAATGCCCCGACCTTTTCACCGAAACCGTGCTGGTGCTGCGCGCCAAGGCCCGCGCCCATGACCTCGGTCTGGATGGCGACGACGAATCGGAGGAAGAAGTCGAAGAGGACGATGGCAAGGTTGAAACCGGCGACACCGACCGCGGCAAGGCCACACCCGCTGCGCGCGAAGACGACGAGGAATCCGCGATCTGATGCAGCAATCCGTATCGCTGTTTGACGCGCGTCCTTTTTTCGAGAAAGCGCTGGCCCACGGTGTGCAGCACGGCATCATCGACCAGGCCAAACTGGACGCCATCTGCCAGGACGCCCCCAAGGGCATGGTGCAGATCGCACGCTACTTTGGCACCGAGTTTTTGCGCCCCGAACTGGAGAAGGCCAAGGACCGCATGGTCAACCTGGTCAGCCTGTACCTGGAGCAATCCAGCAGCGGTGATCTGCGCCAGGCGGCCGAGTCTTTGCGCGACAACTCCTTTTTGTCCCGTTCCAAGGGAGGTTCGGACATGCTCAAGGCGCTGATTGCCATGCCGCAAAACAGCCACTTCGGCATGAACGAAGGCACAGGCTTTACCGACGACCATATCCCGTTGCTGGCCAAGTGGTCGCTGCGCACGCTGCCCGAGTACCAGGCAGAACTGGCCCTGCGTCAACAGGCCACACTGCTGGTGAATGCCGCCACCTGGATGGCCGACACCTTGGGCCTGAACGCCGACGAGCTGGAAGAAGCTGGCAAGGATGCAGAGGCCGTCATCCGCACCGTGCTGCTGGCACGTTTTGCACGGCGCACGGAAATGCCCGACTGGGGCGCATTCGAGAAGTTGATCGTTGCCCTGCGCAAAAAATACCCCGGGGCAGAGACTACACCCGCCATCACCCTGCCCAAGGACCTGCCGGCCCAATTCACGCCCGTGGTGGAGCGCGTGCTGCAATCCCTACTGGCAGACCTGCCCAAGGTGCTGGACACCAAGCTGCCCGTGCGCAAACTCTTTGACCAGACACCGGCCTTCATGGGCCGCTACTTCTGGCTGGAAGACGCCGTCACCGAAGTGGACCACTTTGACCGCAATGCCTCCGCAGCATGGAACAAGGCCACCGGCGGGCACGGCGACGATGGCTCCCTGCTGACCCTGTTTCTGTGTGTAGCTGCGGGCAGCGCCCCCAAAACCGTGCTGACCGAGAAATCAGCCGCTACTTTGGTGCGCAAGATCCGCAAATCCGGCTTGAAGGCGGCGCTGGCCAACCAGTACATAAGCGACCATGCCCCACACCACCACCAAAGCGACTACGCCCAGTTGTGGGATGCCTTTGTTGAGGATAGCGAAGCAACGCTGCTAAGCGACAGGGACTACGCGCTCAATGACGCCCTGGCGCTGTTGCGACGCGAATGCAACATCGCACCTTGATGACGTTTTGCGGTGCGGAAATTGCGAGCCCATCCTGAATCCGCTAAAGTGCATGCAGCCGCCAAATCGAGGGAACTGAAGTGAACAACAAGCCACCTGCCGCCACCTCCCCGCCACCGTCCAGCCAGGAGCGTTCGCCAGAGCGCTACATGCCAGGCGACCCCATCCCTGTGCCGGATGCGGTTGAGGCGAACACGGAGTCCACCTGGGCCCTGTTTTCAGACGTGCCCCGCCAGCCGGAGCCTGACTTCCTGGATACGGTACCCGCCTCCATGCTGGACGAAGATCTCGCCGCCACCGTGCGCAAACGAACCGAATAAAGTGTTTTACCCCATGCCATTGACCCGCCTGTTGACCACCCTTTTTGCATGTTCCGCCCTGTTGTTGGGTGCTTGCTCCCAAAAAGACAGCCCCAGCGCCGACACTTCCAAACCCGCCAAACAAGAGGTATCGGTACAAGCCGTGGCAACACAAGCCAAGGGTTTTACCGCGGGCTCCTTCATGAGCGCCCACACGGTGTATGTGTTTTTTGACCCGCAGTGCCCCCATTGCGGTCACCTGTGGCAAGCCTCCATCCCGCTGCACAAGAAGATCAAGTTTGTGTGGGTGCCCGTGGCATGGATCAACGCATCCAGCCTGCCCCAAGGGTCTGCCTTGCTGACCGCCACCAACCCCGTTGACCTGATGACCGAACATGAGGCATCCCTGCTGTCCGGCAAAGGCGGCATTTCGGCACCAGCCAGCATCACGCCTGAGATCGAAAAATCCATCAAGGCCAATACCGCGCTGCTCAACAGCTTTGGAGCCGAGTCCGTGCCCTTTGTGGTTGCCAAAAACGCGCGCACCGGTCAGACCGTCAGCCGCAATGGCGCTCTGAGCACCGCCGCACTGGCAGAGTTTGTGGGCCTGGACGCTACGCCCTGAGAACACGCGGCGCCTGACCGGCGCCTTCGCGCCTACTGGTTCAACGCCTTTTCAACGGCTGCCACCAGCGTGCCGCTCTGGGGCCCCACCATGCTGGGGTAGTGGGCGAGGACCTTGCCCTGACGGTCAATCAGGTATTTGTTGAAGTTCCATTTGGGCTCGGCTTGCGTTGCCTTGGCCAGCTCGGCATACAGCGCATTCTTCTTGGGGCCCTTCACCTCGGTCTTGGCAAACATGGGGAACTTGACGCCATAGGTGTTGAAGCAGAAGTCGGCAATTTCCTTGGCCGATCCGGGCTCCTGATCCCCAAACTGGTTGGACGGAAAACCCAGCACCACCAGGCCCTTGCGCTGGTATTTGGCATACAGGGCCTCCAGCCCCTCGTACTGCCCCGTGAAGCCACAAAAACTCGCTGTATTCACCACCAGCACCACCTTGCCCGCGTACTGGCACAGGTCCTGTGGCGCATCGTCCTGCAAACGCGGAAATTGGTGCTTCTGGATTGCGGGGCAAGCTGCCGGTGTGGCCGCGGCAGATGCCAACGGTGCGGCCTTCTGCGCCAGGGCGCCCCCGAAGGGAAATAGACCAAAGGCGGCAATCAGCAGCGCCCGACGGATGGTGTGGTGGGTATTCATTTCTCCATTATGGTCACCTTCGCAAATGTAGTTTTACTATACAAATAAATAATTTGTTTCACTTTAAGCCTTATAAAGGCTAAATATCAGTGTTTTCACCTACTGCACAATTTAGTAACAAAACTACACTTCGCCAGCCTCTTCAACCTTGAATGGAGTAGACATGACACCTGGTATCCGATCAACCCGCGCCAAAGCGTTCTTGGTCAGCTGTGCCCTGTTGGCCGGCGCCCTGACAACAACCACCCCGGCCCATGCCGCCTTGAACCCCAGCGACACCTCGGTGCAAATGTTCCGCTGGAAGTGGAATGACATCGCCAAGGAATGCACCAACTGGCTGGGGCCCCAGGGTTATGGCGCGGTGCAGATTTCGCCACCCCACGCCGCTGCCAGCCTGGGCTTCTGGTACGACATCTACCAACCCGTGAACTATGTAGACCTGAAAAGCGCCATGGGCACCGAGGCCGAGCTGCAGAGCATGGTCAATACCTGCCATGCCGCAGGCGTGCGCGTCTATGCGGACGTGGTCGTCAACCATCTGGCGGCTGGTGCCGGCACGGCCACCAATGGCCAGACCTGGAACTCCACCACGCTGACCTACCCCTTCTTCAGCGCTAACGACTTCCACGCCAATTGCCCCATACAGGATGCCGACTACGGCAGCCCCGGCAACCAGAGCAGTGTGCGCAACTGCCGCCTGGTGGGCCTGCCCGATCTGTCCACCGAATCGCCCTATGTGCGCACCCAGATCAAAAACTACCTGACCAAGTTGCTGAACATGGGCTTTGACGGTTTCCGCTTCGATGCATCCAAACACATGCAGCCAGCCGACCTGCAGGCCGTGGTCAGCGGCGTGGCACAGACCACGCTGGCGGGTGAGCCGGTGTGGGCGACGCACGAGATCATTCCGGATGGCAACGTCAACCGCGCCGACTACTTCACCAGCGGCACTGTCAACGAATTCAAGTTCACCTACGCCATGCGCGAAACCTTCCGCGGCACCAACGGCAACCAGCTCTCGCAGATCCGCACCTACATGGGCACACCCGGCAACTGGGGCGGCACCTGGGGTTTTGTCGACAGCGCCAAGGCCACCGTCTTCGTCAACAACTGGGACACCGAGCGCAGCGGCGACTCGCTGATGGCCAGCAACTACACCGGCCTGGGTAACGACACCCAGGGCTCCAAGCGTTACGACCTGGCCAACATCTTCATGCTGGCCTGGCCCTATGGCCATGCGCAACTGCATTCCGGCTTTCGCTTCACCAACAAGGATCAGACCAGCCCCAGCGCCAGCCCGTTTGATGCCAACGGCAACCCGCAGATCAACGTGAACTGGGACTTCATCCACCGCTGGGGCGACATCTCCAACATGGTCAAGTTCCGCTCCACGACATCGGGCCAGGACGTCAACAACTTCACCGGTGGCACCACCAACCAGATCGCCTTTGGCCGTGGCAACAAAGGCTTTGTAGCCATCAACAACGAGTTCGCAGCCTGGAACACCACGCTGCAAACCCAGATGCCCGCCGGCAGCTACTGCAATGTGATCGACGGCCAGCGCAATGCGGCACAAACCGGCTGCACCGGCAGCACCGTGGTGGTCAACGCCAGCGGCCAGATCAACATCAACCTGCCCGCCAATGGCGGCAGTGCGGTGCCCGCGGTGGCGATACATGCGAACCAGAAGCTCACCACCGACACCACGCCACCCAGCGTGCCTACGGGTTTGAGCAAAAGCAATGTGACATCCAGCGCGGCCACCATCAGCTGGAACGCATCGACCGACAACGTGGGCGTGTCCACCTACCGCCTGCTGCGCAATGGCGCACAGGTCACTACCTCGGTATCGACCAGCGCCACCAACACTAACCTGTCACCCGCCACCACCTACAGCTACACCGTGCAGGCACTGGATGCAGCGGGAAACGTATCCGCGGCCAGTAGCCCGCTGTCTGTCACCACGCTCGCCGCGCCTGCCGGTTGCCAGGTGACCTTCACGATTGCCAACGCCAATACGACCATGGGGCAAAACCTGTACGTGGTCGGCAACCAGACGGCCATTGGCAACTGGACACCGGCATCCGGCTACGCACTGGTCATACAAGGCAGCGGCGCCAATGTGCCATGGACCGGTACTGCCACGCTGCCCGTGAGCACCGCTGTTCAATACAAATATGTGAAATGGAATGGCAGCACGGCAGTGTGGGAGAGCAACCAGTCGACTGGCTCGGGGAATCGGGAGATGACTACGCCGGCCAGTTGTGCGAGTCCTGTGGCGCGGAGTGATGGCAACTTCAAGTTTTAGCCGCCAACGCCTCTAACAAAGTCAGGCGCACCCGCAACAACCGCACGTCATTTATTGGCTTGCGCCTTGTCGTCGCAATCGCCTGTTCGGCGCATCACGAGCTCGATGCGCATTCCGTCTGGCCCCAACGCATCGCCTTTGCCGATGACGCGCAGAACCGATGACGAACGGACCGACGCCTCTGAGCCCACAACCGTAGCGCGTGTGTCTTCGACAACGCCATCCGGTTTCGTGCACAAGAGTCGCCACGACGCGGATGCGGCCGATTGACGTTCTTCGGAAACCTGGCAGGACGCCCCGTCCTTCTCGTTGAGGGCTTTACTGTCGGCAGCCGAAAGGATCCCAAGGCCCTTGAGTGCCGCATGCGAATAGCAAGCGCTGCTCATGGGTTGCTCCCACGGCGCATA
>JAZKDY010000178.1:0-14822 GCA_040387325.1 Pseudomonadota bacterium | reverse complement strand
TGTTCGTGCTGTGCATGAACATGTGTGCCGTCAGCGTCCGCTCCCATTTGCCGGCTAGCGGCGCAGTCTCCGCTGTGGCCTGCATCGGCAACGCGATGCAGGCCGCAAGGAGGAATGCTGCCGGGGTCTTGGTTGGGGTATTCATGTGTCCTTTGGGTTGTGTTGTGCCGCCTGATGTGGCGATTTTCCCTACAACCCATGGCCTTGAACATCCCCCAATCGGGTGAGTTGACGCTTTATCCCACCCAGCGCCGTGCGTTGTGCCACAGCTGCATCCACGGGCTGTGTTCACTGCGGTCGCCATCCGTCCAGCTCATCTGCACGTTGCGGAACACACGCTCGGGGTGCGGCATCCACGCGGTGAAGCGGCCGTCGGCCGTGGTCACACCGGTCAGGCCGCCGGGGCTGCCGTTAGGGTTGAAGGGGTAGGCTTCCGTCGCCACGCCGTGGTTGTCGGTGTAGCGCATGGCGGCGACGGCCTTGTCGGCATTGCCGCGGTACTTGAAGTTGGCATATCCCTCGCCGTGGGCCACGGCCACCGGCAGGCGGCTGCCGGCCATGCCGGACAGGAAGATGGACGGGGATTCCAGAATCTCCACCATGCTTAGGCGTGCCTCGAAGCGTTCACTCTGGTTGGTGGTGAAGCGGGGCCAGTCTTGTGCGCCGGGGATGATGTCGGCCAGCTCGGCAAACATCTGGCAGCCGTTGCACACGCCCAGGCCGAACGTGTCCGTGCGGCCAAAGAAGGCCTTGAACTGGTCGGAAAGCAGCGGGTTGAAGGTAATGGAGCGGGCCCAACCGATGCCGGCACCCAGCGTGTCGCCATAACTAAAACCACCGCAGGCCACGATGCCTTTGAAGTCTGCCAACTGCGCACGGCCGGTTTGCAGGTCGGTCATGTGCACGTCGAAGGCTTCGAAACCGGCTTCGGTGAATGAGTAGGCCATTTCCACGTGGGAGTTGACGCCCTGCTCACGCAGCACGGCGACCTTGGGGCGGGTCTTCAAAATGGCAGGTGCTACATGTTTTGTAGCGCTACTATCAGATTGCACGGGGGCTACAGCCTGATTTGCCATATGAACATGCAACCCAGGGTCACCCAGCGCACCCGCGGCGGCATGTTCGGCATCGGCGCAGGCGGGGTTGTCGCGCTGCTGGCAGATCTTCCAGCTCACCGCGTCCCAGACCTGGTGCAGGTCGGCCAGCGGGGCCTTGAAGATGGCCTTGGCATCGCGCCAGATTTGCAGCTCGTTCTTGCCGGCGTCGATCTCGCTGGAGGCGGGACGGGTCTTGCCGATGAAGTGGCTGTGGGCGGACAGGCCGTGCTCGCGCAGCGTGGCCATCACCTCGCTGCGCTCTGCGGTGCGCACCTGCAGCACCACGCCCAGCTCTTCGTTGAACAGGGCTTTCAGCGTCAACTCTTCGCGGCGGGCGCCTACCTGGCCTGCCCAGTTCTTGGCGTCGCCTGTGTCCATGCGGCTGTCGGAGATGCCGTCGCCTTCGGTGACCAGCATGTCCACGTTCAGTGACACACCCACGCGGCCGGCAAAAGCCATCTCAGCGACGGTGGCCAGCAGGCCGCCGTCGCTGCGGTCGTGGTAGGCCAGGATCTTGCCCTGGGCGCGCAAGGCGTTGACGGCGTGCACCAAATTGACGAGGTCCTTGGCATCGTCCAGATCGGGCACCGCGTCGCCCACCTGGTTCAGCGTCTGCGCCAGGATGCTGGTAGCCATGCGGTTCTTGCCGTGGCCCAGATCCACCAGCACCAAAGTGGTGTCTTCAGATGCATTCAATTGGGGCGTCAACGTGCCGCGTACATCGGCCAGTGTGGCGAAGGCGCTGACGATCAGGGAGACGGGGGACGTGACCTTCTTGTCGGACCCGTCAGCCTTCCATTGCGTGCGCATGGACAACGAATCCTTGCCCACGGGGATGGACACACCCAGCGCCGGGCACAGCTCCAGGCCCACGGCCTTGACGGTCGCGTACAGCGCGGCGTCTTCACCGGGCTCGCCGCAAGCGGCCATCCAATTGGCGGATAGTTTGACGCGCGGCAGTTCAATCGGTGCGGCCAGCAGGTTGGTGATGGCTTCTGCCACGGCCATGCGGCCGGATGCGGGGGCGTCCAGCGCGGCCAGCGGCGTGCGTTCACCCATGGACATGGCTTCGCCGGCAAAACCCTTGAAATCGGCCAGCGTGACGGCGCAATCGGCCACCGGTACCTGCCAGGGGCCAACCATCTGGTCACGGTGTGTCAGGCCACCGACGGTGCGGTCGCCAATCGTGATCAGGAAACGTTTGGAGGCGACGGTGGGGTGGGCCAGCACGTCGATGACGGCCTTTTGCACATCCACGCCGGTCAGGTCCAGCGGTTTGAACTCACGCGCAACCGTTTTGACATCGCGGTGCATCTTGGGCGGCTTGCCCAGCAGCACGTTCATGGGCATGTCGACGGGCGATTCAGCGCCCTCGTCCACCAGTTTCAGCTGGCGTTCTTCAGTCGCAACACCAATCACGGCAAACGGGCAACGCTCGCGCTCGCAGATCGCCGTGAACAGCTCCAGCGACTCGGGCGCGATCGCCATCACATAACGTTCCTGGCTTTCGTTGCACCAGATTTCCTTGGGCGCCATGCCAGACTCTTCCAACTGAACGGCGCGCAGGTCGAAGCGGGCACCGCGGCCGGCGTCATTGGTCAGCTCGGGGAATGCGTTGCTCAAACCACCGGCACCCACGTCGTGGATAGCCAGGATGGGGTTGCCGGGTTGGTCTGCGCTGCCGCTACCGGAGGGGCCACCATTACCCAGCATCCAGCACTGGTTGATGACCTCTTGCGCCCGGCGCTCGATCTCGGGGTTGCCGCGCTGCACCGAATCAAAGTCGAGCTCCGCGGCGTTCGCGCCCGTGGCCATGGAGCTGGCCGCGCTGCCGCCCATGCCGATGCGCATGCCCGGGCCGCCCAGCTGGATCAGCAGGCTGCCGGCGGGGAATTCGATCTTATGGGTCTGAGTGGAATCGATGACGCCCAGGCCACCGGCAATCATGATGGGCTTGTGGTAGCCGCGCTGCACGGTGTCCACATTGCTGGCCACGCTTTGCTCGTATTCGCGGAAGTAGCCCAAGAGGTTGGGCCGGCCGAATTCGTTGTTGAAGGCCGCGCCACCCAGGGGGCCTTCGACCATGATCTGCAGGGGGCTGGCAATGTGCTCGGGCTTGCCGAAATCGCCACCCCAGAGTTTGGAAACCGTGAAACCGGTCAGGCCCGCCTTGGGCTTGGAGCCGCGGCCGGTGGCACCCTCGTCACGGATCTCGCCGCCCGCGCCGGTGGAGGCGCCGGGGAATGGGGATATGGCCGTGGGGTGGTTGTGGGTCTCCACCTTCATCAGGATGTGGTTCGTCTCGCTACTCTTTTCATAGCTGGATAGGCTTATTCCACGGGGGCTCGCTGCCGATTTGGCTACGAACCTTTCCACCACAACACCTTCCATAACCGATGCATTGTCCGAATACGCCACCAGCATGTGCTGGGGGTTGGTCTGGTGCGTGTGGCGGATCATGCCGAACATGCTCTTGTCTTGCGCCACGCCGTCTATCGTGAACTGGGCGTTGAAAATCTTGTGGCGGCAGTGTTCGCTGTTGGCCTGGGCAAACATCATCAACTCCACATCGGTGGGGTTGCGGCCCAGCGTGGTGAAGGCGTTGACCAGGTAGTCGATCTCGTCGGTCGCCAGTGCCAGGCCGAACTGGGTGTTGGCCTTGACCAGAGCATCCTTGCCACCGGCCAGCACATCCACATGGTCCATGGGCGCGGCTTGCAGGGCGCCAAACAGGCCTAGAGCCTGGGCGCGCTCCAGCATGGCGCTTTCGGTCATGCGGTCGTGCAGCACCGCGGCGACCTGTTGCAGTTGTTCGGCAGTGAGGGCCGTCTTGCTCAGCAGGCCGTTTTTCAGCGTCAGGCGGTATTCCACCAGGCGCTCGATGCGTTTGACGGCCAGGCCGCAGTTGTGCGCAATGTCCGTGGCCTTGGACGCCCAGGGCGACACGGTGCCCAGGCGGGGCGACACCACAATCAGCGGGCCGTCGGTAGGGCCGGTGTAGGGGTCGCCATAGGTCAGCAGCGCCGCCAGCTTTTCGCTCAGCGCGGCGTCGGGGGCCGCGTCGCTGGCCACCAGGTGCACAAAACGGGCCGAAATGCCGGAGATTTTTTCATGGATGCCGTGCAGCGCAGGCAAAAGTTGTTGGATACGGAAGCTGCTCAGGGCGTTGCTGCCCTCGAATTGGGTGATGTGCAGAGTCACTGGGGCGGCCTGGTAGGTGGGCTGGAGGGTTGAAAATTCAACTCATCCCTGTACGCTGAATGGGCACAGGGTTAAGCCCGTAGATTTTACCCGCCCCGCCCGGCGTATAAAGTCCATACCGAACCGACCACCGCGCAAGGGAAAACCATGCAAATCCAGAATACTCTCAAATTGATAGCGATATGTTCAATATTGGCGGGGGCTACAGCCTCATTTGCCGCAGGCAATCATGCAGGGGGCCATGGGCACACCGACAGCGCCATTGGCAAGGCAGGCAGCGCCGCCAAGGTCAGCCGCACCATCACGGTGGATATGAGTGACACCATGCGCTTCACCCCGTCCAGCATCACCGTCAAAAAGGGCGAAACCATTCGCCTGGTCGTCAAAAACTCCGGAAAACTCCCACACGAGCTGGTGCTGGGGACCGAGAAGGAACTCAAGGCGCACTACGAAGCGATGAAGAAAAACCCGGAAATGGCGCACGATGAGCCCAATATGGTGACGCTGGCACCGGGCAAAACCGGCGAGGTGATCTGGCAGTTCACCAAGACCGGGAAGGTAGACTTTGCCTGCCTGCAGCCCGGCCACCTGGACGCGGGTATGAAGGGTGTGGTCACCGTGGCGCCCTGATGCCTGCGTTTTTGGCGCGCTGTGTGCGACGCCACACAGTCAGACTGGGTGACGCGCAGCATGATAGGTGTCCTGAAAACCCGGCAAATTCAGGAGACCACCATGCTCTCGCCCCAAGAAGTGAACTGTCTACGCGCATGCAGTGAATGTGCCGCTGCCTGCCTGCAATGCGTGACCGACTGCGCCAAAGGCGGCCACACAGAAACACTGTCCCGCTGTATGGCGCTAGCCCGGGAATGTGCCGACCTCTGCCGCGAGGCGATCACATCCATCGCCTTGGGAAGCGTACACATCGATACCGTATGTGCCCAATGCGCCCAGGCCTGCCAGCGCTGCGCTGCAGAATGCGCCAAACACGACTTCGAATATTGCCAGCAATGCGCCCAAATGTGCTTGCGCTGCGCGGCCGAGTGCCAAGGCATGGCACGGGCGGCCTTCACCAAGCCGGGTTACAGCCTGGCGTCCGTGACCGCCTGAGTAGTTTCACCATATTTGTTAACCCCGGCGTTGGCTGGCGAACAGACCCCTCCGCCGGCTTGGCTGACACTGAAGACTTGAGTGGGATAGAAACGCTAGAGATCATCCCGATCTGCACTTCAAACGGACCCCCTGCGCGCAGCCCACGGCGCGGACCACAGGGTGGAAATGTATGAACTATCCGATACACATTCGGTTTGCCGGCCTTGAACCCTCCAACGCGCTGGCAACTGCGGCCGAGGTGCAGGCCTACAAACTCCCATGGGCAGAGTCCGAAATCATGGTTTGCTGGATCGGCATGCACTGCGACCCCGAATATGCGGAAGCGGGTGGGCCCTACAGCGTGCGGGTGGATGTGTCGCTACCCGGCTATGAACTGGTCTCCCGCCGGATCCAGCACCAAGACATGCACCTTGCCATGGGATACGCGTTTGAAGACATGGCGCGCCAACTACGGGCCATTGACCCCCAGATCAACCACGCAGAGTTCGCGGTTACGGTCAATGGCCTGCTGCTGCCACCCCCCGCGCACGGCCCTGCGCGCCAAAACCACTGACTTCCAGCCTGTATTTCACGTCCCTATTTCGGGAGTGCGAAAAATTTGCGACAATAGCGCATCAAATTTGAAATAGCATTTCAAGTATTGCAAAACCAACTTTCAAATGGAAGCCTATTGTCATGAAAATCGCCCTGATCATCGAAAACAGCCAAGCCGCCAAAAGCGAAGTGATCGCCACAGCCCTTAAAACCGTTGCCGAACCCCTGGGACACAGCGTGCACCACTACGGCATGTACAGCGCGGACGACAAGGCTTCGCTCACCTATGTGATGAACGGCTTGCTGGCCGGCATCCTGCTGAACTCCAAGGCTGCAGACTTTGTCGTCACCGGTTGCGGCACCGGCATGGGATCCATGCTGGCGTGCAACGCCATGCCGGGCGTGTTCTGCGGCTTGGTCATTGACCCGACCGACGCCTTCCTGTTTGGCCAGATCAATGATGGCAACTGCATGTCCATGCCCTACGCCAAGGGCTTTGGCTGGGCTGCCGAACTGAACCTGCAGGACTGCTACCGCAAGCTGCTCGAGAACGAGCGCGGCGCAGGCTACCCCAAGGAACGCGCCGCCATCATGGCCAAGAACCGCGGCATCCTCAAAGATCTGAAGGCGGCGTCCACCAAAGACATGCTGACCGTGCTGAAGACCGTGGACCAGGACTTGCTGAAGGCCACCATCGCGGGTGAGAAGTTCCAGGAATACTTCTTCGCCAACAGCCAGGACGCAGCCATCTCCGCCTACCTGAAGGGTGTGCTGGCCGCCTAAGCTTCACGGGCCCCACGCTAAAAGCCGACCCTTTGTGGTCGGCTTTTTTTGCGTGCATGTTGACGCTATGATGCCTTTTCCAATCGAAGAGGGCATATGTTCAGACTGGCGTTGATTCTTTTCGGTGGCGATGCACTTATCAGGCGCTGGAAATTCTTTCTGGTGATTGGCCTGCTGGTTTTGGCAGTGGGCTTGAGCGTGCTGTTTGATCTGGTCGATGGCGTTGCCAACATTGCGACCTGGGCACTGGGCAGCATTTTGCTGCTGCTCGGCCTGGGGGAGCTGGTGGTAGGTGCCACCCATGCCCGCATACGCCGCCGGCTGCAAATGCTGCGCGGCCTGGCGATGTGGGTGGGTGCCAGCCTGGTGCTGGATTTCCCCTGGGACAATTCGATCACTTCGGGTGTTCTGTTTGGCGCGGCCTTTCTGTTCAATGGCCTGCTGCGCATCGGTGGAAGCCTGCTCATACGGTATGCCAACTGGCGCACGTCGTGTTGTCTGGGCGCGGGCTATCTGGTCATGGCAGTGCTGCTTTTCACCAGTTGGCCCCTGCCGGATGCCATGAACGTGTCGTTCTGCCTGGGGCTGGCACTGCTGGCGGGCGGTGGCGTTCTGGTGCGCGGAGCCTTGCGCCTCAAGCGCTTGCCCGCAGGCACCCGTCTGGCGGCCATTGCGCTGTACCAGGACAACCGGGGTGCTGCACCGCCTGCCCTGCCCGCCCCGTCCGCCTCGGCCACCAGCGTGCCACATGCTGTTGAAAAGGCCCGCCATGAACCCCTTGTGGTCCATATCTGGACTGCGGTGGGCTCTGTTGAAGACCGGATCAGGTTGCCTGTGTTTGAGCGGTATATCGTGGCTTTGTCGCGCAAGGGGCGTGCGTCTTCGGGTCATACGGCGCTCGAATGCGGGCCAGACCTGTACATCAGCCACCACCCGCGTGAGCGGCTGAGCATCGGTGCGCACAACGTCGTACAGGAGGCCCGTGCCACGCCTGAAAACAACCGGCCTGGCCGCTGGGGCCACTCCTACAGCGAAGAGGCCGCGGCAACGCGTCCGTCAACGCTGCAAATCCGTTTTCGCGTCTACAACCCCGTGTACCTGCAGGCTTTTTGGAACAGCTACCGCGAGGATACAACCTACAACTTCACCCACCGCAACTGTTCTACCGTGGTGGTACAAGCCATTGATGCTGCAATCGAGGGCGTGTTTGCAGACAAGCCGTTCTGGCCCACCGTGCTGCACATGCTGCTGCACCCCGACATGTGGCTGGCCGGCAGCGTTCGGGTGCGCGCTGAAGCGCTGGCCTGGTCACCTGGCCTGGTAATGGACTATGTGAGCGCTGTGCGCAGCATGACCTACCCCAGACACAACTTCAGGCAGCGCCTGGCGCGGCGCTGGCGGGGCCGAAACCGGCCCGTTTCTTGAGCGCAGGCCTCTGCTGGGCCTCACGCCATCTGGAACAACTCCTGCGGCATCTGCATGACCGCGCTGGTGGGTGCCAGCGCCGCGCTGTAGTGGCTGTCGGCACGGGGCAACAGGCGCGCAAAGTAGAACTCCGCCGTCTGGATCTTGGCGGTGTAGAAATCGTTGGATTCCTTGCCCTTGCCGCTGGCCAACAGCTCGGTGGCCTTGGACGCCTGCAGCGCCCAGAAGTAGGCCATCATCACAAAGCCGGAGTACATCAGGTAGTCCACGCTGGATGAACCCACCTGCTCGCGGTCCTTGGATGCGCGCAGCATGATGAGTGTGGTCAACACATTCCACTGCGCCGTGCGGCGTGCCAGACTGCGCATCATCTGGCCCATGGGCGTACGTTGCAGTGCATAAGGCTTGGCCATGCGCAGAATGGTGCCGCTGAAATCGCGCACACACTTGCCCTTGGTGTTGAGCAACACCTTGCGGCCCAGCAGGTCCAGCGCCTGGATGCCGGTTGTGCCTTCGTACAGCGTAGAGATGCGGGCATCGCGCGCAATCTGCTCCATGCCATGTTCACCGATGTAGCCGTGGCCACCAAACACCTGGATGCCCAGGTTGGCCGCTTCCAGACCCATCTCGGTCAAGAAACCCTTCAGGATGGGGGTGTAGAAGCCCAACTCGTCGTCGTACTTCTTGTACTTGGCCTGGTCGCCTTCCGTCACCGCGTTGAACATCTTGTCAGCGATCTTGGAGGCGCCATAAACCATGGCCCGGCCACCTTCGGCAATGGCTTTTTGCGTGAGCAGCATGCGGCGCACATCGGGGTGCCAGATCAGCGCATCGGCCACTTGCTCCGGCTCTTTTTTGCCCGACAGTGCGCGCATGGAGCGGCGCTCTTGGGCGTAAGGCAATGCCCCCTGAAACGACAACTCGGCATGGGCCACGCCCTGGATGGCAGTGCCGATGCGGGCCGTGTTCATGAAGGTGAACATGGCTTCCAGGCCCTTGTTGGGTTCACCAATCAAGGTGCCGATGGCGCCGTCAAAGTTCAGGACCGCCGTCGCATTGGCGGCGATGCCCATCTTGTGTTCCAGCGAGCCGGTGTTGACGCCGTTGCGATCACCCACGGTGCCGTCTGCGCCAACTGCCAACTTGGGCACCACAAACAACGAAATGCCGCGTGTGCCTTCAGGCGCGCCGGGCAGGCGGGCCAGCACGATGTGGACGATGTTTTCCGCCAGATCGTGGTCGCCGGACGAGATGAAAATCTTGGTTCCAGTCAGTGCGTAGGTACCGTCGGCCTGTGGCTCGGCGCGGGTCTTGACCTGGGCCAGGTCAGTGCCGCACTGGGGTTCGGTCAGGCACATGGTGCCGGTCCACTCGCCAGCCACCAGGCGGGGCAGGTACACGGTCTTGATGGCGTCGGTGCCGTATTGCAGCAGCGTGTTGATGCAGCCGATGCTCAAGCCGGGGTACATGTTGAACGACCAGTTGGCCGCGCCCATCATTTCCGACTTCATCAGGTTCAGCGACATGGGCAGACCTTGGCCGCCGTATTCCACGGGGAAGGACAGGCCTTGCCAGCCACCGGCGATGAATTGCGCATAGGCTTCCTTGAAGCCCTTGGGTGTGGTGACCACACCGTCGTTCAGATGGCAGCCTTCCTTGTCACCGGATGCGTTCAGCGGTGCCAGCACCTCTTCACACAAGGTTGCAGCGCCTTCCAGGATGGCGTCAACCATCTCGGGTGTTGCGTCCGCTCCATTGGACATCGTGCTGTAGTGCTGGGGATAGTCCAGCACTTCGTTGATCAAAAAGCGCATGTCGCGCAGGGGGGCTTTGTATTGCAACATGGCGAGAATTACCTTTCGATGATGGCGACAACGCCCTGGCCACCTGCCGCGCAGATGGAGATCAAACCGCGGCCGGAGCCCTTTTGCGCCAGCATCTTGGCCAGCGTGGCGACGATGCGGCCGCCGGTTGCGGCAAAGGGGTGACCCGCTGCCAGCGAGCTGCCGTTGACGTTGAGCTTGCTCATGTCGATCTTGCCCAGTGGCTTGGACAAGCCCAACTGGTTTTTGCAGAACACCTTGTCTTGCCAGGCGTTCAGCGTGCACAACACCTGGGCGGCAAAGGCTTCGTGGATTTCGTAGTAGTCAAAGTCTTGCAGCGTCAGGCCGGCGCGCTCCAGCATGCGGGGCACGGCATAGGCTGGGGCCATGAGTAAGCCCTCGGGGTTCTGGCCTTCCTTCTTGTCGAAGAAGTCCACCGCAGCCACTTCGCTGAAGGTGATGTAGGCCTGTACCGGCAGATTGTGCGCGGCAGCCCACTCTTCGCTGGCCAGCAACACGGCGGATGCGCCGTCGGTCAACGGTGTCGAGTTGCCGGCAGTCAGCGTGCCTTGGCCGGGTGCTACCTTTTTGTCGAACACGGGCTTCAGGGAGCGCAGCTTTTCGATCGTCAGATCGGCGCGCAGGTTGTTGTCTTTGGTGACGCCCTTGAAGGGTGTCATCAGGTCGGTGAAGAAACCCTGGTCATACGCCTTGGCCAGGTTCTGGTGGCTTTTCAGCGCCAGCTCGTCCTGCGCTTCACGGGGCACAGCCCATTCGCGCGCCATGATCTCGGCATGTTCACCCATCGAGAAGCCGGTACGTGGCTCGCCATTGCGCGGCAAGGCGGGCTTGAGCAGCATGGACGGACGCACACGTGCGGCAATCGCCAGACGCTGTGCACCGGTCTTGGCGCGGGACAGGTCCAACAGGATCTTGCGCAGCTTTTCGTTCAGTGCAATCGGTGCGTCGGACGTAGTGTCTACACCGCCGGCAATACCGGACTCGATATGGCCCAGCGCGATCTTGTTGGCCACGATCATGGCCGCCTCCAGGCCGGTGCCGCAGGCTTGCTGGATGTCAAAGGCCGGTGTCTCGCGCGCCAGCGTGGTGGACAGCACGGATTCGCGCACCAGGTTGAAGTCACGCGAGTGTTTCATCACCGCACCGGCGACCACGTCACCCAGGCGTTCGCCGTGCAGGTTGAAGCGGTCCACCAGGCCTTGCAGTGTGGCGGTCAGCATCTCCTGGTTGGAGGCTTGGGAGTAGACGGTGTTGGAGCGTGCGAAGGGAATGCGGTTGCCGCCCAGGATGGCGACGCGGCGAATAGAGGGGGTTGTCATGGTGCTGTTCCTTGCGTATTGCAAAACAAAATTAGAGACTGGTTCGCAGGGCGATTGCTATTGTTTTAGTAGCTGAGTTGTCCGCGCAGATGGGGGCGCATGCCCTTTTTGTCGCGCACTTCAAACTGGGCTCCGTGGGCGGAGCGTTCGGTCCACAGCGCGGCGCGCCCGGGCAGCAGCAGCGGTGTCTTGAACTCCACAGAAGCCGAGGCCTGCTCCAGCGGATCTGCCGGCAGCAGATAAGACAAGGCACGGGCCTTGGTCCACATGCCGTGTGCAATCGCGCGTTTGAAGCCAAACAGCTTGGCGGTGATGGCCGTCAGGTGGATGGGGTTGCGGTCGCCCGACACGGCACCGTAGCTGCGGCCAATATCGGCGGGTGCCGTGAATTCGGTCTGGCAGGACAAGGACGTGTCCAGCGCCAGCTGGCTGGTGAAGGGCTGGCCCGATGTTTCCTTGACACCTACGCGCAGCAGGCTTTGTGTGGCGCTCCAGACCAACTCACCGTCGCGCAGGATGCGCAGGTCCAGCGTAAAACCCTGGCCTTTTTCGTGGGTGAACAATTCGCCCGTGCCCATCTCGACGCGCACCGTGTCACCGGCGCGCAACTGTTTGCGCTGTTCTATGCTGTTGGCCAGGTGCACCGTGCCCATGGCGGGCCAGGGGCATTCGGGTGAACACATATAGGCGGTCACCAGCGGGAAGGTCAGCATCTGCGGGTAGATCAGCGGCACGCCCTGCGACGCGCTGAAGCCGCACAACGCCGCGTAACGCGCAATGTGTTTGGCATCCAGCGTGACGCTGGGGATGGCCAGCTCCACCTTGGGCAAGGTCTTGACCAGGCCGGGGCGCTTGCCACCCGTGCCCAGGGCACGAAAAAAGGTAGCGGCCAGGCTGGGGGAGCCGGTGATGTCTTGTGTTGTAGTCATGATCTTAGGCACCAATCAGGCTTTGGCCGCAGACGCGCACCACATTGCCGGTCAAACCACCGGACGCGGGAGACGCAAACCAGGCAATGGCTTCCGCCACATCGACCGGCTGACCGCCCTGCCCCATGGAATTCATGCGGCGGCCGGCTTCGCGGATCGCAAAGGGCACGGCAGCCGTCATCTGGGTTTCGATGAAGCCGGGCGCCACCGCGTTGATGGTGATGCCCTTCTCGGCCAACACCGGCGCCATGCTTTGCACCATGCCGATGACACCGGCCTTGGACAGCGCGTAGTTGGTCTGGCCCAGGTTGCCGGCAATGCCGGAGATGGACGACACACACACAATGCGTGCACCGGCTTTCAAGGCACCTGCCGCCACCAGCGCGTCATTGATGCGCTCCTGCGTGGACAGGTTGACATTGACTACCGCCTGCCACAGGTGGTCCTTCATGTTGGCAATGGTCTTGTCGCGGGTGATGCCCGCGTTGTGCACGACCACATCCCAGCCGCCATCGGCCAGCGCCGCATCCACCAGGGCTTGTGGTGCTTCAGCGGAACCGATGTCCAGGGCCAAGGCCTTGGCGCCCAGGCGCTGGGCCACTGCGTCCAATCCCTCTTTGGCTTGTGGCACATCCAGGCAAATGACTTGTGCGCCGTCGCGGGCCATGACTTCGGCAATCGACTCACCAATGCCGCGGGATGCGCCGGTCACCAGAATCTTCTTGCCGGCCAGGGGTTGTGCCCAATCGACCGCAATACTTGTATTGGCACTGGGAGCGGTCAGACGCACGACTTGTGCCGACACATAGGCCGAACGTGGCGACAGCAAAAACCGCAGTGTGTTTTCCAACTGGTCTTCGGCACCTTCGGCCACGTAAACCAGTTGCACGGTGATGGCGCGCTTCAGTTCTTTGGCCAGCGAACGTGTCAGGCCTTCCAGCGCGCGTTGGATCGTCGCTTGGCGCGGATTGGCACACGCCTCGGGTGGACGACCCAGCACAACCACGCGGCCGCATGGCAACACAGAGCGGGCTGCGTCGTGGAAGAAGTTGTAGATGGCTTCGGATTCCGAGCTGTCGGTCAGACCGGTGGCGTCAAACACCAGGGCCTTGACCTTTTCACCGGCCTGGTCTGCCACGCCCCAGCGTCCGGTCATCATGCCGGCTTCGTTGGCCAGGCCCATCCATTGCGGCAGGCTCTTGTGCGCGACGGTTTGCGCGTCCATGGACTTGAAGGCGGCTACCAAAGCATTCAGCAGTTGGGGTGTGCCACCGCCACCGATCAGCACACCACCCTTGATGACGGGCTGGCCGGGCTTGAAGCGCTCCAAAGGCAGGGGTTGGGGCAAGCCCAGCATCGCAGCAATGCGTGAGCCCAAAGTTGAGTTGGCAAAGCCAAGATACGAATCGTTCATGAGAGGGAAGCTCCTTTGGGGCGCGATGGTACCGACCAATTGGTCATTTAACGTAGAGCGTTTCGCCTAACCGCATATTGCACTGCGTCATACGGGCACACGCTTGGGCGGCAAGGTATAGGTCAGGATGCGTTTCATCACCGTCAAATACTGCTTGAAAAGACTACCCGTGTTGTAGAAAAGGCCATATTTACGGCACAGTGCCTGGATCTGTGTGGCTACCTCGGGGTAGCGGTGGGCTGGCATGTCCGGGAACAGATGGTGCTCGATCTGGTGGCTCAGGTGTCCACTCATGGTGTGAAAGAGCCTGCCGCCCGTGAGGTTGCTGGAGCCCGAGAGCTGGCGGATATACCAGTCGCCTTTGGTCTCATTGCGCGTATCTTCCTCGCGGTAGATGGCCACGCCTTCGGTGAAATGGCCGCAGAAGATGATCAGGTAGGTCCACAGGTTGCGGATCAAATTGGCGCAGAAGTTGCCCGCCAGCACACGTGGTGCGCTCCACAGGGCCAACGCGGGGAATAACAGGTAGTCCTTGAACCAGACCTTGCCGACCTTGGACAGAAAGCGGTCCAGCCGCGCCTTGAATTCTTCCTTGGGCATGGCGCCGTGTTTGTAACGGCCAATCTCCAGATCGTGTGAACCCACGCCGTATTGAAAACCCATGGCCAGCATCAGGTTGGCCAGCGGCTGGAACCAGTGGCGCGGCTTCCACTTCTGCTCGTCCGTCATGCGTAAGAGCGAATAACCCAGGTCGCGGTCCTTGCCCAGAATGTTGGTGTAGGTGTGGTGGGTGACGTTGTGCGAATGCCGCCACTGCTCGCCATCACAGGCAATGTCCCACTCAAAAGTCTGCGAGTTCAGCGCCGGGTCGCCCGTCCAGTCGTACTGGCCGTGCATCACGTTGTGGCCGATTTCCATGTTGTCCAGGATCTTTGCGTTGGCCAGGGCCAGCACTCCCGCCAGCCAGCTCAGCGGCCCCAGGCCAAAGTGCAGCAACGCGCGGCCACCGATTTCGCTGGCGCGGCTGATGCGGATCATGTTGCGGATGTGGTCCACATCGGCCTGGCCGAGTTTGTTCATGACGCTGTCGCGGATGGCATTGACCTCGCGTTCGAATTCGGCAACCTGTTCGCGGCTCAGGGTGGTGGGTTTGGCAAAGCTCATGG
>JAZKDY010000177.1:0-3907 GCA_040387325.1 Pseudomonadota bacterium | reverse complement strand
ATCCTTGCGGTGTTGCTGGCCCGGCTTGGCGCGATAGACCGTTGGAGCCAAATCCGCGCCCGCTGGTTTGGTCCCGAGTCCCGTGGGGGCATTGTGCTGCTGGCACTGTGGCCGATGGCGCTGCTGTTTCCGCCTGCCGTGCCCTTCGGGCTGGGTCAAGTGCTGGAGCGGGTGGAGGAGAGCCTAGGCGCACAACTGGTCGATACGCTATTTCTGGACTGGCTTCCAGTGCGCGAAACCGAGCTGCAGCCGCTGGTGCCCGGCGCCGAAATGGTGTGTGTGATGCTGGGCCTGCTGATCCCGTGTTTACTGGCCTTTTGTGTGATCCGCTCCCGCTCCCGTCGTGCCGCGTTTGTATTGGTGATGCTGGGCGCAGGCGTTGCGGTCACGGCGCTGTCGGCAGCGCTGAGCTGGGGGCCCGTCCACGCCTGGGCCTGGTTGAGCATGCCGGTGCAATTTGGCATGGTGATGGCCGGCGTGCTGGCCCTGGTCCTGGCCCTGGTGCCGTGGCGGGCCAGCGCATCTTTGCTGCTGCTGTCGCTGGGCGTGTACTTGAGTCTGTTGAACCAGGCGCCGGAGAGCCCCTATTTCGCCCAGACCCTGCACGCTTGGGAGCAGGGGCGTTTTATCCGTTTCCACGGCCTGGCCCAGTGGTTGGGCTGGTTGTGGCCCTACGCCACGCTGTTCTATGTGCTGTCCCTGATCTGGCGGCGCGACGTAAAAAATTAGAATCCAGCCCTATGACTGAACCCACCGCTCCCGCCAAGCCGTACTACGCGCACCACATCTTCTTCTGCCTCAACGAACGTACCAACGGGGAGGCCAGTTGTGCCCAGCACAATGCACAGGCTGGATTTGACCGCTGCAAACAACAGGTCCGCGCTGCGGGGCTGGCTGGGGTCGGCCAGGTCCGCGTCAACAAGGCTGGCTGCCTGGACCGTTGCGCCGGCGGTCCGGTCGCCGTGGTCTACCCGGAAGGCGTCTGGTACTCCTACGTGGACGAACACGACATCGACGAAATCGTCGAATCCCACCTGAAGAACGGCAAGGTAGTGGAGCGCCTGGTCACACCCGCCCACCTGGGCCGGTAGGGTGGCTGGCGGCAGTCGCATATGAAGAATTGAGCTGTAGCCCCCGCGAAATATGATGGTGTCGCTACTAAAACAATAGCATTTCTGTGAACAATCAAACCCGTAGATTTGTGGTGCAAGGGCCCGCAGGAGCGATCGAGGCGCTGGAAGACTTGCCAAGCCTGCCCGACGGCGCCACACCGCGTGGCGTGGCGGTCGTAGCCCACCCGCACCCGCTGTTTGGCGGCACCATGGACAACAAGGTCGTGCAGACCCTGGCCCGGGCCTTCGTTCAGTGTGGCTGGCGCGCGCTGCGCTTCAATTTCCGCGGTGTGGGTGCCACCGAGGGGGTGTACGACGAAGGCCGTGGCGAGCTGCAAGACTTGCTGGCGGTTGTTGCCCACGGCACCGAAGGCAGTGCCACCCAGCCGTTGGCGTTGGCCGGGTTTTCCTTTGGCGCCTTTGTCACCAGCCACGCGGTCGCAGCGCTAGGTCCCCAGCGCCCACCCGAGCAATTGGTGCTGGTGGGCACGGCCACCAGCCGGTTCACCGTGGCGCCCATTGCGCCAGACCTGCATGCGCGCACGCTGGTGCTGCATGGCGAGCAGGACGACACGGTGCCGCTGGCCGACGTGATGGACTGGGCCCGGCCCCAATCCTTGCCGGTTACGGTCATTCCCGGAGTCGCCCACTTCTTTCATGGACAATTGCCGCTGTTGCGCAGTCTGGTGGTGCGCCACTTGCTGGCCGGAACCGCTCCGTAAACGCCTTTCCTCTCAATCAGCTGCCTCGCCACCGATCCGCTCCGTCTTCTCGTCAACCCTGTTTCATACGCTGCAGGCCCTTTGCGGGCCAGGCCCAGACCTACTCTCCCATGAAATCACTCTTCGCCGCCCTTGTGGCTACCCTGCTCAGTTTCTCCGTGGCGGCCCAAACGCCGCAGCCGCCCGAAGTGGCCGCCCGCGCCTACTTGCTGCTGGACGTCACCTCCAACCAGATACTGGCCGCCAAGGACATTGACATGCCGGTTGAGCCCGCATCGCTGACCAAGCTGATGTCTGCTTATCTGGTGTTTGATGCCTTGCGCACCAAAAAGCTGGACTTGCGCCAAACCCTGCCGGTCAGCGAGCGTGCCTGGAAGATGCCCGGATCCCGCATGTTCATCGACCCCAAGATGCAGGTTCCAGTAGAGGATCTGATCAAGGGCATGATTGTCCAGTCCGGCAATGACGCCACGATGGCGCTGGCCGAAGGGGTTGGCGGCTCGGCGGAACGTTTTGTGCAAATGATGAATGACCAGGCCAAGGTGTTGGGCATGAAGTCCACCGGTTACAAAAATCCCGAGGGCCTGACCGAAGCCGGCCATACCACTACGGCCCGGGACCTGAGCATTCTGGCCACCCGCCTGATGGCCGACTTCCCGGACTACGTAGGCTTTTACGCCATCAAGAAATACCGCTACCCCGGCACACCGGCGGCCAATGACAGCAACCGCAACCTGTTGCTGTTCCGCGATCCCACGGTCGATGGCCTGAAAACCGGCTACACCGAGGCTGCGGGTTATTGCATGGTGGCCACGGCCCGCCGCGATTTCACTAATCTGGTCAATCCGGCTGCGCCCGCCGGAACGCCCGGTACCGGCGGTAGCCGCCGCCTGTTGTCTATTGTCTTGGGTACGGCCAACGAGAACGCCCGCGCCAACGAATCGCAAAAGCTGCTGAACTGGGGCTATACCGCCTATGAAGCGGTCAAACTATTTGAAGCTGACCAAGCCGTAGTGAGCGCAAACATCTGGAAAGGCGCACAAGCTACGGTGAAAGTTGGGCGCCCGCAAGCCATTGTGGTGGCCGTTCCCCAAGGCAGCGGAGCCAAGCTCAAAACCCAGGTGGTGCGTACCGATCCGCTGGTTGCGCCGGTTGCCAAGGGTCAACAACTGGGTACGCTGAAGATTCTGGCGGGTGAGCAAGTTGTTGCCGAGGTGCCGTTGCTTGCGTTGGAAGCGGTGGAGCAATCGGGCATTCTGGGCCGCGCCTGGGACTCGATTCGCCTCTGGATCCGATAAGCACTTGCGGGGAAACCCCTAAGCTGATACAGTAGAAGGCTTTTCGGAATTTCCGAAGGGATTCACGTTTTCAATTAGTTTCAAACGTTTAGGGACGTTTTTTAAATGCCAACCATCAATCAACTCGTGCGTCAAGGCCGTGAGGTCGAGACCATCAAGTCGAAGAGCCCTGCGATGCAGAACTCTCCGCAGCGTCGCGGTGTGTGCACCCGTGTGTACACCACAACGCCTAAAAAACCTAACTCCGCTCTGCGTAAAGTTGCCAAAGTGCGCTTGACCAACGGTTTTGAAGTGATCTCCTACATCGGCGGTGAAGGCCACAACCTGCAGGAACACAGCGTGGTGCTGGTTCGTGGCGGTCGTGTCAAGGACTTGCCCGGTGTGCGTTACCACATCGTCCGTGGTTCGCTCGACTTGCAAGGCGTGAAAGACCGCAAGCAGTCGCGCTCCAAGTACGGTGCCAAGAAGCCAAAGGCTAAATAATCAGCCTGAACCCACGGCCTCAAAACCCTGGATTCGAAAAAATAAAAGGTGTTTGTTTACTGCGTGGCGCGGTGAATGAACGAAGTGACCCGCTGTTTGGGTCGAGTAAGTGAGAGTCTTATTAATTAACTCTCGCGGTGTCCGTAAGGGCGCCAACTGAAGCAAAGAGGTGAAAAAATGCCACGTCGTCGCGAAGTCCCTAAACGTGAAATTCTGCCGGATCCTAAGTTCGGCAACGTAGAGCTGTCCAAATTCATGAACGTGATCATGGAAGGCGGCAAGAAGGCAGTTG
>JAZKDY010000176.1:11720-26404 GCA_040387325.1 Pseudomonadota bacterium | reverse complement strand
TTGAACGCCTAGAACGGTGCAGGCCTGGCCCTGATCGACGGCAACCCACTGCCCAATGCCCCCAGGTGGATTGCCAACGTGACAGCACGTTACGGCATCCCTGCGGCCAACGGTGGCGAGTTTTTCATCTACACCGACTGGGCCTACCGCAGCGAAACCAATCTGTTCCTGTACAAGTCCGCAGAGTTCACCGCCCCTCCCCTGCTGGAAGGCGGCCTGCGCCTGGGCTACAACTGGGGCAATGGCAAGTATGAAGCCGCGATCTTCGGCCGCAACATCACCAACCAGGTGCGTGTGACCGGTGCCATCGACTTCAACAACCTGACCGGTTTCATCAACGACCCGCGGACCTATGGCGTGCAGTTCAAGATGACACTCTGATCTGTTTTTAGTAGCGCCCCACGCTGGGCATGGCACTTGCGCCATTACCCAGCCGGTTCGCCAATGCGCGGGCATCACCCGCGCTGGACAAGTTGGCAAGTTGCACCACATAGATGCGCTTGCCAGCTTTTTTTTCGGGCTGAAATTGCGCGGCATAACCCTGGCTGCGCAAGTCCTCGTAAAGTGCCATGGCGCCTGCAAATGTGGTGTCGGCGTCGAAGCGCACTTTCCAGCGTCCGCCCACACTGGCGCCACCCGTATCCCGCGCAATATCGGTTTCGGCTGCCCATTGGGCCAGTTGGGCGTCCGGCACGCGGCCTATCGGCAAGGTGGGTTCGCCTTTGGGGGCAATGTAGAACTGCATGGGCTGGTCCAATATGACAGGTGCCGTGTTCTGGCCAGCCACAGGGTCCCGCGTGACCTCTATCTTGCCTTCCAGCAAACAGACGATTTCCCTGGCTCCGCCTTGTTTGCCCCACAGGTCGGTACCGCGAATGCCCGCCGTCACGGTGGCCAGCCGGATGTCCACCTCACGCCGGCTGCGCTTCTTGGACAAAACGTCCGTCGTAAACCGGAATGCGCCGGTCACCACGCTAATTACGGATTTCAGAAACACACTCCCATCCTGCCCTTCGCGCCGGGCGACCAGGGCATCAAAACCCAATTGCGCGCGTTCGCCCAGCTTGACCTTGCTGCCCTCAGGCAAGGTCAGCAGAATGCGCGCGTTGGCTCCCGTCTCGATCCGGTCGCGTTCCTGCAAAACCATGCCGGGAACAATGGGTTGGCGTTGGCCTTCGCGCTCCAGCCAGGCTGGCATGACAACACCATCGACCACTGCGGCTGGTGGAGCAGAAGCCCAGGTGGCACTTGCCCACACCACGCTGGCCAACAGCGACACCCATACCTTGCTTGCAGATAAACGTCCCATGCTTGTTCTCCTGAAAGGGAATCGACGGCTGCCGTCACACAGCCTATACCGGATATACGGCCCAGATAGAAATTTGGATGCAGGACAGGCAAGCTATTTACAGAAATCCATATACTGACCCGCATGAAACTGGACACCCTGAGCCTGCAGGAGTTGATCGGGCTAGCCGCACATGGCAACCACGCCGCATTTGCACAACTCTATGAACGCACCCATACGCATCTGTTTGGCGTTGCCGCACGTATATTGGGTAATGGGCAATCGGCTGAAGATGTTTTGCAAGAGGCGTATGTGAGTATCTGGAAAAATGCGGGCGGCTACCGCAGCGAGGTCGAAGGGCAAGCCATTCAACCCATGACATGGTTGATTGCGATCGTGCGCAACAAGGCACTTGACGCACTGCGCATGCGCACCCGCCGCAAGGAAAGTGAATTGTCGGATGGCGATGACCTGACACAAGACGCAGAAGCCGTGTCCAGCACAGGCGCAAACCCAAGCGCCATGCAATTGATGGAACAGGCAACCCAGGCACTGCATATCGAGGCTTGCATGAACGCTCTGGAAGGCAGTCACCGCCAAAGCCTGGCCCTGGCCTACTACCAGGGCTTGTCCCACACCGAGGTGGCGGCCCAGATGGGCGCGCCACTGGGTTCCGTGAAAGCCTGGATACGCCGTGGCCTGGAAAAACTCAAAACCTGCCTGGCCGGCCATGGGGTAGTTGCATGAGGTACACGCAACCCGAATTACTGGACCATCTGGCCTCTTCGTATGTTTTGGGCACACTACGGGGCGGCGCCCGGCGGCGGTTCGAGCGGCTGCGCACCGACCGTGCCGACGTTCAGATGCGAGTCACCCAGTGGGAAATCCGCTTGGGAGAACTGGCCATTTCCATCCCCCCCGAAAAGCCATCGGCCCAATTGTGGCCCGCGATTGCCGCACGCACGCAGCCAGCCAAGGAGCCGCAACAACTGGCACCGCTCACACCACCGGCCTGGCTGGGCTGGCTACTGCCCGCTGGTTTCGGTTTTGGTGGTCTGGCGGCGGGTGTGCTGGCTGCCAGTGCACTGTTTTTCCTGGCGCCCACACTGTTTGTCTCCAGCGAACAGATCGCCATGCGGTCCGGTGAGCGTTTGCCCCCCAGTTATGTCGGTCTGCTGACCGATGCCTTGGGCAATGGCAAAGTACTGGTCAGTTCACTGCGCCACGGCAAGACCATGACGGTCAAAATCATTGGCCCAGTAACCGCACCACCCGTGGGCCATCTGGTGCTGTGGGCCCATCCCACGGAAGGACAGCCGTTTGCGGTCGGTGTGGTTCCGGCCAAAGGGTCTGCCGTGTCCAACCTGCCTGACACCTCGGAAAAGTTGTTCTCCAAAGTGAGCAAGCTGAGCATCACGGTAGAAACCGACGCGGCGCCTGCCAGCCCACAAGGGCCCGTCATCTTCAGTGGCAACTGCGCCAAGCTGTGGTGAGCGGGCTCACTGGGCGCTCATTGGGCATACTGCCGCTCCAGGTAGTCGATGATGTCGGCCGATTCGTATAACTTGGTGCCCGTGTTCGGATCTTCCAGGTAAGGCACCTGCACCCGCCCGTTTTCTGCCAGGACCTTTTCGCGGCGGCCCCCGGCGCGCGGCTTGTAGGGACCGGGCTGGACACGCCGCACGGCCGGCCCCATGTCCGCGAACTGCTCCTTGCCGATGTTGTGCAATACATAGGCCAGCTCCAGCTCCGTCAGGCGCTCCCGCACCAGGCGTGAGTACGGGCTGGACTCAAAGCTCCACAGCTCCAGCAACTTCTTGGGATGGTTTGCCTTGCGGGCCGTCGTGCCACGCATGCCGCTCACCAGCGACCCCATCCCGCCCAGCACGGGGGCCAGCACGCCCTTGGTGTAAGCAAGTGGCGTCTTGCGGTCCGCATAGGTCTTGAACAGGTAGTCGACGATGTCGGCCGCCTCGTACAACGAGGTAGAAGTATTCGGATCGACCAGAAGTGGGAATTGGCGTTTACCGCCCAGTCGCTCCGCTACTGGGCGGTAAAGCTTGCCGCGCTTGGGACAAGGGTAAATTTCTGCGTCCAGCCCCAATGCGGTAAGCGCCTCACGCACACGGCGGCAGTAGGGGCAGCCTTCCATGTCATACAGCTTGAGCCGCTTTTGGGGCTGCTTGGACGCTTTGACCACACTGGTGCCGCGCCAGGCACTCAGCGTTGAGGTGACAACGGACTGCAGCACGTTGATGTGGTGTTTTGCGTTGCTTGGCATGTTGAATCGCCCTTGGTTGGTTTGACCCATTTTGCACGCTTGACCGTCCAAAAGATGGCGTAGATACTCCGCCCATGGCCACTCTGACCGAAGAACAAGCCCGCGCCTACATGCACAAGCTGTTGGCCGGCATGAGCCAGGCCGGCGGCTCCGACCTGTTCATTGCCAACGACTTCCCGCCCAGCATGAAGGCCCATGGGTCCATGCAACCCCTGTCCAGCCAAAAACTCACCGGGGAGTTGACACGGGTCTTTGCCAACTCGCTGATGAACGAGCGTCAGCGCGAGGAGTTTGCCAAGGAGATGGAATGCAACTTTGCGATCTCCATACCCGGCCTCTCGCGCTTTCGCGTCAACGTCTATGTGCAGCAGCAGAACGTGGCCATGGTGGTGCGCACCATCGCGTCCGAGATTCCCAACTTTGACAAGCTGGACCTGCCGCCCATCCTCAAAGAAGTAATCATGAACAAGCGCGGCCTGGTGCTGGTGGTGGGCGGCACCGGGTCAGGCAAGTCAACGACGCTTGCGGCCCTGATCGACCACCGCAACAGCACCTCGGCGGGCCACATCATCACGGTGGAGGACCCGGTCGAATACGTGCATGTGTCCAAGAAATCTTTGGTCAGCCACCGCGAGGTGGGTGTGGACACCCACTCCTGGCACCACGCGCTGAAGAACACGCTGCGCCAGGCGCCCGATGTGATCCTGATTGGCGAGATCCGCGACCCCGAGACCATGGAACACGCCATCGCCTTCGCCGAAACCGGCCACCTGTGCCTGGGCACGCTGCATGCCAACAGCGCCAACCAGGCCATAGACCGCATCATCAACTTCTTCCCCGAAGACCGGCGCAACCAGCTGCTGATGGACCTGTCGGCCAACCTGCGCTCCATCATTTCGCAACGCCTGGTGCGCACCGAAGACGGCAAGGGCCGCAAGGCGGCCATCGAGATTTTGCTCAACACGCCCACGATTGCGGAACGCATTTTCAAGGGTGCGTTTGGCGAAATCAAGGCACTGATGGAGAAGTCGCGCGAGCTGGGCATGCGCACCTTCGACTGGGCGCTGTTCGAGCTCTACAACGATGGCCATATCGGCTACGAAGAAGCCCTGCGCAACGCCGACTCGGCCAATGAGCTGCGCCTGGCCATGAAGCTCAAGAGCAAGCGCGGCGAGCCCGCCACGGCCAGTGGTCCCACCCTGTCCTTCGACAAGGAGCCCACACCAGAAGAACTGGACGCCATGCGCGAAGCAGAACGTGTCAAACAGCAGCAACGCAAACGCGAGCTGGAAGACCAGGAGCTGGAGAAAAAGCTGAAAGAAAAGGGCGTTGACAGCCGGTTTGTATAGGCCTGTTTATTCATCCTGGAAACGGGGCGTGGACTGGCCTTCTGCCAGTTCACCGGTGTCGGGATTTACCCAGTCCGCGACACCCAACTCATCCTCTGCCTCCTGCAGGGTCTCGCCCGGCTCTGCCGACTCTTCACTGGCGGATTGCATATCGGCCAAGGCAAGCTCCAGGCTGTCAAACGGACCGAACTCCTGTTTGCCATCCGGGGTGATCCAGTAGTAGCCGTCGGGGTGGTGCATGAGCTGACCAATCTCCACCTCGGTAATGCCCTCATCTCCCTCATCGTCCATCTCATCGCCGTCCAGCAACGTATCGTCCCCGTCAGGCTGTGCTGGGGCAGCAGGGGTGGCCGCATGTTTGTTCGCCATGGTGATTCTCCAGGTAGGTCCAACGTCTCGTTAGCTGCATCCTACTCCTGCACAAAACCCCTTCATAAAGCCCATTTTCACAATACGTCTACAACAAGCCCACCACCGGGTAGCGCCGCCACTCGGGTTCGCGGAAACGTTTGCCGTTGGCGAAGATGAAATCCAGCACGGCCGTCTGGTCGGTGAGCAACGCGGGAAAGGTCTGCTTCCAGGCTTCGAAACGTGTGCGCAGCTCGGGCTCCTCCTTCAGCATCTCCTGCGCCGTGTCTTCAAACACATAGTCTGAATAGGCCTCCTTCTTCTCCAGCACGCTGTTGAAAAAGCCCCAGCGGAAAAAACTGTCATGCGCCTGCGGCTCCAGTGTCTCCACCGCATACCGGGAATTCGGCTGGGCCAGGTCCACCAGCACATCACCCGCCAGTGCCTGGATAGTCTCGGTGTGCACCGTGAGCTCCATGCTGTCGTGGAACATATGACCCTCATAGGCGTTGGTGCGCGACTGCAGCGTGCCGATGCGGTAGACCTGTGCTTGCAGGCTTTGGTCTGCCTCCAGGCGCCGCAGCACCACACTATTCCATTGCAGACGCTCAATGACCTCGCGCCAGGCCTGGGGAATCAGATAACACTTGGGCGTAGCCACTTCCAGAGCCGCTGTGCAGCGGTTGTACCAGGGAATGTCGCGCTCCCACGGCTGGTTGCGGTCATAGGCCAGGCGGCTGTAGTTGCCCAAGGCACTGGGACGGTAGACCGACGCATAACCTTTGAACTTGAACGCAGACGGACGGTTGGTGTCGGGCGCCCACAGCACCGGCCAGCGCCGCTGCGCACTGGCGGCCTGCCGTGCGGCCCGGCGCAGTGCCTGTATCTGCGTGGCATGGCTGACCGTGAACGCCAGCACCACTTCGACCAGGGTACGCATGGACGCGTAGCGGTCTGCAAAGGGCTTGAGCATGTGGGTCTCGGGCATAAAGCCAATGCAGTGGTGCAGCGCTGCGTAACCAGTGGAGAAACGCGGCACCTCCAGAAAGTCTTCGATGCCATCGTCTGGTGTGGCCCGTATCGGGTTCACATAGGGACACGTGGGCCAGCCGCGTTCTGCCATGGCTGTGTAAATGTCGGGCAGCATGGTGTCGCGCAGGAAGCCGCCCAGTTCTCCACCCAGCTTGTCGGTCTGGGTATTGATCAGTGTCATCGTGTAGTGGTAGTCCGCACCATTGGAGGTGTGGGTGTCGACCATCACATCCGGGTCCCAGGCGGTGAAAAACTGGTTGAAAGCCTGCGCCGCCAGACTGTCGCACTTGATGAAGTCACGGTTCAGGTCCAGGTTGCGCCCGTTGGCCCTAAAACCAAACTCCTCAGGACCCAACTGGTTCACACGTGATGTGGACTGGCGGTTCAGGCAACCGTCCACGTTGTAGACGGGGATGAACAAAAACACGGTCTTGCCCAAGGCCGCCAGGCGCTCTGGCTGGGAGCAAAAGTCCTGCACCAGGGCCATACATGCGTCTATGCCTTCTGGCTCGCCTGGGTGTATGCCGTTGTTGTTGAAGAAGACCGGCCGACCATCGGCCTTGATCTGCGCACGGTCATGGACACCGTCGCTGCTCACCACACCAGCATGCAAGGGTAGACCGTTGTCCGACGTTCCAATCTGCAAGAAATGCAATACGCCGGGGAAGTCCGTCGCAAGTCGCTCGTAAAAAGCGATGCAGTCACTCCACTGTGTAGTCTGGTTCTGGTTGCCCTGCTCGTAGGGGGTGGGGTAAAGGTCAGCCTGTGCGTTGTGCGCCATGGTGCATGCTTTCTGCTTTCTGTAAGGGCGCCGAGATAATAGCCGCCATGGACTCCAACGCAATACTCTCCCGCATCTGGGCTTTGGGCGGCCTGCCGCCACAGGCCCTGGACTGTGTAGATTTATCCGGCGCAGACCCGGCCTTGCCGTCGTCATTTGCCGTAGGCACAGCAGCCCAGACCAGTATTGCTGCTGCGGCCTTGGCCGCCTGTGAACTGGGACACGTGCGGGGCCAAGCCCGCCAGCGGGTGGGTGTGGACATGTTGCACGCGGCGCTGGAATGCGAAGGCTGGTTCAGCGTGGACGGAGTGACCCCAGACGCCTGGGACCCGTTCTCGGGGCTGTATGCCTGCTCCGATGGCTGGGTGCGTCTGCACGCCAACTTTGCCCACCACCGCGATGGCGCGCTGGCCCTGCTGGGGCTCTCCAGCGGCACCGCACAGCGCAAGGATGTCGAGCAGGCGCTGCGCACCTGGAAAGCACTGGACTTTGAGCAAGCCGCCGCCGACCACAGTATGGTCGTATCCGCCCTGCGCAGCTTTGCCGAATGGGATACACATCCCCATGCGCTGGCAATTGCTGCACAACCCTTGCTGACACTGGAACGGATTGGTGATGCCCCGCCACTGGCACTGCCCGCACTGGGCGCAGACCAGCTTCCGCTAACCGGTCTGCGCGTGCTGGACCTGACCCGCATCGTGGCAGGCCCGGTGGCTGGCCGCACCCTGGCTGCGCTGGGTGCCGATGTGATGTTGGTCAACTCCCCCCACCTGCCCAACATCGCCCTGATTGCAGAGAACAGCCGCGGCAAACTATCTTGCCACCTGGACCTGCAAACACCGGACCACCGGCAAGCCATGGATGCGCTGGTAGCCGGAGCCGATGTCTTCGTTCAAGGCTACCGCCCGGGGGGCTTGGATGGTTTGGGATATGGCCCCCACGCGTTGGCGCAGAAGCGGCCCGGCATTGTTGTGGTGTCGCTATCGGCCTATGGAGAACAGGGCCCCTGGGCACAACGGCGTGGCTTCGATTCACTGGTGCAAGCCGCCACCGGTTTCAACCTGGCAGAGGCCGAGGCAGCCGGTGCTGCAAAACCCCAAGCCCTGCCCATGCAAATCCTGGATCACGCCAGTGGTTACCTGATGGCCTTTGCTACCGCGGCCGCAAAGGCGCGGCAATTGAGAGAAGGTGGCAGCTGGCACGTGCGCGTATCGCTGGCGCAAACGGCACACTGGTTGCGTGGTCTGGGGCGTGTCGCATCGGGCTTTGCAGTCATTCAGCCCGACCGGCAGCCTTATCTGGAAACTTATGCATCAGGCTTCGGCAAGCTGGTAGCGGTGCGGCCCACGTCGCAGCTGTCACGCACGCCAGCAGGGTGGGCACGCCCGTCCGTCCCACCGGGCACCCATGCGCCGGTGTGGCCTTAGCTGCAGTGCTGTGGGGCCTGCACACCGGGCCGACCCGACACCAGTTGCCTGCCATAGGCCAGCAGGCCGGTACCCAGGTGCAGCAGCGCCATGGCCACCAGGCCCAATGCCTGGCCCAGATCCCGCAGGGGCTGTTTCACGGCATCGGCATCCTGGGCGACGCTTGACTGCACATGCACAGGGTTGGGCGTCCATTCGAAGAACACCGCCTGCTGCTGCGATTGCTTGAAAGGCTCCAGCACCACATGCTGCCCTGGGCGCACAGACAATTGCTCGCCCGCGCCCAAAAAGTAGTCACCCAATTCGTTTCCAGCACCTTGCTGCGCAACATCCAGCGTTACCCATACCTGGCCTTGGGCCACACGCAACAAGCCGGCCTGGCGCGGCTGCAGGCTGAACGCCCGCCCGGGGGCCAGCTTCCAGAAACCGGGGACGGTACCCTGGCTTTGCTCGGTTTGGAATTCCAGAAAATTGCTGCTGGACATGGTGCGCTCCTTAACTACGTTTGATGCATGAATGATCGCGGGGTAACCCTTGATCGTCCAATGAAATCGGGATAAGCTATTCATTCCGTTTTCGCATCAATTGCCTTTCTCCTCCCAGCATCCGCCATGCACCACTCCGAGAACCACCTGCGCATCCGTCCCATCGCCGTGGGCCATTTGCGCGCCTTCGAGGCAGTAGCCCGGCACCTGAATTTTCGCGCCGCAGCTGAGGAGTTGTCATTGACCCAGAGTGCCGTCAGCCGCCAGATCCAGGCCATGGAAGAAGAGGTGGGCGTGCCCCTGTTTTTGCGCCATACCCGCGCGGTGGAATTGACTGGCGCCGGGGCCCAACTGCTGCGTGCCGTGCTGCCGTCACTGGAAAGTCTGGACGGCACTGTGCGCCTGATACGGCGCAGCGCAGGCCGGCGCAGCGTCACCATCAGCACCTGGGCCTCGTTTGCATCCATGTGGCTGATACCGCGGCTGGAAGACTTTCAACGCGCCCATCCCGACATCGACATCCGGATAGACGCCAGCGACGTGACGGTGGACCTGGAAACCGCCGACATCGACGTGGCCCTGCGTTATGTGCGCCCAGCCCAGGCCCCCGCCGGAGCGGTGCGGCTGTTCGGCGAACAGCTTACGCCAGTGGCCAGCCCCTGGCTTCTGAAGAGCGGGCACCCGTTGAAAAAGGGGTCGGACCTCGTTCACTTTGGTCTGATCGAAGCCAGCGATGCACACCGCACGCAAAACCTGGAGTGGCTGACCTGGCGGCGCTGGCTGGACACGCACAAGTTCAAAACCCTGGAGCCCAAACGCTGGCTGTATTTCAACTATGCGCACCAGATCGCTCAGGCTGCACTCACCGGCCAGGGACTGGCCCTGGCCCGCATGCCGCTAGTGGCCGACAGCCTGGCCAGTGGTGACCTGGTGGAGATACTGCCCCATATGCGGCTGGACTCCCCCATGGCCTACTGGCTCATTGTTGGCCCCCGTTCGGCGGCGCGCCCCGAGATTGTTGCTTTTTGCACCTGGCTGCAGGCCCAGGCCGAGCTGACGCGGATTGCCATTGGCGATGTCCCCGACACCGACACGGTTGATGACCTGAATTGACCGTGAGCCACCAAAAAGTATTGTATGGCGATACTGTTTAGGTTATTTTTATAGACCAGTTCAGATTATTTGAGTGCTGTCGTGGGCGGGCTGCCTAGACTCACGCCATATTCAACAGCACCAGCGCCCCACTACACATTCTTATGCATCACACGTTCACTACATATTTAATAGCGCTAAGTACAGCATTGGCGGGGGCTACAGCCAGTTTTAACGTAAGCGCACAGAGCGAGGCCTCGGCTTTGAGCGCTATCTCCGCCCTGCCCATGGCGTCCGTAGTGGCCAGTGGCAGCGCGGTGGTGGCCTTGCCACTGGTGTTGTCCGCGGCCGGCGCCACACTGGTCGTCCGGGCGGTAGAGGTCAGCGCCGGCGGTACGGTCTACGTACTGGAGCGCGCATCCGACGGCTCAAGGGTCAGCGTGTTGGTGGTGTCTGGCGGCGCCGTAGCGGCATCGACGGGTGTGGGCACACTGGTGACCGTCAGCGTGATCAGTGCCGGCACCGTGTTGTCAGCGGCCGGTGAGGTGCTCGCCTTTATCCCCAACGCGGTGGGCCGCGCACTGCTGCACAACCAGCGCTTGACACCATGATGCGCCGTGCCACACAGGTCCTGGTCGCCATCACCATGGCTGCGGTGGTTGCTCCTGCTCTTGCCGGGCGCAATTGCGACACACCACAACCCCTCAAGACCAGCACACTGGAACGCGGCTTGCGGCTGGCACAGCTGACCGCCCAGGCGCTGGACGCCAGCGGTGCCGATGTCGTGGTGCTGGCGCGTGCCGGGCAAGACCTGAGCAAATACGGCCTGCGCTACTCCCACCTGGGCTTTGCCTACCGCCAGGCGGACGCCGAGTTCGGTCACGTCTGGCGCGTGTTGCACAAGCTCAACCTATGTGGCTCCGCCGATTCCGCCATCTACCGCCAGGGCCTGGGGGAGTTTTTCATGGACGACCTGTGGCGTTACGAGGCCGCCTGGGCCGTGCCCACGCCCGCAGTGCAGGCGCAGCTGATGGATGTGATCCAGCACAAGACCCGCGCCACACAACTGCACCACAAACCCTATAGCCTGGTCAGTTACGCCTGGGGCCAGCGTTACCAGCAGTCCAACCAGTGGGCTGTGGAGACGATGGCCATGGCCATGCAAGCACCGGGTCGCAACACCACCACCACAGCGGGCCGTGTGGAAGCCCAGCGTTGGTTACAGACCCATGGCTACCAGCCCACCGTGCTGCGCATTGGCGCCCTGACGCGGCTGGGCGGGCGCATGGGTGCGGCCAACATTGCGTTTGATGACCACCCCACCGACCAACGCTTTTCGGACCAGATCGCAACTGTGACCGTGGACTCAGTCTTTGACTGGATGACCCGCGCCGGGCTCACCACACAAGCGGTTTGGTATAAACGCGACCACAGTACTCCATAGGCAGGAACACACCATGAGCCAAACCACCACAACCACCACAACCGCCAGCCCAGGTTTTACCTTGGCGCCCCCAGAGGTCCTTACACCTGTGGCGGTTGAAGTCGCCAAGTCCGCCGTCCCGCTGGCCAAGGAGACCCAAACGGCTGTGGACGACCAGGTCGACCGTTTCATGGATGGCCTGCTCAAGGAAGACGTGCAGAGCGAGGCCTTCAAGGCCAAGCTGGACAGCGCCTTTGCGCTGGGCCGTGAAGAAGTGTCGGTAGCCTCCAGCCTGATGCAAAGCCGGCTGATGCAGCGCAACTTTGCCGGTGTGGAAGACAGCTCGGCCTTCAAGGCCATCCAGGACATGCGCGGCCATCTGGATGAGTTGAACCCCGGCAAAGAAGGTGACCTGTTCCAGCCGCAAAAGTTTCTGGGCATCATCCCCTTTGGCAACAAGCTGCAGGCCTATTTCCGCAAGTACCAGAGCGCGGGTACGCAGCTGCAAAAAAGCATGCAGCAGATCTACGCCGCACGCGACGACATGCAGCGCGATGTGGTCGACATCGAAGCCACCCGTACCAAGCTGTGGGAAGCCATGCAAAAGTTATCCGCCGCCATCTATTTTGCGGAGCAACTGGACGCCAAGCTGGCCTCCAAGGTCGACGCCCTGCAGTCCACCGATCCCATCAAGGCCAAGGCCTTGCAACAAGAAGTCTTGTTCTACGCCCGGCAGAACCTGCAGGACATGATGACGCAACAGGCCGTCTGCACCAATGGTTACTTGGCGCTGGACGTGCTGAAGAAGACAGGCCGCGAGATGATGAACGGCTGCTCCCGCGTGGCTACCACCGGCATGAGCGCGTTGGCGGTTGCCCAGACCGTGGCGCGTGCCACGGGCAACCAGATCAAGGTCATGGAAATGTTGTCGGGTGTGAACAGCTCCATCGACAACCTGGTCGCCGAAACCGGTCGCCAGTTGGGCACCCATGTAGAGAAAACCACCGAGTTCTCGCAGAACCCCCTGCTGGGTATCGAGAAGCTGAAAGAAATGTTCGACCAGACCTTCAGCGCCATGGACGCGATGGACAACTTCCGCGCCAAGTCCATCGAGGTCATGGGCCAGAACAACGCCATGATGAAAGAGCAACTGGCCCGGGCCGATCAGTACATCGACCGCACCCGGCAACAACAGGCCCGCGAGGCCAGCAAGCAGGCCCTCAGCGGACCGGTTGCACTTTGAGTATTTTCAATTTCTAAAAAGGGATTTTTATGGCTACGCAATATGTGATGCAACGTGACACCAGCGGTTGGCGAACCCAGGTTTGGCTGTCCTTCGGCCTGGCCGTGGGTGCCTGTGCCATCGGCGTGATGATGTTGCCCGGCCAGGAGCTGGACCGCGCCTTCCTGGCCATTGGCCTGTTCTTCTGTCTTTTTGCATCATTTGCCGTGGCCAAGTCCATTCGGGACAACCGTGACGGTCAGGTCGACACCGGTTCGTGGGTCATGACGGTGTGGGTTGCCTTTGCGGCGGCCTTCAGCCTGACGGCCTGGGGCTTGTGGCGCATGAACATTGGCGATTGGCAAAAAGGTTTCATGGTGGTGAGCTGGCTGTTCTTGGTCAGCAGCACCTTTACCGTGGCCAAGACGGTGCGGGACAAACACGAAGCGGACCTGATGGACCGCAGTGCCAACAGCGGCTCCGACACCAAGCCCGGGACACTTTGATTAGTGTGAATTTGCCTTGGACGCGAGAAAGCGCTGTTGCCGCAGCAGCGCTTCTCCCGCGATCTGGGTCAACTTGGCCTCGCGGGTGTCCAGTTGCTGCTGGATCATCAACAACTGGTCGTGCAGCAAATCCAGCGCCGGTTTGCTGCCATCGATCACCAGGGTGGCCCGGTCTTTCTGCGGCACCTGCAGGCAGCTGTTGATCGAATCGGGGATATAGCGGCGCACTGCTTCCCGCAAATACAAACTCTCTTCAGTGGCCAGGCTGCCTTCCTCTGCGCTGGCGCTTACCAGCGCCATGCACCGCACAATCGATTCCTTAAGCCGTGCCAGGCTGTCCACCGTAGCCTGTGGGGCTTGGGCAGCCATCTTCTCCATCACAGCATCCAGCCGCGCCAGGGCTTCGGGGTCGGCCAGGTCCGTAGCGGTCACGCGAGGCTGTGCAGCGCCATCGCCACGCTGTGATCGGCGGCTGACCGCAGCCCAGATGCCCACGGCACCCAAGGCCAATGCACTGCTGCTTGTGACCAGCCCCGAGCTTTGAATGACACCCAAGCCGACACCCATGGCACAGACGGTGCCGCCTATGGCTTGGACAATCGCTGTCGCGGTCGGTAGCTTGCCGTGGGACGCTGCATCTGCAGACGCCGTCAGGCGCTGCGACAGCGGTGTGCCCAGCCGGCGCTTGGCGTGGGCCATGCTCACGCGTTGCAACACGGCCTGCGCCACCACCGGTTTGGCCTCGGGGGCGGACGCGCTGGTGCGCCGGTTCACCGGGCCCTTGGCAACGGCGTAGTTTTTACTCTTCTTGAGGTCATTCATAGTTGGCCTATTTTGCGCGATACTGCGCCGATGAACAAAGCAGGCAAGGCAATTGTGACGGTAGGGCTGTTGGCCATCTTTGGCGCAGCGGCCTACTTCTCGGTGTACCAGACCGGGCGACAACCCGCGTCCGGCGACCCCGGCACCAATATTTTGGGCGGCCTGGCAGGCAAGCTGACAGGCGCGGTGCCGGTGGAAGAACTCTCCGGGCTGATTGCGCTGGACGTCGAGCCCTACTTCCAGGACCCGCGGGTGCAAAAGGTGCTGGCGGCCAACGGCTTCAAGCTCAACGTGCAGCGCATCGGCTCACGCGACATGGCGACGCGTGTGATCCCCGGGCAAACGCCGGACTTCTTTTACTCGTCGGGTGTGGTGGCGGCCAACCAGATTGGTGATGCGGCCAAGAAGGCCAACATAGCCACCACGGTGTACTCGCCCATCTACACACCCATGGTGATTGCGTCCTGGGCCCCCATCGCACAAATCCTGGCCGCCAATGGCATGGCCACCGAGGCCAGCCCCGGTGTCTGGCACGCCGACCTGGCCAAGCTGACGCAGCTGATGCTGGACAAGAAACGCTGGAAAGACCTCAAGGGCGCAACGGCCTACGACGTGAACAAGAGTGTGC
>JAZKDY010000176.1:0-11710 GCA_040387325.1 Pseudomonadota bacterium | reverse complement strand
GCTGGTCTCCACCACCGACGTGCGCAAGAGCAACTCCGCCGCCATGTACCTGGCACTGACCACCTACGCATTCAACGGGGGTGAAGTGGTCACCGACAGGGACACGGCACAAAAATCTGCCAAAGCTGTGTCTGGCCTGTTCAAGCGCCAGGGTTATCAAGAGAACTATGTCAACGGCAACTTCGACGACTATGTGTCGATCGGCATTGGCAAGACGCCCATGGCCTTCATCTACGAGAACCAGATCGTCAGTTATGCCATGGCCAAGAAGGGCCTGAGCCCTGGCATGGTGCTGGTCTACCCCCAACCCACGCTGTTCAACAAGGTGGTGTTTGTGGCCGCCAGTGCGCGGGCCAAGAAGCTGGGCGAACTGCTGTCCACCAACACCGAACTGCAGCAGCTGGCAGTGGACTTTGGTTTCCGCATCTCCGACAGCGCCTTCTTTGTACAAGCCGCCAAGGCCACCAACCTGGCTGTGGAAGAACGCCTGACCCAGGTGATAGACCCACCCAGTTTCGACATGATGGCCGAGATGATTGACGTCATCACCCGCGAGATGGCGCAGTAAAGAAAACAAGGGGACACACCATGCCACGACAACAACAAAACCTACCTTTGACCCGCTGGGCATGGGTGCTGCTGGCTGCAATTGGTCTGGCCGCCTGCGACAAGCCAACAGAGCCCGCCAAAAACACGGCATCCACCGCTGCCACGGTCGATAACTTCACCGTGCTGGCCACCACCGATTTGAAGGACGCCCAGCCGCTGGAGAAGATGGTGGAAGATGCCACCGGCGTAAAGCTGCGTTTCAAGTACGGCGGCACCATGGAGAGCACCGAGGCCGTGCAAACCGGCCAGGCCAATGTGGATGCAGCCTGGTTTGCCAATGCCAAGTATTTGCTGTCAGACCCGCAAGGCCAGGCCCGCGTCAAGCTGCAGGAAAAGATCATGCTCTCTCCCGTTGTGGTGGGTGTCAGCGAAAGCCAGGCCAAGGTACTGGGTTGGGACCAGCCCGATGTGGCCCGCAAGGTAACCTGGAACGTGATCGCCAAGGCCGCACAAAGCGGCCAGCTCAAATACGCACTGTCCAACCCCGCCACCAGCAACCAGGGCTTTATGTCGCTGATGGGTGTGGTGGCCTCGGCCGCGCAAAAGTCCGAGGCGCTGACCGCCGCCGATGTGGACCGCGCCGCCATAGCCGGCTTCATCAAGGGCTACAAACTGGTGGGCGACAACAGCAGCTACCTCAGCGAAAAGTTCATCGAACAGCAAAACACCCGTGTCAACGCCTTCATCAACTACGAAAGCTGGCTGCTGTCGCTGAACCAGTCTGGCAAGCTCAAGGAAAAACTGACACTGATCTACCCGCACGAAGGTGTGGCCACGGCCGACTACCCGCTGATGCTGTTGAACGACGCCAAGCGCGAGCAATACCTCAAGGTGGTGGCCTACCTCAAGGGTGATGCAGCCCAGACCTGGCTGGCCAAAACCACGCTGCGCCGCCCGGTGAATTCCGAAGTGGCCAAGGCGCAGGCCAGCCTGTTCCCACAAGACAGCATGCTGGTGGAGCTACCCTTCTCCACCGACCGCGCGCTGGCCGATGGCCTGATCAATGCTTACCTGAACGAATTCCGCACACCCATTGCATCCACCTTTGTGCTGGACGTAAGCGGCAGCATGAACCAGGGCGGCCGGCGCCAACAGTTGGTGGAAGCCCTGCAGTACATAGCTGGTGACGACGCATCACTGACCGGCCGAATCGCCCGCCTGACCAGCCGCGAAAAGGTCTGGATGCTGCCCTTCTCCGAGCAGGTGTACGCACCGGTGTTCTTCCAGCTGCCCGGCGTTGGCAAGGGTGCAGCAAGCGGCAAGGGCCTGGCCACACAGGCTGATTCCGAAGGCAAACAAAAGGTGCTGGGCCAAGTGCGTGACTTTGCCGACAGCCTGAACATGACCGGTGGTACCGCCCTGTACGACGCGGTGCTGACAGCCCTGGTCAACATGCACGAAGAGCGCCAGAAGAACCCCGGCTACCAGTATTCGGTGGTGGCCTTTACCGACGGTGAGGTCAACAAGGGCCGCGACATGGCCCAGTTCAAGGCCGCTTATGCCAACCTGCCCGAAGACGTGCGCGCCATCCCTGTGTTTATGGTGCTGTTTGGCGAGGCCAACGAAGCCGCGCTGAAGGAACTGGTGGCCACCACCGGCGGGCGCGTGTTTGATGCCCGCAAGGCCTCGTTGTACAGCGTGTTCAAGGACATCCGCGCCTACCAATAACCAGGCATTGAGCGAACCGCTTTGACCACCAACGCATGAACAAGATCAGCAATTTTCTGCAATCCCCTGCCAACTGGGGCGGTATCGGCCTGTCCACACTGGCGCTGGTGCTCAGCAGCGTGGGCCTGACCCAGGTGGGCGCGGGTGCGCTGGCCGTGCTGGGGTATGCGGCGGGTTTTGGTGTGGGCGGCATGTGGTTTGGGTTCCCCAACTTCTCCGGCACACCCTGGGACGCGCTGGAGTTTGAAGACCAGGGCGACGCCCGCACCAGCATGTTGACCGCGCTGAACGCGGTGCGCCAGTTGGTGGACCACAACCCGCAGAACCGTTTGCCCGCCAGCCTGCAGGCCAAGGTGCTGGAACTGTGCAAACAACTCAACGGTTTGTTGGACCAGTGGGAGCGCAGCAAGGGCCAGCTGTCACTGGAAGAGAGCTTCCACGCCCGCCACATTGCGCTGACCTACCTGCCCGATGCGCTGAAGACCTACCTGTCCATCCCGCAACAGTTTGCGATGACCAAGCGCCTGACCAACGGGCAAACTGCGCAGGAAACCTTCACCGCCACGCTGGACGAACTCAACGCCAAGGTCTTGCAACTCAGCGAAGACTTGGCCACGCAGGACGCACAAGCCTTCTTGAACCATTCGCAATTTTTGCAGGAGAAGTTCAATCCGCCACGGATTGGGTGAGGCCGAAACCGCAACGTTGCGCAGCGCGCATCACCTTACAGTTACTATAGATTCAATAGCACACCTGCCATATTCCAAAAGGGCTATAGGCATATTCTTGCTTCAGGATTTCAGTGGAAGCACCTTGCTGGGTGCACCTGGCAGCATCGCCGCAGCCTTTTACCCCCGTGTTAGCATCCCCGCGCCCTGCCACCGCCTCCCGCCCTTCCCCTCCATGACCCCGCTGAACCGCGACGACAACCGCTTTGACATCCTGCGCCTGTTCGCGGCGTGGCTGGTGTTGTTCAGCCACTGTTATCCGCTGGGTGGGCACGGCGGCAGCGAGCCGCTGGCCAGCACGCTGGGCATTGACACGCTGGGCGGCGTGGGGGTGTCCATCTTCTTTGTGCTCAGCGGCTACCTGGTGACGCTGTCGCTGGAGCGCAGCCCCAGCCTGATCGAATTTGCGCGGCACCGCGCGCTGCGCATCTACCCGGCGCTGGTGGTCATCTGCCTGCTGTGTGTGCTGGTGCTGGGGCCGCTGATGACGACCTGGCCGCTGGCGGCGTATTGGCGGCACACGGTGACCTGGACCTACCTGCAGACCGCCAGTGCCTGGATCATCCACTACCCGCTGCCGGGTGTGTTTTATACCAACCCGCAGCCCATCAGCGTGAACGGTGCCTTGTGGTCATTGCCGTATGAGATCACCTGCTACGGCGTGCTGGCGTTGGCCAGCCTGTTGCCCGGGCCGCTGCGGGTCAAGGTACCGCTGTTGGGTGCCGCGCTGGTGGCGCTGCTGTTGCTGCGCCCGGTGGGGCCGCAGTTGGGGGTGTTTGACCTGTTTCTGGGCATGGACTATTTCCACGGCAAGCTGGGCCTGCTGTTTGCACTGGGCGCCGTGTTTGCCTGCTGGCGCTCGCACATCCGCCCCATGCTGTGGCCCGCGCTGTTGTTACTGGTGGTTGCGCTGTGCCTGCCGAAGGCCAGCGGCTGGCAGGTGCTGGCCTATGTGCTGGGCGTGGGCACGTTGACGCTGTGGCTGGCGCTGTCTGCACGCTGGCTGCCGCGGGTTCCGGCGCGTGTGGGCGACTGGTCGTATGGGGCTTATCTGTACGGCTTTCCGGTGCAGCAGGTGCTGGCGCATTACAAGCTGCATGAGGCCAGCTTTGTGGCTTATGTGCTGGCCAGTACGGTGGTCACGTTTTCGCTGGCAGGGCTGTCGTGGCACCTGGTGGAGAAGCAGGCGCTGCGCTGGAAGTGAGTTGTTGCGCGCGGTCTAATGCACGCACTTCCTCCTGCAGGCGCAACACGCGGCGCTGCACCTTGCCGGTGGTGGTCATGGGCAGGGCGTCCACAAACTCGATCTCTTTGGGGTATTCATACGGCGCCAACAGACCCTTGACGTGGGTTTGCAGCTCCGCCACAAGCCTTTGGTGAAACTGGGCTCTAGCCCCCGAATCGTCTATATATTGCGCTACAAAATCAGGAGCAATGACAACATAGGCCTTAACCAGCGCACCACGTTCGGCGTCGGGTTTGGGCACCACGGCGGCGTTGGCCACGGCCGGATGTTTGACCAGGCAGTTCTCGATCTCGCCCGGGCCTATGCGGTAGCCAGCGGCCTTGAACACATCATCGGACCGGCCCTGGTACCAGAGGTAACCATCGGCATCGCGCACGGCCATGTCGCCGGTGCGGCACCAGTCACCGGTGAACTTGGCCGCGGTGGCGGCGTCGTTTTTCCAGTAGCCTAAAAAGAAGATGGGGTCGGGATGGCCGTGCATATCAAAGCGGTTCAGCGCCACATCACCCGGCATGCCCACCGGGCACTCATTGCCGGCATCGTCTATCACCTGGACGCGGTGGCCGGGGTAAGCCATGCCCATGCTGCCGGGTTTGGACGGCCACAGTGCGTTGCAGTTGCCGACGATGTAGTTGATTTCGGTCTGGCCAAACATCTCGTTGGGTTTGACACCCAATTGCTGCTCGCAATAGGCAAACACGGCGTCGCCCACGGCCTCGCCCGCACTCATGATGGCCTGCAGCTGCAGATTGAACTGCTGGCGCACGGTGCGCTGTGCAGTGCCGGGAAAGGCCTTCATCATGGCCTTGAGCGCGGTGGGGAACAGAAAACTGTGGGTCACACCGCAATGCTCCATCAGCTCCAAAGCCGCCTGGGGGCTGAAGCGCCCGCGGTAGGCAACGATGGGCCGGCCGAAATACAGCGTGGGCAGGAGCGCGTCCATCAGCCCGCCGGTCCAGGCCCAGTCCGCGGGACTCCAAAAGACGCTTTGTGAGGTGGACTCCGCATACGGGTCAAAACCAAACCAGTTCTGGCTGGCCACAAAACCCGGCAGGTTGCCGATCAGCGCGCGGTGCGCCAGCAGCGCGCCCTTGGGGTTGCCGGTGGTGCCGCTGGTGTAGATCAGGATGGCGGGGTCGTCGGCCAGGGTATCCACTGCTGTGAACTGGGTGCTGAATTGCGCAATTGCGTCTGCAAATTCACAGTCCGCCTGGGTCAACACGGCATCGGGCCCACCCACGCCCATCACCGTGCGCAGTGTGGAGCAGTGTTTGCGGGCCAGTTGTATATCGGCCAGCGCGGTACTGTCTGCGATGGCCAGCACAGCCTCGCTGTCCTGCAGGCGGAACTCCAGCGCATCCGGTCCAAAGAGCAGCGAGAGCGGCATGGCCACCGCACCCATTTGCAGCACGGCGATGTAGGCCACAGCCGTCTCAAAACACTGGGGCATGACGATGGCCACGCGGTCGCCGCGCTGTACGCCCTGGGCCACCAGCACGTTGGACAGGCGGTTGGCCTGCTCTTGCAGCAAAGCGTATGAGTAAAAAGTGCCTGTAGCCCCCGCAGAATATGACTGTATAGCTATGTTTTCAGTAGCATCTGGCAGGGCAGCCCAGCGGGCACAGCACACGTGGGCGATGTTGAAGTGTTGGGGAACGTCCCAGGTGAAGGCCCTGTGGACGCGGCTATAGGCCTTGGGCACGCCGCTGCCGGCCGCCTGGGGAGTTGCCCGACTTGGGGGCTTGGTTTTGTCGCTGTGCTGACTGACTGGCATCCAGTGGCTCCGTATGATCGGTCAAATGTACCAAGTCAAAAGAAAATCCCGTAGCGAGTTTGTCCCTATACGTAATCTGCAGTACCACGTGCAAATTTGGGGCCAACCCTCTCCCGACAAGACCCCACTCGTCATGGTCCATGGCTGGATGGACGTGGCGGCCAGCTACCAGTTCGTCGTCGACGCCTTTGCCGACGACCACTACATCATTGCGCCCGACTGGCGCGGTTATGGCAAGACGCCATCCGGAGAAGTCGACAACTACTGGTTCCCCGACTACATGGCGGATCTGGACTTTTTGCTGGACCACTACGCGCCCGACCGCCCCGTCAACCTGGTCGGCCACAGCCTGGGTGGCAATGTGGTGATGCTCTACGGCGGCGTGCGGCCTGAACGCATCCGCCGCCTGGTCAACCTGGAGGGTTTTGGCCTTCCCGCCACCACGCCCGACATGGCCCCTGCGCGCTATGCTAAATGGATGGACGAGCTGAAAAAACTGCACCGCGGCGAGATGGACCTGAAGGCCTACGACGCCGTCAGTGGCGTAGCCCGCCGCCTGATGAAGACCAACCCCCGCCTGAGCCAGGACAAGGCCGACTGGCTGGCCCGGCACTGGGCCGAGGAAAATGCTGAGGGCAAATGGACCATCCTGGGCCAGCCCGCGCACAAGGTCATCAGCGCCCATTTGTACCAGTCCGAAGAGGTGCTGGAGCTTTACCGCCGCCTCACCATGCCGGTGCTGGCAGTGGAAGCATCCGACAACAGTCTGGACCTGTGGTGGAAAGGCAAGTTCACGCTGGAGCAGTACCACGAGCGGATCAAGCATGTGCCCAACGTCGAGATCGGCCACATCCCTGATGCGGGCCACATGATGCACCACGACCAACCTGAAATACTGGCCGGGTTGATCGAACGGTTCATCGCCTAGTGTCCACAACAACTCCCACACCACCCCGCGTCAACCTGGCCCTGCAGGGTGGTGGCTCCCACGGCGCCTTCACCTGGGGTGTACTGGACGCGCTGCTGGACGACGGCCGTGTCACCTTTGAAGGCATCAGCGGCACCAGCGCCGGCGCCATGAATGCGGTGGCCATGGCGCACGGCTTTGCACAGGCACAGGGCCAGTCGGCACTGACCCAACGCGAATCGGCCAGGGCCTCGCTCACAGCGTTTTGGGAGGGCATTGTGGACATGGGGGCCGTGTCGTCGTCCGTGGCGCAGGCCCAGCGCGCGCCGCTGGACATTCTGTTTGGCGGTTTTGGTGCACTCACCGGCAACCACCAGTCGCCCAGCCAGTTGCTCAGCGATGCCGTGACCAGCTTCTGGGCCAGCAGTGTGTCGCCCTACCAGAGCAATCCGCTGGATATCAACCCATTGCTGCAGTTTCTGCACAAACAGATCGACTTTGAGCAGTTGGCGGCCTACCAGGCGCTGAAGCTGTTTGTCGTGGCCACCACCGTGACCACCGGCAAGGCAGAGGTGTTTTCCGGCAAGCGGCTCACGGCCAAGGCGGTCATGGCATCGGCCTGCCTGCCCACCGTGTTCCAGGCGGTGGAGATTGACGGCCAGCACTACTGGGACGGCGGTTATGCCGGCAACCCGGCTATCCACCCGCTGATCTACCGCTGCGACAGCCGCGACGTGGTGCTGGTGCAGATCAACCCCATACAGCGCGCCAAACTGCCCACCACGGCGGCCGAGATCATGGACCGCATCAACGAGATCACTTTCAACGCCGCGCTGATGGCCGAGATGCGCGCCATCGATTTTGTGAAGCGCCTGCTGATGGAGGGCAAGCTGGACCCCACGCGCTACAAAAACGTGCTGATGCACCGCATAGACGGCGGCGAGATTCTGGAAGGTTTCCATGCCTCCACCAAATCCGCCACCGACGCAAAGCTGATACACACCTTGCGCGACCTGGGCAAAGACTGCGGCAAACGCTGGCTGGCCAAGCGATTTGCGTCCTTGGGGCATGCCTCCACAGTGAACATCGCGCAGGACTATCTGGACGCGCTGCGTGTGCCCGGCGAGTAAAATCGCGGGTTATTCCCCGAATTCACCGCACAGGACACCACCATCATGGAAGCAGAACGCATCAACCTCATCGGCACCCAACTCAACGGCCTGACCGCAAGGACCCAAGAGTTACGGGGGTATCTTTGACTACGATGCCAAAGCCGAGCGCCTGCGCACCGTTGTTGCATCGCTAGAAGACCCCACCGTCTGGAACGACCCCAAACGCGCCCAGGAGCTGGGCAAAGAGAAAAAAGCCCTGGACGGCGTGGTGGTCACCATCACCGATCTGGAGCGTGAACTGTCCGACAACCTCGAACTGTTCGAGATGAGCAAGGACGACGGCGACGAGGCCGGCCTGGTCACGATTGAGGGTGAGACCGCCAAGCTGGCCGCCATCATCGAAGGGCTGGAGTTCCGCCGCATGTTCAGCAACCAGGCCGACCCGCTGAACTGCTTTTTGGACATCCAGGCCGGCGCCGGCGGCACCGAAGCCTGCGACTGGGCCAGCATGCTGCTGCGCCAGTACCTCAAATATGCCGAGCGCAAGGGCTTCAAGACCACGATTGAAGACGAAACCGCGGGTGATACCGCCGGCATCAAGGGCGCCACCATCAAGATCGAGGGTGAATACGCCTTTGGCCTGTTGCGCACCGAGACCGGTGTGCACCGCCTGGTGCGCAAGTCGCCCTTCGATTCATCGGGTGGACGCCATACGTCATTCGCATCGGTGTTTGTCTACCCCGAGATCGACGATTCGATCGAGATCGAGATCAACCCCAGTGACGTGCGCACCGACACCTTCCGCGCATCCGGCGCCGGCGGGCAGCACATCAACAAGACCGACTCGGCCGTGCGCCTGACCCACATTCCCACCGGCATCGTCGTGCAGTGCCAGGACGGACGCAGCCAGCACAGCAACCGCGATGTGGCCTGGAAGCGCCTGCGCAGCCGCCTGTACGACTTTGAACTGCGCAAGCAGCAGGAAGCCCAGCAGAAGCTGGAAGACACCAAGACCGACGTGGGCTGGGGCCACCAGATCCGCTCTTACGTGCTGGACAACAGCCGCATTAAAGACCTGCGCACCAATGTCGAGGTATCTGCTACACAGAAGGTTTTGGATGGCGACCTCGATGTGTTTATCGAAGCCTCCTTGAAGCAAGGCGTTTAAGCCAAAACCACCACAAGAATTTCTGGAGAACCCCATGCTGCAACTCCGCGATAACGAAGGCGCCCCCACCGTCATCAACCGGGCCGACTACACGGCCCCCGCCTACCGCATCGACACGGTGGAGCTGACATTTGATCTGGACCCGGCCAAGACCCGTGTGCTGAACAAGATGACGCTGCGCCGCAACCCGGACGTGCCAGCGCAAGCACTGGTACTGGACGGCGAAGAGCTGAACCTGGCGCGTGTGCTGGTCAACGGCCAGGGCACCTCTTTCAAGATGGACGGCGAGCGCCTAGTGCTGGAAAACCTGCCCGAAGGCCCTGAGCCCTTCCAGCTGGAAATTTTCACCACCTGCGCCCCGGTCAAGAACACCAAGCTGTCGGGCCTGTACACCAGCAACGACTCGTTCTTCACGCAGTGCGAGGCTGAGGGCTTCCGGCGCATCACCTACTTCCTGGACCGCCCGGATGTGATGGCGATGTACACGGTCATGCTGCGTGCCGACAAGGCCAAGTACCCGGTGCTGCTGTCCAACGGCAACCTGGTGGACAGCGGCCCATTGGACGACGGTCGCCATTTCGCCAAGTGGGTCGATCCGCACAAGAAGCCTTGTTACCTGTTTGCCCTGGTGGCGGGCCAGCTGGTGGCGCGCGAGCAGCGCATCACCTCCCGCGCAGGCAAAGACCACCTGCTGCAGGTGTTTGTGCGCCCGGGCGACCTGGACAAGACCGAACACGCGATGAACTCACTGATGGCCTCGGTGGCCTGGGACGAAGCCCGTTTTGGCCTGCCGTTGGACCTGGAACGTTTCATGATCGTCGCCACGGCCGACTTCAACATGGGCGCCATGGAGAACAAGGGCCTGAACATTTTCAACTCCAAGTACGTGCTAGCCAACCAGGCCACGGCCACCGATGTGGACTTTGCCAACATCGAAAGCGTGGTCGGCCATGAATACTTCCACAACTGGACCGGCAACCGCATCACCTGCCGCGACTGGTTCCAGCTGAGCCTGAAAGAAGGCCTGACCGTGTTCCGCGACCAGGAATTCAGCCAGGACATGTGTTCCGAGCCATCGGCCCGCGCTGTCAAACGCATCGAAGACGTGCGTGTGTTGCGTACCGCCCAGTTCCCCGAAGACGCCGGCCCCATGGCCCACCCCGTGCGCCCGGACAGCTACATCGAGATCAACAACTTCTACACCGTCACCATTTATGAAAAGGGTGCCGAGGTGGTCCGCATGATGCAGACCCTGGTGGGACGGGACGGCTTTGCCAAGGGTATGAAACTGTACTTTGAGCGTTTTGACGGCCAGGCCGTCACCTGCGACGACTTTGCACAGAGCATGGCCGATGCCAACCCCGGCTCCAGCCTGGCGCAACTGCTGCCCCAGTTCAAGCTCTGGTACAGCCAGGCCGGCACACCCCGCCTGGCCGCCGCCGGCAGCTACAACGCAGAGGCCAAGACCTACACGCTGCAGTTCACACAGAGCTGCGCCGCCACCACCAACCAGGCCACCAAGCAAGCCTTTGTGATCCCGGTGATGCTGGGTCTGGTGGGCAGCAGCAGTGGCGCCGCCCTGCCACTGAGCGTGTTGGGTAGTACCGACGCCGCCGCCGACAACCACCTGTTTGTGATGACCGGCGATACCGCCAACATCACCTTCACTGACGTCGCGGAAGAACCGGTGCCGTCCATCCTGCGCGGCTTCTCCGCGCCCGTGGTGCTGGACTTTGACTACAGCGACGCCCAGCTGCTGACGCTGCTGGCCAATGACCCCGACCCGTTCAACCGCTGGGAAGCCGGCCAACGCCTGGCACTGCGTAGCGCTATCAATACGATAGCACATACATCAATACCGACGGGGGCTAGCGTGCTAAATGACGCATACCTCTCGGCCATGCGCAGTGTGTTGCGCTCACCCCAACTGGACGCGGCTTTCAAGGAACTGGTGCTGACCCTGCCCGGTGAGACGTATATTGCCGAGCAGCTGGATGTGGTAGACCCCCAGCGTATCCACGCGGTGCGTGAGGCCATGCGCCTGCAGATCGCCACCAGCCTGCAAGCCGACTGGGAATGGGCGTTTGATGTGCACCAAGAAAACGGCGCCTACAGCCCCGACGCCACCTCGGCCGGCCGCCGCGCGCTGGCTGGCATGTCCCTGAGCTACCTGTGCCTGGCCGCCACGCAAAGTGGTGATGCAGTCTGGCCCGGCAAGGCGCTGCAGCGCTTCAAGGATGCCGGCAACATGACCGACCAGGCCAATGCCCTGCAAGCCCTGGTCGCCAGCGGCCATGCACTGGCCGCACCCGCCCTGGCCCGCTTCCACGCCATGTTCAAACACGAAGACCTGGTGCTGGACAAGTGGTTTGCACTGCAAGCCGGTGCGCCAGACCGCGGTGGCAATGTGCTGCCCGCCGTGCGCCAGCTGATGACACACGCCGACTTCAACATCCGCAACCCCAACCGCGCCCGCAGCGTGATCTTCAGCTACTGCA
>JAZKDY010000175.1:0-7960 GCA_040387325.1 Pseudomonadota bacterium | reverse complement strand
CCGTGTCCGTTGCCGCCATGGCCGACGTCATGGTGGGCGGTGCGCCCATGCTGGCCTCCAAGGACATCATCGACAACGCCGTCAATTCCAAAGACCACACCACCCTGGTGGCCGCAGTCAAGGCTGCTGGTCTGGTCGAGACACTCAAAGGCCCCGGCCCCTTCACCGTGTTTGCACCCACCAATGCAGCCTTCACCGCGCTGCCCGCTGGCACCGTTGAGACACTGCTCAAGCCCGACAACAAGGGCACGCTGACCACCATATTGACCTACCACGTGGTGGCGGGCAAGTGGGACGCAGCGGCCATCAGCAAGATGGTCATGGAAGGCAAGGGCATGGCGTCCATCAAGACCGTCAGTGGTGGCACGCTGACGGCCAAGGCCAGCGGCGCCAAGCTGATGCTGACCGATGAAAAGGGCGGCACCGCCACCGTGACCATTGCCGATGTGTACCAGTCCAACGGCGTTATCCACGTCGTCGACAAGGTGCTGCTGCCCAAGTAAAACCACTTGCCATGCGGCGATTCCTTAAAATCGCCGCATGACTGCATCCACCATCACCACCATTGCCACGCACAGTGGCAGTTTCCACGCTGACGACGTTTTTGGCGTCGGCATTCTGATGGGGGTTTTCCCATCCCATACGCTGGTGCGCACGCGCAAGCAGGAGCTGATCGACGCTGCCGACTTTGCGGTGGATGTCGGTGGCAGCTGGGACGTGGCCACGGGCCGCTTTGACCACCACCAGCGTGGCTTTGGTGGTGCGCGCCCGGCCCAACAAGTAGACGGGCAAACGGTGCCCGGTGTGGGCTACGCCAGCGCGGGCCTGTTGTGGGCTGCCTTTGGCACCGCCTATGTGCGCGCCTGGGCCAACACCCATGGGCAGAACCTGGCCGAGCCGGCAGTGGCCGAGGTGGTGCGCTCCATAGACCATTCGCTGGTGCAGTACCTGGACATTGTGGACACCGGCAAGGGTGATGTATCGCCTGGCATATTTGGCCTGTCCAGCCTGGTCGCGCAGCTCAACACCCATTGGATGGAAGAGCAGGGGCTGGACGCCACGGCCAAGGCCCAGTTGCAGGAGGAGCGCTTCCGCGAGGCCATCACCATCACCCGCAAATTCCTGGACCACGCCATCAGCAAAAAAGTGGCGCAGATCCGCGCCATGGACATCGTGCGCGGCTCACCACGCCTGCTGGGCGGCCGTGTGCTGCACCTGGCCGAGGGCGGCATGCCGTGGACCCATGTGGTGCTGCACGAAATGCCCGAGGTGATGTTTGTGATTTACCCGGACTCGGACGGCGACCAGTACCAGATCAAGACCGTGCCGGTGGAAGCCGGCTCGTTCACTGCCAAGCTGGACCTGCCCAAGAGCTGGGCCGGCCTGCGCGACCAGGAGCTGGCCGCCGTGACCGGCGTGGCCGACAGCGTGTTCTGCCACTTGAACGTGTTTATTGCCGGCGCGCGCAGCTTTGAAGGCGCCGTGAAGCTGGCCGAGCTGGCATTGGCATAAACGGAACAACGCCTCAACTGCTACTAATTTAGTAGCGCATTAGTCATATTCGGCGGGGGCTGCAGGCCGATTTTCCATAAGCATTTGCTGCTGGGCCACAAAACCGCCAAACGCATCCAGCAGGGCTTGCCACTTGGCGCTGTCACCCTCCAGCTGTGCCAGCGCGGCACAGGTGGCCTCCAGTGTGGACAGCTGGCCCGGCTGGTGCGCCTTGCGGATCGCGTAGCGTCCGTCTGGCACATCGGCCAATACCAGCCGCGGCAGGCGCTGCAGCGCAGGGCTTACGTGCAGCATCTTGCGGCTCTTGCGCCAGGTGGCGTCCATCACGATCAGGCGCAGTTTTGACGGGTCAAGCAGTTGTGCGGTGTCCAGCGCCGCGGGGGCCGCGTGCCCGTCGTACGCCGTGGGCGGGTACAGCAGCACGGTGTAACGCGGCTGTGGCATCAGTGCCTGCAACGCCGCGTCGTCAAACACTTCACCCACCACCATACGGCTGTGCTGCAGGCTCAGGTGCAGCAGGCGTGCGCTGTTCTTGGCGTGGTGTTCTTCCAGCGGGTGCTGCAGGATCAGCACCTCGGTGGCGTGCGGGGTGGGTGTGGCGAAGCGGCAGATGCAGGTGGATTGCGGGCGCTGGCACTGCGGGCAGATGGCCCGTTGCATCAGGGGGCGGCCATGTATTTTTGCAGCCCCAGCAGCAATGCATCAAACGCCACCTTGCAGCGCGGGCTGTTGCGCAGGTCTTCGTGCATGGTGAGCCAGGTCTCCAGCGCCAGCGGAATGCTACCGGGCAGCAAGTGCACCAGCTCGGGGTTGCGCGCTGCCAGCGGCACCTGGCAAATGCCGATGCCGCTGCCGGCGCGGATCAGCGCCAGCTGGGCCAGGTCGTTGTCGGTGCGCACGGCGAACGCATCGCGGTTCCAGATGGGGAAGGCCTTGGCCGCGGTGCGCACATAGGGCGTCTCTTCGTCAAAACCAATCAGGGCGTGCTGCGCCAGATCGGCCAGCGACGTGGGGGTTCCGCACTTTTGCAGATAGCTGGTGTGCGCGTGCAAGCCCAGCTGCACGGTGCCCACACGCCGGGCGATCAGCAGCTCCTGTTTGGGTTGTGTCATGCGCACAGCGATATCGGCCTCGCGCTTGAGCAGGTCCTGCACGCGGTTGGTCAGCACCAGTTCCACCTTCAGATCGGGGTGCGCGCGCTGCAGTTCGGCAACGATGGGTGGCAGCACCTCCACCCCGATCACGTCACTGGCGGTAACACGCACCGTGCCCCGGATGCCGGCGCCGTGGCTCTCCGCAGCACGCCGCAGCGCGGCAGCGGAACTGCCCATGGCCTGTACAAAACTTTGCAGCTCCAGCGCCGCTTCGGTGGGCAACAGCCCCAGCTGGGAGCGGGTGAACAACACCACGCCCAGCGACTTCTCCAGTGCTTCTATGTGGCGCCCCACCGTGGGTTGTGCAATACCCATGGCGCGGGCCGCAGCCGAGAGCGAGCCGCCCTTGATCACGTGGAGGTAGGAGCGGTAGAGCTCCCAGTCAATGTCGTTGTCACTGCTGTCTTTGGTCATGCATAAATGTATAGCTGCTGGTACATCTTGGTCAATTGCTTAACAGCGCCTGCCATTCGACACTCCATCCATCGCAACACTTTTTTGAATGGAGATTCGACATGCACTGCAACAGCAGCAAAACAGCATTGGCCAAAACGGCGCTGGTACTCGGCGCAACCGGTGGCATCGGCGGCGAGGTCGCACGGCAACTGCGCGATGCCGGCTGGACGGTGCGCGCACTGCGTCGCGGCGGCGAACAGGCCGTGGAGCGGCGCGATGGCATGGTGTGGATACGCGGCGACGCCATGAACCGCGCCGACGTGGTGTCCGCAGCCCAGGGCTGTGCCGTCATCGTGCATGCCGTCAACCCGCCCGGCTATCTGCGCTGGGCCGAGCTGGTATTGCCCATGCTGGAGAACACCATTGCTGCGGCTCAGGCCGAAGGCGCCACCATCGTGCTGCCCGGCACGGTCTACAACTTTGGCCCTAGCGCCTTCCCCCTGCTGCGCGAAGACTCGCCGCAAGAACCCGTCACCCGCAAGGGCGCCATACGGGTGGAGATGGAGCAGCGCCTGCGCACGGCCAGCTCCAACGGTTGCCAGGTGATCGTGGTGCGTGCCGGCGACTTCTTTGGCCCCAAGGTCGGCAACAGCTGGTTCTCACAAGGCTTGGTCAAGCCAGGCCTGCCGGTCAAGGCCGTGCAACTGCCAGGCGCACGCGGTGTGGGCCACCAATGGTCTTACCTGCCCGACGTGGCGCGCACCATGGTGCAGCTGGTGCAGCGCCGCGAAACACTGGAGCCCTTCGCTGCTTTTCACATGCAAGGCCACTGGGATGCGGATGGCACGCAGATGGCAGCAGCCATTTGCCGCGTGGTCGCCAAACGCGGCGGCGCCCAGCCCGCAGTGCGCGCCTTCCCCTGGTGGCTGATCGCGCTGGCATCACCCTTTGTGGCCACGCTGCGTGAGCTGCGCGAGATGCGTTACCTGTGGAATGTGCCCCTGGGCATGGACAACAGCAAACTGGTTGCCACACTGGGGCAGGAGCCGCATACACCGCTGGATGCTGCGGTGGAGGCCGCGCTGGAGGGAATGGGTTGCCTGGCTGTAGAAAATGCAGTGCCGATGAAGCCGGGTGCTTTGCGCGCGGCCCAGTGAGCGATAACAATGGGGCTGCACCGCAACAGCAATCCCCATTACAAGGAGTTAACAGCATGGCAGCCCCCGAAAAAGTCAAAGGCCCCGCGTCGTATTTCCCCTCCATCGAGAAAACCTACGGCCACCCCATGGACCATTGGTTTGGTCTGGTGCGCCAACAGCAGCAGGCCATGAAACACATGGAGATCGTGAACTGGCTCAAGGCGGAGCATGGCATGGGACATGGGCATGCCAATGCTGTTGTGGCGTTTTGCCTGGCCAGTAAAAAGAGCTGATCAGGTTGCCGCCGTGCGGGTGTACACGCGGTGTTCCCGTTGCAGGTGAGTGTGGAAGAATGCTTGGATGGACCAACTCCGCGCGCTTCGTGTATTTACCCAAGTCATTGCCGAAGGCAGTTTTGCGGGGGCGGCCCGGGTGCTGGACCTTGCCCCAGCCGTGGTCACACGTGCCGTGTCTGACCTGGAAGACCACCTGGGTGCAAGACTGTTGAATCGCACAACCCGCAAGCTCGCATTGACCGAAGTCGGTGAGGACTATCTGGAGCGTGCCAGGCGCATATTGGGCGAGCTGGACGATGCGGATGCTGTGGCAAGCGCCCTCAACAAGGCGCCCGGCGGAAGCTTGCGCATCCTATGTCCGCCCGCATTCGCCACCCACCAGTTAGTCCCGCAGCTTCCGCTTTTTCGACACCGCTTTCCCAACATCCAGCTGGAGCTGGCGGCATCCGGGCCAGTTGAATCGGTCAACGAGAACTTCGATGTATCCATACTGTCCATTGGGCAGCAGGCCCTCCAGGGGGACTTCGTGGTCCGGCCACTCGCCGCGTCAACCTTTATCGTGTGTGCGGCTCCTGCCTATCTGGCGCGGTGCGGAGAACCGCAGCAACCAGACGATTTGCACCAGCACGACGGCTTGCTGCCGGATGTGGCTGCGGTCCGGCGCGAATTGACGCTGTTTCGTGTGGCGCGTGGCGTGCACAGTGCACCGCGGCGCATGCTCAGGGTGGGCCTGCGCGCACCCGCCATAGCCACCGGGCAACTGGAAGTTCTCTATGCAGCGGCATTGGCCGGCATGGGGGTTGCCGGCTTGCCAACGTTTATGGTGGCGGAGGCCATGCGGGACGGTCGCCTCGTGCGTGTTCTGTCCGAGTGGCATGGCGGCAGCCTGCAGTTGTATGCGGCCATGCCAACCCGCAAACATGTTCCAGCCCGCACACGGGCATTTCTGGACTTCCTGGTGGAAACGTTTGGTGGCAACCAGGATGACCCCTGGCTCGCTGCCATCCAGCCGTAGGTTTGCCTGGTGTCAACTCCCGAACGGTCCACCAACGCCGCGCGCGGCCAGATTTGCACACACGGCCATTGCAGCAAGGCACGCCAGCTGCAAACAGGCCACGGTGCGCAGGGCGCGCAATTTTTGGCTGCTCACCAGTGGCAGTTGCCCTTTGTGCAGTGCAATTTGCCAGCGGCGCACCTCAAGTGTCGGTACCAGTGACAGTACGCTGGCAAGCCCGTAGAAGCCCAGTTTGGCCAGGAAAGGCCCGTTGCTGAAGTAGTAGGCCGAACCTTTTTCCAGGTAAAAGACCCGCACCAGCCCGACCACCAGTGCCAGGGTTGCCGCGGTTCCGTTGATGGCGTCCACCGTACGCAAGAGGCGGGCAGTTGGCAGCGTGAGCGGGTGTCTGAGTTGGTGGATGGAGACCAGCGTGCAGACCAACAGGGTCAGTACGGCTGCATGGTGCAGGGCGGCAAAAAGTGTGGCCATGGTTACAGACTCGGGTGGTGGTTATCAGCGGTAGACAGCAGACACTGGTGTGTACTCCACGCGGGCGTCCAGGTCTTTGTGCGTTCCGGCGATGTTCTCCATCGGGGGCACCCTCCCTTCGTACCGGACCGGCGTGCGGGTGCTGGCGTCAAACACCACCCGCAGTGGTGTGATGGCCATGCGAACCAAAAAACTGCTGGGTGTGATGGTGAACGCGGCCTTGCCATCGGTGAGCTTTTCAAATTTCAGATCGAAGCCATAACTGGTCTTTTCCTTGAGCACCAGCATGCGCACGGGAAGCGTTGTACCGGCCAGGAGGGGGTCCCAGTGTTTCAGGATGAATCCGAACAAAGAGGGCCCGCAAACAACCGGGTCGGAAACCTTTTCAGACGCCGTGCTGCGTTTGCCATTGTGGTTCAGTTCGTATTCCAGATGGCGACCACCGTTGCTGATGTGGACCGAACCGGCAAAGCCGGATTGCCGGTTCGTCACCTCAAACCGCAGGGTCTCGTAGTCGGGTGAAACCTGTGCCGACTCGACGATGAGTACGCGCCCGGCAGGATCACGGGTGGTGTGGGTTGCGGTCAGTCCGCTGGCATGTGTCAGCACGCGGCGTTCGTAGCGGAAGAGCGGGGCGCCCGCGGGTGTGCGCTGGGCAAATGTGTCACCGCGGTACACCAGGACCCCTTCAGTGTCTGCCCTGGCGGGTGTCCATAGGCATGCTGCCAAAAGCACAATGTGCGCGGCGCGAAAAAAAAGAAACTTCATGTGTGGGTCCCGGGGTAACGATGCGAATGCAATCAGTACCAGGACTGTAGGCCGCCGGCCACACAGGAAAAAGCTGCTATCTGCGAAGAGACTCTTGCTGGATTGCGAACAATCAGGCGGCTAATGGGAATCCGTCTTAAACCACCCCCGCGCGCTCCAACATCGCATGCAACAACACATTGCACCCCGCCGTGATGTGCTCGGGCTTTGCATCCTCAATCTCGTTATGGCTGATGCCGTCCTTGCAGGGGATAAAAATCATGCCGGCGGGGGCGAGCTTGGCCATATACACCGCGTCATGGCCGGCGCCTGACACCGCAGGCATGTTGCTGTAGCCCAGCTTCTTGGCGGCGCGGCCCACGGCGTCTACACAGTCTTTGTGGAAGGCGATCGCGTTGTAGCTGGATACCAATTCAATCTTCACATCCACGCGGTGTTCCTTGGCCACTTTGGCGGCCAGGGCTTTCACCTCGTCGGCCATCTGGTCCACCAGTGCGTCAGTACTGTTGCGCAGGTCTATGCTGAACTTCACGCTGCCGGGGATCACGTTGCGGCTGTTGGGAAACACCTGCACCATGCCCACGGTGCCGCGGCCATGTGGCGGGTGGCGGTGTGCTGCGGCCACCACGTCTTGCATGATGTGGGTTGCGGCCAGCATGGCGTCCTTGCGCAGCGCCATGGGCGTGGGGCCGGCGTGGGCTTCCATGCCGGTGACGGTGCAGTCAAACCAGCGGATGCCCAGCACGCCGCTGACCACGCCGATGGTGACGTTGTTGTCTTCCAGCACCGGGCCTTGTTCGATGTGCGTCTCGAAATACGCACCTATGGGGTGGTCGCCGGGCTCTTGGTTGCCGATGTAACCAATGCGCTCCAGCTCACCTTTGACGGTCTTGCCTTCGGTGTCGGTGGCGGCATACGCATGCTCCAGCGTGAAGGCCTTGGCGAACACGCCCGAGCCCATCATCACCGGCACGAAGCGCGAGCCCTCCTCGTTGGTCCAGAAGGCCACCTCGATCGGCGCCTCGGTCTCGATGCCGTGGTCGTTCAGGGTGCGCACCACCTCGATGCCGGCCAGCACGCCGTAGTTGCCGTCGAACTTGCCGCCGGTGGGCTGGGTGTCGATGTGGCTGCCGGTCATGATGGGTGGCAGGCTGTTGTTGCGGCCCGCGCGGCGCATGAAGCCGTTGCCGATCTTGTCGATGGTGATGG
>JAZKDY010000174.1:0-17917 GCA_040387325.1 Pseudomonadota bacterium | reverse complement strand
TTGATCGAGGTCGACAGCGTGCCAGGCCGTACGGATTTCAAGATATTGATTCCGTTACCTTGAAACTGTAGGGGACGCAAAAACAATGAAGCCGATCTGGATAGTAGATGATGACCAATCCATACGCTTCGTACTGGAAAAGGCGCTGTTGCGGGAGCACCTGCCAACACGCAGCTTCTCCAACTCCCGTGATGTACTGGCCGCGCTGAACACCGCCGCGGATGACGAAGGTCCGCAAATCCTGGTCAGCGACATTCGCATGCCGGGCGGTTCGGGTCTGGAGTTGCTGGAGAAGGTCAAGGCCAAACATCCGGGTCTGCCTGTCATCATCATGACGGCATTCTCGGACCTGGACAGCGCAGTGAGCGCTTTTCAAGGCGGCGCATTTGAGTACCTGCCCAAGCCCTTCGATTTGCCCAAAGCCGTTGAGTTGATCCGCCGTGCGGTGGAAGAAAGCCAGCGCGAAGAGGTGGCCGAAGAACGCATGACCGAGGCGCCCGAGATGCTGGGCCAGGCGCCTGCCATGCAGGATGTATTCCGCGCGATTGGCCGTTTGAGCCAGAGCAATGTCACAGTCATGATCACCGGTGAATCCGGCTCGGGCAAAGAGCTGGTGGCGCGTGCTCTGCACAAACATTCGCCACGCGCCAATGGCCCTTTTGTGGCCATCAACACCGCAGCCATCCCCAAAGATTTGCTGGAGAGCGAACTTTTTGGCCATGAGCGTGGGGCTTTCACCGGCGCCCAAACCATGCGCCGCGGCCGCTTTGAGCAGGCCGACGGCGGCACGCTGTTTCTGGACGAAATCGGCGACATGCCGTTCGAGTTGCAGACCCGCTTGTTGCGTGTGCTGAGCGACGGCCACTTCTACCGCGTCGGCGGCCACAGCGCCGTCAAGACCAATGTGCGGGTGATTGCAGCCACCCACCAGGACCTGGAGCAACGCGTCAAGGACGGTGGCTTCCGCGAGGACTTGTTCCACCGCCTCAACGTCATCCGCCTGCGCTTGCCGGCGTTGCGCGAGCGCAAGGAAGACATCTCGGTATTGACCCGGCATTTCCTGCAGCAAAGTGCGCAGCAACTGGGCGTGGAGCCCAAGCGCATCTCGGATGCAGCGCTGGCCTGGCTGGAAGGGTTTGGCTTCCCGGGCAATGTACGCCAGCTGGAGAACATCTGCCACTGGCTGACGGTCATGGCGCCGGCCCAGATGGTCGAAGCCAAGGATCTGCCGCCAGAAGTCGGTGCCCGGTTGCCGACGGAGGGCAGCACGGATGTGGCCTCGGTGCCGGTGCGCAGTGCTGCGGCTCTGCCAGACGCAATGGCCCCTGTGCAGGCGCCCGCCACCATGGGGGTGCCCGTTTTGCCACTCACAGCTGGTTTGCTGGCCGGGTGGGAGACTGAACTGGAAGCCGAGGCCATTACCCTGCTGAGCGCGGGGCGCACCGATGTGTGGGACGCCTTGACACACCGGTTTGAGTCACGTCTCATCCTGGCGGCACTGGCCAATACCAAGGGCCGGCGCATAGAAGCGGCTCAAAAGCTGGGTATTGGCCGCAACACCATCACCCGCAAGATCCAGGAGTTGGGCTTGGAGTAAATCGGGCTGTAGCCCCCGAGTTTATTGATGGTAGCGCTATATAAACTATAGCGAATTGAGCGTCACAACGACTGGAGCGTGGTCGCTGGGACGCTCGTTCTTGCGGGGTAGCTTGTCGATCGTGCAGGTTTGCACGGCAGGTTTGAGTGCATTGCTGACCAGGATGTGGTCTATGCGCAGACCGCGGTTGCGCGTGAAGCCGGCGTTGCGGTAGTCCCACCAGGAGTAGCATTTTGGTGGCTGGTCGAACATCCGGTGGCTGTCGTGCAGGCCCAATGCCACCAGGGCGCGCAGATGGTAACGCTCTTCTTCGGTGCAGTGTATGGTCTCATGCAAACCGATGGGGTCCCAGACGTCCAGATCGTCAAAGGTGATGTTGTAGTCGCCCATCAGCACCAGCTTCGGGTTGGTCTCCAGCTCGGCCCTGATCCACTGGCGCAGGCCCTTGAGCCACTCCATCTTGTACTCAAACTTGTCGCTGCCGGGTTCCTGGCCATTGGGGAAATAGGCGCCCACCACGCGGATGCCGTCCACCGTGCCGGTGATCACCCGTGCCATATCGTCGTCAAAACCGGGAATGTTTTTGACGACGTCGCTGGCGGGTGTGCGGGACAACAGGGCCACGCCGTTGTAGGTTTTCTGGCCAAACCACTGCGCGTGGTAGCCCAGCGCCTGGAACGCATCCTTCGGGAATTTGTCGTCCGTCATCTTGAGCTCTTGCAGCACCAGCACGTCGACCGTATTGGCTTGCAGCCACTCCAGCACCTGCGGCAGGCGCACGCTCAGCGAGTTGACATTCCAGGTGGCCAGTTTCATATTCTTGTACCGTTCGTAGGGGCGAAAAGGACACCATTATCTGCGCCGGCCTGGCATGTTCAACCCTTGGTCGGATGTTCCTTCACGCGGCTGACCAGTTGTGTCGGATTCACAAAACGCAGTGCGATCAGCAGCCACAGCACGGTGATGGCCATATAGATCATGGCCATCGCGTCCACAGACTGGCCGGCACGCACGCCGGCTGCGAACACTGCGTAATACAGGGCCACCACCAGCGTCTGGGTGTCTGGCCCCGCTACCAAGAAGGTCAGTTCGAACATCGCAACCGTGCGTACCAGCACCAGCAGGCCCGCCGCCAGCACGCCGGGCGCCAGCAGCGGTACCAGGGTGTAGAGGAACATCTGACGGGTGTTGGCACCAAACACGCGTGCTGCCGATTCGATGTTGGTGTCAATCTGTTCGACGAAAGGCGTCATCACCAGGATCACAAAGGGCAGGGCCGGGATCAGGTTGGCAATGATCACACCGGGCAGGGTGCCTGCCAGATGCAGCTGGTACATCACTGTGGCCAATGGAATGCCGTAGGTAATTGGCGGCACCATCAAGGGCAACAAAAACAGAAGTGTCAGCAGTTTTTTGCCACGAAAGTCCCTGCGTGCAAGGGCGTACGCTGCCGGCACGCCCAAAACCAGTGACAGGAAAACCACCGAGAACACGACAACCACGGTGACAACCAGCACATGGCCGAGCTGAAATTCTTTCCAGGCCGATACGTACCAACTGAAGGTGAAGGCTTCCGGAAGCCAGGTGCCGAGCCAGCGCGTAGCGACAGAATTGGTGGCGACTGCAACGATCAACAGCGTGACGTTGACGAGGAAAAATCCGATCACGCCCCAGACCAGCGCACGCCAGGCGCGGTCCCGCAGGGCTCCGGTGTTTGATGCCATCGTACTCATCCTTTGCCTCCGGCCACTGGCCCACGGTAAAACAGCGCGCGCAATGCCAGTGCCCCCGCCACGATGGCGAGTTGGGCCATCCCCATCACCATCGCCACTGCGGAAGCGAGTGAATAGTCATACTGCTCGAAAGCCGCCTCGTAAGCCGCAATGGCAATTACACGGGTCGTGCCTGCAGGAGACCCCAGCAGTACGGCGGACGGGAAGACCGAAAATGCCTGCACAAAACTCAGGCAGAAAGCCATGACCAGGCCGGGCGTCAGCAGCGGCAGGTAGATATGGCGGAACCGGTTCCAGCCGTCGGCACCCAGCGTGGCGGCTGCACGTGGCAACACCGGGTCGATGCCGGTGATGTAGGAAAGTATCAGCAGGTAGGCGAAGGGAAAACCGGTGATGATGAGTGAGATCAGCACGCCCCAGTAGTTGTGGGTCAGGCGAATGGAGCCTTCATACACCTGCAGCCAGCGCAGGGACTGCGCCAGCCAGCCCTGCGGCCCAAAATAGGTCAACATGCCTTCGGCAATCAGCACGGTTCCCAGTGTGAGGGGTATCACCAACAGGGTGGATACCAGCCGCTGGTAAGGGCCTTTGGTGCGCGTGGCATATGCAATGGCCAATGCAAACACCACATTGATACAGGTCGCGGGAAGCGCCAGCCGCAGAGTGTTGCCCAGGGTCTTCCAGAGGTCTTCGGTTTCAAAGAAATGGATGTAGTTCTGAAAGGCGCCACCCTGCGCCGGCTGAAAGGACAACAGCAAGCCGTAGGCAAAGGGGTAGACGAAGAACATCACCATGACGGCCGCCGCTGGCGCAACCAGCATCACCGCAGGGTCAAACCAGGGGCGTGGGTTATGGTTCGGCACACCCGTTGAATGGCTTGTCATATCAGGCCTTCTGGTGTTCAGCCGCGTAGACCAGTACCCGTTCTGCCCGGGCCGTGAGCATGATCTGGTCATCCGGCGCGACCAGTTGTGCCGCTCGCACATACACCAGGTCGTCAAAAGCGGTCTTGACTTGCAGCAGCCATTCCCGACCGCCGTATTCTGCGGTTTCGACCGTGCCTGCAAATGCGTTTGGACCATCACCTATAGTGATCTCGTCCGGCCGGATAGCCACCATCGCAGCGCCACTTTCCAGTGTTTGCATGGCTTGGCCTTCCAACCGGATGCCACCAGGGCCTTCCAGCGTGGCACTGGTTCCGTTTGACTGGGTCAGCCGCACGGGCAGCACGTTGCGGTATCCCATGAAGCGGGCAATGTCCAGGGTGGCAGGGCGTGCAAATACCTGCTGGGGCGTGCCGACCTGCTGCACCACACCCAGCTTCATGACCACGACGCGGTCAGCCATGGCAAGTGCCTCGTCCTGGTCGTGGGTGACATAAACCGTAGAGCAGCCCTGGGCGCGGTGGATGCGGCGTATTTCCGAGCGCATTTCAATGCGCAGCTTGGCGTCGAGGTTGGAAAGGGGCTCGTCCATCAGGATCAGCGGCGGCTCTATGACGATGGCGCGGGCAATGGCCACCCGTTGCTGCTGTCCACCCGACAACTGGCCGGGCAGCTTGGACGCATGGGCTTGCAGCTGCACGGTGTCCAGCGCTGCGGCGACCCGGCGGTCGATCTCCGCAGCAGCAATGCCGCGCATCTTCAGCCCGAAGCCGACGTTGTGGCTGACGCTCAGATGCGGGAATAGCGCATAGTTCTGAAACACCATGCCGAAGCCGCGTTTCTCGGGGGGCAAGGTGTCAATACGCTGGTCGTCCAGCCAGATGCTGCCGCCGGTCAGGGGTAGCAGGCCTGCCATGCAATTGAGCGCGGTGGACTTGCCGCAACCCGAGGGCCCAAGCAGTGCGATGAATTCACCGCGTTCTATCGTCAGTGACAGCCCATCCAGTGCATTGGCACCGCCAAACTGTCGACTCACGTTGTCCAGGCGCAATTGCCTGAACTCACTTTTCCCTGCCCCCTGCACGAGGACGTTTTGCTTGTCAGCCATGACGAATCCTTCTGAGGCCCGTCAGTGCGGGCACGGTGTTCACACAGAGAGCAGGGTTTACTTGCCCTTGGCGGCGCCAATTTCCTTGTCCCACTTCTTGAAGGCGGCCACCATGGCCTTGTCTTCCAGGGGCTGGGCGTGTGGCTGCCTGGCAATCCAGTCGGCGTACTCAGGGCGGCCATATTCCTTGATGACGTCCTGGCTCTTCTGGGGTGCGGCGCTCAGTGGCACGTTTTTGACGGCGGGTCCGGGGTAAAAGTAGCCGGCGTCGTAGGTCAAGGCTTGCTGCTCTGGTTTCAGCAGGAAGGCCATCAACTCCAGCACCACGGCTTGCCGTGCCGCTGGCAGGCCCTTGGGCATGACCATGTAATGTGCGTCATTGATCCAGGTAAAGCCATCGAGGGCCGCCACCCTGAACTGCTTGGGTACTACGCCCAGCGCTCTGGGGTTGATGTCCCAGCCGGTCACCGTCACGGTCATGTCGCGCGACCCTTCGCCCAACTCTTTCATCACGGCGCCTGTACCGGTGGGGTAGTACTCGATGCAGCTGTTGAGCTCTTTGAGGTAGGCCCAGGTTTTGTCCCAACCGTCAATCGGATCCTTGGGGTTTTTGTCTCCCAGCAAATAGGGCAGGCCCATCAAAAAAGTGCGGCCCGGCCCCGAATTGGCCGGGCGCGCATAAATCAGTCTGTTGGGGTTGGCCTTGCACCAGTTGAGTAGTTCGGCGGGGGTCTTGGGAAGAAGCTTGACTTTGTCCGGGTTGTATTCCAGCAAAGGCCCCGCTGGCATATACGTGACCATGATGCCCTGTCCATTGGACAGGTCCTGCATTTTTCGGGCGCTGGGCAGGTAGTTGTCCATCAGATTGGGAAACTTTGCAGCGTAGGCTGGCAGCAGTGGCTCCCACAGGTTCAGCGCCAGGCCAGCGGCCAGCACGTCTGTCCCGGTGAGCACCAGGTCGATGTCGGTACGGCCGGCAGACTGCATGGCGCGGATCTTCCCGGGCAGCTCGGGTGCTGGGGCTTTGGTGAAGGTGATGCGCGAGACGAGTTGCGGGTTCCTGGCCGCGAAGTTATCGATAGCCTCCTGGGTGAGCGCCAGATTGCCCGCCACATCCACCACAGTGAGGGTGACCGGCTGGGCCTGCAGGCTGCCAACAGAAAAAATGCCAGCAAGCGCTGCTGCCAGGCCCGCTCGCCAGATACGGCAGGCCCATGCCGCGGCGTGTGTTGAGTTTGTCATCTTTGTCTCCATGGTTCTAAGCTGAACAATTGGCTGGATGGGATTCTCTTTTTTGTGGACCGGAGTATCGCACCAATTAGTTCGATGGTCGCACCAATTGTTGGCAGAACTGAATTTGGCGGGAAAACACCTAGTGGCATCTGTATGATGCAAAGCCTGTCCAATCACTCACTGGCGATGGAACTATTCATAGTTAACGAGGACCTGGCCGCGCTGGAGCTAAGCCTGGCGGCGGCGCAGGGCGACGCCAGTTTGTGTCTGACCGTTGCCTGCGCCTGGCATTTGCGCCAGCGGGATTGCCAGCGTGCTCTGGCGTTGGCAGACCAGGTGGAGGGCTTGCTGCCACACAGCGGCCTCACGGCGCCCGAACGTATGCGCCTGTTGGCCAGGTTGCAGTTGGCGCGGGCAGAAATCAGGCTGCTGTTTGGCGACGCACCTGCGGCACAAGCGCTGGCACATGCCGCTGCCGCCGGGTTTGCCGACCTGCAGGACGCATTGGGTTCGGGTGATGCCCATTGGTTGCAGGCTTCCATTTGTGTGGACCGCGGCAACAGCCTGCAGGTTGCGGAGTGCCTGAACCAGGCTGCAGCCGCCTACCAGAACACAGCGGATGGGGTGCGCCGGGCAGCGACCGTGGCGCGCAGTCTGGTCAATGCCTCATTTCGCGAACCCGTGGGCACGGCCTCTGAACTGTTGCGCCAGTTTCCGCTGGAGCAGACCTTGCCGGTGGCCGTACTGGCCTGGGCCTCGGCGGCGCGGGCCAACGTGGCCGGATTGACCGATGACCCCGGAGGCTCCATCAAGCATGACCTGGTGGCCTACCAGTCGGCACTGGACAGCGGACAGGTCCGCCAGGCCCTGGTGTCGGTGACCAATGCAGCGGAATCCTTTGCCACGCTGGGTGACCTGGATGCTGCGCTGGAGTGGAGCGAGCGCGCCCTGGCGCTGGCGCGCAAGACCGGCTGGCCCGCCAGCATAGGCTTTTGCCTGATGCAACTGGGTGACGTGATGCGCCTCCTGGGGCGGCATGACGAATCACGGAATTACCTGCAAGAAGCGCTGGTGCTGATGGGTGCGCAGACCGGCTCGCGCAATTACGAACTTGGCCTGAGCAATTTGGGCCAGCTGGCGCTGGATGTGGGTGACTACGCGGCGGGTCTGGAGTCGTTTGCCAAACTGGAAGAACACGGCCGTACACAGGTCGAACCGGATCTGGCCATCAAGGCCTGGCGCGGACAAGCCAGCGCGCTGTTCCGCCTGGGGCGGCTGCAAGAGGCGCACAGCAAGGCCGAAGCAGCACTTGCGTTGGCGCAGCAGCAGGGCAGTGCCGACGGGCAGATCCAGATACTGCGTATCTTCGCCCAGATGCATCTGGAGCAGGGGCCCGGTGCAAACGACAGTGGCACTGCCGCGCAGTCCGCATTGCGCTACCTGGACCAGGCGCTGGCGATAGCCGGCTCGATAGGTGGCTACGACGCGTCCCCCGAACTGCTGGACCAGGTGGCCACAGCCCATGCGGCGGCCGGCCATTTCGACGCCGCCTACAAAAATGCGTTGGCCGCCAGCGCGGCGCGCAACCGGTCGCGGCGCCTGGAGGCACAGAAGAGGGCACTGGCTCTGCAGGTGCGCCAGCAGGTGGAGCTGGCAAGGGCCGACACCGAACACCACCGCAAACTGGCTGCCACCCTGAAAGATACAGCCGCCACACTGGAAACGCTGGGCACCATCGGCCGCGAAATCACGGCCAGTCTGGATGCCGCTGCTGTTTTTGATGCGCTGCACCGGCATGTGCACGAGCTCCTGGATGCGACGGCGTTTGCCGTCTACCTGGTGGAGACCGGCGCGCCTTTCCTGAAGATGGCCTTTGGCATGGAGGCGGGCGCACCCTTGCCGCTGTCACGTGTGGCGCTGGACAGCCCGACAGCGGTCTCTGCACGCTGCGCCCGTGAACGCAAGGAGGTGCTGGTTGAAGTACCGATGGGCAAGATCACCAGCAGCTGGATCCCGGGCACGCTGCCCACACGCAGCCTGCTGTATGCGCCCCTGATGGTGGGCGAACGTTTGCTGGGGGTGATGACCATACAGTCGCCCAATCCGCAGGTATATGGCGAACGTGAACGCTCCATTTTTCATACGCTGTGCGCCTATGGTGCCATTGCGCTGGACAATGCATCGGCTTACGCGGCAGCAGCAGCAGCACAGCAACGTGCCGACCAGGCCAATGCAGAGTTGCTGCAAACCCAGGCACAGTTGGTCAAGGACATCGCCGAGCGCGAGCGCATCGACCAGGAATTGCAGGCGCTGAACAATGACCTGGAGGCCCGGATTGCACTGCGCACCCAGGAGATGCGGGCCACGCTGGACATGCTGGCGGAGAACAAACAAAAGCTGCAGGGCATCGTCGACACTGCGCTGGACGCTGTGATACGGGTAGATGCAGCGGGCACCATCGTGGGTTGGAACACGCAAGCCCACCTGATCTTCGGCTGGACCTCAGAGCAGGCCCTGGGCCGTGCGTTGCACCTCACCATCATTCCGGAGCAGTACCGCGAAGCCCACTTGCGGGGTCTGGCGCGCTACATGCAGGGTGGGGCGTCTACCGTGATCGACCGGCGCATCGAAATCACCGCACTGCATGAGAGTGGCCGCGAATTTCCGATTGAACTGGCCATCACCCGCGTCATGCTGGACAACCCGGCAAAGTTTGAGTTTTGTGCCTTCATCCGCGACATCACCCAGCGTCGCCAGGCGGAGGAGGATATCAAGGTATCACTTGAAAAACAAAAGGAACTCAACCAGCTGAAATCGCGCTTTGTATCCATGGCGTCACATGAGTTCCGCACGCCGCTGGCCACCATTTTGTCGTCCACCGATCTGCTGGCGCACTATTACGAACGTTTGCCCGCTACGGAACGCAGCGAGCTGTTTGGTTCCATTGCACTGGCCGTCAAACGCATGACCAAGATGCTGGAAGACATCCTGGTGATAGGCAAGGATGAAGAAGAACGCATGGAGTGCAAGCCCATGCCCATGGCGCTGGGCGGATTCTGTGAGGCCCTGGTGCAGGAGCAGCGTTCAGAGTTGACCAGCGCGGGGCCTCTGCGCCACACGCTGGAACTGACCATCCGTGGTGAAGGCTTGCAGGCCAGCTTTGACGAAAAACTGATGCGCCACATTTTTGGCAACCTGCTTTCCAACGCTATCAAATATTCACCGGGTGGCGGTGCCGTGACCTTTGATGTACATGGCGGCGAGCAGGTATTCACCTTCCAGGTCCGTGACCAGGGTATCGGCATTCCGGAAGCCGATTTGCCGCGGCTCTTCGAGACCTTTCACCGCGCCGCCAATGTGGGCAATATTGTGGGGACGGGATTAGGCCTGGCTATCGTCAAGCGTTCGGTTGATCTGCATGGAGGCACACTGTCAGTGAGCAGTGCGCTGGGTGAAGGGACCCTGTTTACGGTTTGCCTGCCGCGCGTCGGCTAAATCACCTTCACCGGTGGGCGGGCATGCGCCAGGGCCAGCTTGACCCGGTGTTCCAGCAAGGCGCCGGTAAAGGGTTTGACGATGAAGTCGGTGACACCACCGGCGATTGCATTTCTCACCATGTCCGATGCGTTTTCACCGGTGATCAGGATGAAGGGCAGGTGGTGCAGCGCCGGTGTGGCACGTACCTTCTCCAGCAATTCACGGCCCGACATCTTGGGCATGTTCCAGTCGCACAAGACCAGATCGAAGGTCTTGGCCTGCAACTGCTCCCAGGCTTCTGAACCATTGGTCACCGTGGTGACGTTGGCAAAACCCAGGACTCCGAGCAGGCGTCGCAGGATGTCGCGCATTTCGTTCAGGTCTTCCACCACCAGTATTCTGGCCTTGGCCGGTTCTATCATGTTGCTTGTTCCGGTTTGCGTAGGTGCTACAGGCGGGTGTCCATGGTGCGACGCGCCACCAGCCACTGCGCAACCTCAGGGGCGGGCATGGGTTTGCCGTGCAGGTAGCCCTGGATCTGGTCGCAACCCATCTCGCGCAACAGCCTGTGTTGGTCCTCGGTTTCCACGCCCTCTGCGATCACATCCAGTCCCAGGCTGTGCGCGAGGTTGATGACAGCGCCGGCAATAGCCTGGTCTTCGCGGTTGGTGCAGAGTTGGCGCACAAAGGATTGGTCTACCTTGAGTACATCCAGCGGAAAACGTTTGAGGTAGGCCAGGCTGGAATATCCGGTACCAAAGTCGTCGATGGCCAGCTTCAGTCCCAGCGCCTTGAGTTGTTTGAGCAGCTCCAGTGTGTGCTGCAGGTCCAGCATCGCCGTACTTTCCGTTATCTCCAGCTCCAGCTGCGTTGGATTCAGGCCTGTGTTTTCCAGTACCGAACGCACGTGGTGCAACAAGTGGGGGTCCGAGAACTGGCGCAATGAAAGATTGACCGCTACCCGCAATGGCGCCGCATCTGCGGGCATGTGGGCCTGCCATTGCACGGCCTGTTTGCAGGCCTCCTGCAACACCCAGGCCCCCATGGGAATGATTTGCCCATTGTCTTCTGCTATGGGAATGAAGCGCACCGGTGAGACCAAGCCCAGCTCCGGGTGGCTCCAGCGCATCAGCGCCTCGAAGCCGATCAGGCTGCAGTCTTGCGCCATGACCTGGGGTTGAAAGAATGCCTGCAGTTCCTGGCGCTCAACGGCGCGATGCAGATCGTTGTGCATCCGAAAAGTCGCCGACAGATCGGAAGTGGACGAGGGTTCATGCACCACCATGCGTTGTGCCGATCGTGCGCGTGCCGCAGAGAGTGCAATATCCAGCCGGGCCAACATGGCGTCCGGTCGCTCACCGTCTGCGGCCTGCGCGCAGGCACCGACCGATACCACCGGAAACTGTTCCTGGTCTTCCAGGCTGATGGCGGCAGACATGGTGTCCAGTAAATCCAGTGCCAATGCATCCTGCGGACGACCCGATGGCCAGTTGGGCACCAGCAAGACCAGGCGGTCTTCGCCCAGTCGCGCTACGGTATAGCGGCATTCAGACAGGTGCCCGGAGGCATTGGCCAGCAGGCTCAGGCGTTGTGCCATCTGTCGCACCACGCTGTCCAGCAGCCCGGCGCCCATGATCTGCGCCATTTGCGACAGGCTGTCCAGCCCAATCACCCACAGGGCCGGGCCGTAGCCTTTTTGCTCCTTGAGGGCCTGGCCCAGGAGCAGCAACAAATGGCTGCGGTTGGGAAGGCTGGTGACCGCATCAAAATGGGCCATCTGGTGCGCCTGACTGGCCAGTTGCCGCGCAGCCAGTTGCAAGGAGGAAGCCTTCTCCAACTGTGCACGAATGCAGTCCAGCAGCTCATCGCGCTGGAAAGGCTTGGTCAGGTAGTCATCTGCACCGAGATTCATGCCTTCGCGTACGTCGCTGCGGTCGGCCTTGGCGGTGAGCAATACCGCAGGAATATGTGCGATGAGGGGGTCGGCCCGCAGGGCCTGCACCAGTTGGTGGCCCGTCATCTCGGGCATCATGACGTCGCTGAGCACAATGTCCGGCAGGTGCTGGCGCACCAGTTGCAGGGCTTCACGCCCGTTGGGGGCGGCCCAGACTTCGTAGTCTTCGAGCTTCAGCAGGCGCGTCAGATTGGCGCGAATGTCCGCTTCATCTTCGGCAATGACGATGCGATGGCTCATGGTGTCGGGTTCTGGTGGGTGAGGTGGGTCAACTGCGTCGCCAGCAACTGGCGCAAATGGGCCAGATTAAAGGGTTTGGTCACATAACCGGTCGCGCCCTGCTGCAATGCGGCCTCCAGCTTCTCAGGCTCGGCACTGGCCGACAGGAATACAAACGGAATACCGCGCAGTGCGGGGTCTGCGTGGGTGACGGCCAGTACTTCAAAGCCATCCAGGTGCGGCATCATCACGTCGCAAAAAATGAAATCAGGTTTGTGGTTGCGGATGGCTTCGAGTCCCAGGCGACCGTCTGCCGCCTGAAGAACCTCATGCCCTTCAAGCGCCAAAAACCGCACCAGATTCTCGCGAATCGGGGCTTCGTCATCAATGACCAGAATGCGTGCCATGTGCAACCTCAAACAGTGGATGGAAGACCAGATGCCAGTGTGACACGAAAGCAGGTGCCTTTGCCCAGCTCACTGCGGACATCGATACGCCCACCGTGCAGGTCTACGGAGTTTTTGACAATGGCCAGGCCCAGCCCGGTGCCCTGGATGCTGCCCACATTGCTGGAGCGATGGAATGACTCGAACAAATGCGATATTTCGTCGCTGGGTATGCCTATGCCCTGGTCCGTCACCTCAAACACCATGTCGTCGGCCTGTCGGAACACCTTGAAGCCCACTTCGCCCCCGTTTGGAGAGTATTTGATGGCATTGGACAGCAGGTTGCCAAAAATATGGCCCAACAACTTCTCGTCAAAGATGCCCCAGCCTATGCCGTCTTCGAACTCGGTCCGTATCGTGCAGGGTGAATCGGGCAACTGGGTGCGAGCCTCGTCGACCAGCGTCATGCACAGTGGCAGAAGTTCAATCTTTTCGGGTTTGAACTCCAGCATCTGGGCTTCCACTTTGCCGATCAGGAGTACGCGGTCCAGCATGCGGGTCATGCGTTGGACGCTGCTCTCAATGCTCTGGATCACCTCGGCCTTTTCCTGCGCGGGCAGGCGGTCACTGTAGTATTTCAGCAGCTCTGCCGATGACAAAATGGTGGCCAGTGGTGTGCGGAACTCGTGGCTGGTCATGGCAACAAAGCGCGAGCGTAATTCGTTGAGTTCTTTCTGCCGGTCCAGCGCATCGCGGATTTCCTGCTCCGCCTGTTTGCGCTCGGTGATATCAAGAAACGTCCAGATCACACCAGAGTCCGGGTCCAGCGGTCGCACGCAGCGCCCCGTGAGGTGGACCCAGAACAGCTCGCCATTTTTGCGCTTGAGCTGGCGTTCTGCCGTGTAGGTGCCCACCGTTTCCAGCGCTTTGCGGGTGGGCGCTGCCACCGCATGCCATTGGGCGTCGCTGGCATGTACCAGGCGCGAGGACTGGCCTATCAGTTCATCCCGGTGGTAACCTACCATTTCGGCGAACTTTTCATTGACCCACTCCTGTTCACGGTTGCGCGACAGGACGATGCCCACCAGCGCACTGTTAAGTATGGCTTCCCGCTCGGATGACGTTCGCTGCAGTTCCTGCTCCAGCAGCTTTCGATCGGTGATGTCGGAGTAGAAGGTCAGCGTGGCGGGCTGGCCTTCCCAGGGGACAATCGTGACGCCAATTTCCAGCCACTGTATCTCTCCATCAGGCTGCAGCAGCCGGATCTGGTAGTGGTTGATGACATCTTCACCTGCCAGGCGCCGGCGCCGCCGTTCCTGGACGATGGCGTGGTCGTCCGGGTGCACGCGGTGCAGAAAACCAACCGATAGAAAGTCGTTGTGCGAGATGCGGGCAATTTCCGAGGCCCGCGCATTGGCAAAAACAATGTGTTCGCCCTGCAACACGATCATGCCTTCACCCACGTTCTCGATCACCAGGCGGTATCGCTCTTCGGAGCGATGCAGCGTGTCTATCATCGTCTTGCGCTCGGTGATGTCGGTGAAGAAGGTCATGGTCGCAGACTGGCCTTTCCACGGGATGATGGAGGCGTGGGCTTCCAGCCAGCGCACACTGCCGTCCAGGTGCAGGCAGCGCATTTCAAAGCGCTCCGGCACCGCCTCTCCGTGTTGGCGCATGCGCCGCAGTTCGGTCACAAAGGCATGGTCATCGGGATGCACCCAGGTCAACACGCTGTGCCCGACAATGGACTGCGCTGGCCGGCGCAATATCTCCAGTGCCATGCGGTTCACATAAACCAGCACCCCGTTCTGGTGGATGGCCATGCCTTCCCCCAGGTGCTCCACAACCAGGCGGTTGAAATCCTCCGATAACTTGATCGCTTCTTGCGCAGCACGCCGGTCTGAAATGTCGCGAATGAAGGCGCCAAAGCCCAGGCTTTGGCCCGAGGGAAAAGACCAGACTGCCAGCTCCACCGCGATCAGCGTGCCGTCCCGGTGTTGCGCTTCCACCTCGATCAGCCGGTTCATGATGGTCGGCTGGCGTGTGGCCAGGAAACGTTTCAACCCGGCTTCGTGGGCGGCGCGGTGGGCCTCGGGAATGATGAGTTCGGAGAGCTTGGCGCCCACGGCCTCCGCGCGGCTGAACCCCAGCATTTTTTCGGCGGCGGGGTTCCAGTCGGTCACCAGGCCCTGCGTGTCCATGGCTACAACCGCGTCACGGGCCAGGCTCAACAGATTGAGCAGGTGGCTTTCGCGGGCCTGCAGGCGTTCAACCGTTTGCTGCAGGCTTTGCACACTGGGTGCAAGTTCCGGGGGGACGTTTGGCATGGTGTGCGGAGGTCTGGGTTGAGCGGACGACTACAGGGTAACGGTAAAGCAGGTTCCTTCACCTATTGTGCTGCGCACGGTGATGGACCCCCCATGCAATTCGACAGATTTTTTGACAATGGACAAGCCCAGGCCGGTGCCGGCAATCGCGCCCACATTACTGGCCCGGTGGAACGAGTCAAACAGGTGGTGCAGCTCATCGGCCGGAATGCCGATGCCCTGGTCCTGCACTTCAAAGACGGTACGCTCCTGCGTGTTGCTGACCCGCAGGTGAACGGCTCCACCTACAGGAGAGTACTTGAGCGCGTTGGACAACAGGTTGCTGAAGATATGGCGGCACAACTTTTCGTCAAAACCCTGGTCGTTGGGGGTCCACTGCCAGTCCAGTGCGATGCTGCTCTTGGCGTCCGCGTGTTGTAACGCTGCTTCCTTGATCAGTTGCTCACACAAGACCTTGAGGTCAATCTGTTTGGGGCTGAACTCCAGCATTTCGGCCTCCGCCTTGCCGATGAGCAGGATACGGTCGAGCATCAGTGTCATGCGCTGCACCCCGGCCTCGATGGACTGGAGCAGTGCATCCCGGTCATCGGGCGACACCCGTTCGCTGTAGTAGCGCAAGAGTTCGGCGGACGACAGTATGGATGCCAGTGGCGTGCGGAACTCGTGGCTGGTCATGGCCACAAACCGCGAGCGCAGCACATTGAGTTCGCGCTGGCGCTCCAGCGCCTGGCGGATGTCATCCTCCGCCTGGCGGCGCGCGGTCACATCCAGCAGGGTCCAGATCACGCCGGCATCGGGGTCGTTGTCTTCCACGCAGCGCCCGGCCAGCAACACCCAGATTTTTTCACCGTTCTGGCGCCGGGTGTAGCGTTCGCCGCTGTAGGTCCCGTATTTGCGCAGACTGGCTTCCGAGCGGGCATTCTCGGTTTTGTAGATTTCGTCGGACTCATAAAAAATGCGGGGCGACTGGCCCATCAATTCTTCGCGCTGGAAGCCTGCCATCTCCGCGCATTTTTCGTTGACCCAGACGATTTTGTCCTTGATGTTGAAGCTGATGCCCACCAGGGCGGTGTTCAACATGGCTTCACGTTCGAAGGTGGTGCGTCGCAGTGCCAGCTCGGACCTGTGTACGGCCTCAAAAGCCTGCATGCGTGCAATCGCGCCGCTGACGTGGTGGGCCACGTGGGCCAGCACTTCGGCATCGGCTTCGAAATATTTGGCTCCGGGTGCGTAGCTCTGCACCGCCAACACGCCGTCTGCATGGCCGCGAATGTGCAGGGGCACACCCAGCCACGCCGTAAAGCTCAAGTCGCCCTGGGCCTGGGTGATATGCCCGTCGGCCTGAAGTTGGGCCAGCCGTGCCTGGTCGATTCTCTGGGGTCGGTCGGTGTTCAACACAAATTCGGTCAGACCCTTGCGCAGAGGCACGTCGGTCTTTTGCAGTGTCTCACCGTCGCGTTCGTCCACGTAATAGGGGAAGTGTTTGACGCCCTTGGCCACGTCGCACAGGCTGATATAACAATTGGGCGATGACACCAGTTGCCCGAGCAGCTCATGCACCTTTGCGCAAAAATCGTGCAGGGAATCACCCTGCGCGGCCTGTACCGCCAACTCGTAGAACACCCGGTACATGGCTTCACTTTGGCGGCGTTGTTTTGACTCGCGCTCCAGCTCCATGTGGGCGGTGCGCAGCGCGTCAAACGACTGTTTGCGTTCTATGGCCGTAGCCACATGGCGGGCGACAAAGGCCAAAAGATGGGCGTCGGAGGCCTGGTAGGCCACATCGGCGTCGTAACTCTGCACAGTCAACACACCGCCTATGCGCCCATTGATGTGCAAGGGCACACCCAGCCAGCTGTTGAAGCTCAGGTCACCCGTGGCCTCGGTGATGTCGCCACTCTGTTGCAGCGCGATGTAGCGCTCGGCGCTGATCAGCTCGGTCACGCCGCTGCGCAACACGAACTCGGTGAGACCCTTGCGCATGGGCACATCCATCTCCTGCATGGAGTCGCCGTCGCGTTCGTCCACGTAGTAGGGGAAGTTCAGACGACCAGGATGGTCGCTGAGCAGGCACAGGTACAGGTTTTTGGCGGGAATCAGCTCGGCCAGCAGGCGGTGCAGGGTGCCGCCAAACTCGAACAAGGTCTCTTCTGTCGTCGCGCCTTCGGCGATCTGGTACAGAACCTTGTAGGTTGCGCTGCTGAAGCCCGTTTCGTCAAATGCGTCCATGGTCTGGCTTCAGTTGGATGCTGGTGGCTTCAGCTTCAGATGTGAAAAGCGGCCAAGGCGCCGACTGCCAGACCCACAGCGCCGGCGGCAAACATGCCGTATTCCAGCCACTTCTTTTTGGTCAGCAGTGCAATGGCGGCCAGCGCAATGCAGACCTGCAGCACGGTGGTGGACTGGGCCCAGCGGTGGTGCTGGTGCATTTGCTGGTCGCTCTTTTGGTCCCATTGCGTGGCCTCGGCCTCCAACTTGTCGGCACCAATCTTGATCTCGCCTTTTTCTTTCTCGTAGCGATCGACCTTGGCCTGGTATTTGGCCTTGTCTTCGTCTTTGGTGGACAGGTCGCGCGACATCTCGGCCAAGGATTGCTTGGTGCTCTTGGACTGGAAGTAATTCCACTGGTTGGCGGCTTCGGTCTTCTTGATGGCCGCATTGTTCTTGTACAGACCCGCGTTGGCCTGTGTTGCGCCACCCATATAACCAAAGATCGCGCCGATGGTTGCGATGATGGCGGTGAACATGGCGATCTGGTTGATCATGCCGTTGCCCTCATGGTCGCCGTGGGCGCCTTTTTGTGCGTGCTCCAGCTCGTGGTCGTGGGGGCCGTGTACGTGAAAACCGTGTCCTGACATCGTGATCGTTCTTTATGGTTTGGAGTGCTGGTAGGTCACAAAGCTGAAGTTCAAGCAGTTGACCGAGGTGTGGGCTTCCCGGCTGGTTTCCCGCCACTGTGGACCGAATTGTGGAGCAAACGCGTCGCCCTCAAAATCGGC
>JAZKDY010000173.1:1818-24749 GCA_040387325.1 Pseudomonadota bacterium | reverse complement strand
ACATGATCGTATTGAAGGCAACGCAGGACAAGGTCCTATCGGTACTGCAGTCCGTGGCCGGTATTGTGGAGCGTCGCCACACTCTGCCTATTCTTGCCAATGTGCTGGTGCGCAAAACGGGTACTTCGCTGCAGGTCACGACCAGCGATCTGGAAATCCAGATCCGCACCACGGCGGAACTCGGCGGGGACACTGGCAACTTCACGACCACCATAGGCGCACGCAAGCTGATCGACATTCTGCGCACCATGCCGTCGGACCAGACCGTGTCGCTGGAGTCCAGCCAGAGCAAGATCATCCTCAAAGGCGGCAAGAGCAAGTTCACACTGCAAACCATGGCGGCCGAAGATTTTCCGCTGGTGCAAGAGTCCGCCAGCTTTGGCCCCATTTTCAGCGTGCCGCAAAAGACGCTCAAGAGCCTGCTGAGCCAGGTGTCATTTGCGATGGCCGTGCACGACATCCGCTACTACCTGAACGGCATCCTGTTTGTGGCCGAAGGCAAGCAGCTGAGCCTGGTTGCCACGGACGGCCACCGCCTGGCATTCGCCTCCGCTACGCTGGATGTGGAAGTGCCCAAACAAGAAGTGATTCTGCCGCGCAAGACCGTGGTGGAGCTGCAGCGCCTGTTGTCAGACGCTGAAGGCGCCATCGAGATGCAATTCGCCAACAACCAGGCCAAGTTCGTGTTCGACGGCATGGAGTTTGTCACCAAGCTGGTCGAAGGCAAGTTCCCTGACTACAACCGCGTCATCCCCAAGAACCACAAGAACAGCATCACACTGGGCCGCGACGCCCTGCTGAAGACTTTGCAGCGCACGGCCATCCTGACCAGTGACAAGTTCAAGGGCGTACGCCTGAACATCGACCCCGGCAGCCTGCGCGTCGCATCCAACAATGCCGAGCAGGAAGAAGCCGTGGACGAATTGGACATCGACTACGGCGGTGACAGCATCGAGATCGGTTTCAACGTGACTTACCTGATCGATGCGCTGGCCAATATGAGCCAGGACATGGTGAAACTGGAACTGTCGGACGGCAACAGCTCTGCACTGTTCACCATTCCGGAGAACGCCACATTCAAGTACGTTGTGATGCCCATGAGAATTTAATGCTACAAAACTGATAGCGCCATACGACGCAAACCCCCGGCCTCCCGGGGGTTTGGTCATTAGAGAATGCTGAGAACTTGCGGGACAGATCTTTAGCTCTGTCCTCAACTGACTGAAAGAGTGAGCCATGACCGAAGAAAACAAAGCCCCTGTACCCGCTGAAAACGCAGGCGATTCAGTGAACACTGGCGAAAGTGGCGCGGACAGCTCCAACTTCCAACCCACCATCGACACCAACCAGGCGGGCGCCACCGAAGCCTACGGTGAAGGTTCGATCCAGATTCTGGAAGGCCTGGAAGCCGTGCGCAAACGCCCCGGCATGTATATCGGCGACACGTCCGACGGCACGGGCCTGCATCACCTGGTGTTCGAGGTCGTGGACAACTCCATCGACGAATCACTGGCTGGTCATTGCGATGACATCCTGGTCACCATCCACTCCGACAACTCCATCAGCGTCGTCGACAACGGCCGCGGCATCCCCACCGGCGTGAAGATGGACGACAAACACGAGCCCAAACGCTCGGCCGCTGAAATTGCGCTGACCGAATTGCATGCCGGCGGCAAGTTCAACCAGAACAGCTACAAGGTCTCTGGCGGTCTGCACGGCGTGGGCGTGTCCTGCGTGAACGCGCTGTCCAAGATGCTGCGCCTGACCATCCGCCGTGACGGCAAGGTGCACGCCATGGAGTTCAGCAAGGGTTTTGTGCAGAACCGCATTGTCGAGACGCAAAACGGCGTGGAAGTGTCTCCGATGAAGGTGATCGGCGAGACCGAAAAGCGCGGCACCGAGGTGCACTTTTTGCCCGACACTGAAATCTTCAAAGAAAACAATGATTTCCACTACGAGATTCTGAGCAAGCGTCTGCGCGAACTCAGCTTCCTGAACAACGGTGTGCGCATCCGCCTCAAGGACGAGCGCACCGGCAAGGAAGACGACTTCGCCGGCGCCGGTGGTGTGCAGGGCTTTGTGAACTACGTCAACAAAGGCAAGACCGTTCTGCACCCCAATGTGTTCCACGCCATGGGTGACCGCCAGAGCGACCAGGGCACCAACATCGGTGTCGAAGTGGCGATGCAGTGGAACAGCGGTTACAACGAGCAGGTGCTGTGTTTCACCAACAACATTCCCCAGCGTGATGGTGGCACCCACCTGACCGGCCTGCGCGCCGCGATGACCCGCGTCATCAACAAGTACATCGAAGAGCACGAGTTCGCCAAGAAGGCCAAGGTCGAAGTCACCGGCGACGACATGCGCGAAGGCCTGTGCTGCGTGCTGAGCGTGAAGGTGCCCGAGCCCAAGTTCTCCAGCCAGACCAAGGACAAGCTGGTCTCCAGCGAAGTGCGCGGCCCGGTGGAAGACATTGTGAGCAAGCTGCTGGCCGATTACCTGCAGGAACGCCCCAACGACGCCAAGATCATTGTTGGCAAGATCATCGAAGCGGCGCGCGCCCGTGAAGCCGCCCGCAAGGCCCGCGACATGACACGCCGCAAGGGTGTGCTGGACGGCATGGGCCTGCCCGGCAAGCTGGCCGACTGCCAGGAGAAAGACCCGGCGCTGTGCGAGATCTACATCGTCGAGGGTGACTCCGCCGGCGGCTCCGCCAAGCAGGGCCGCGACCGTAAATTCCAGGCCATCCTGCCCCTGCGCGGCAAGATCCTGAATGTGGAAAAAGCGCGCTACGAGAAGCTGCTGACCAGTAATGAAATCCTGACGCTGATCACGGCCCTGGGCACTGGCATCGGCAAGGCCGGTGGCACGACCGGCAATGACGACTTCAACGTCGCCAAGCTGCGCTACCACCGCATCATCATCATGACCGATGCCGACGTGGACGGTGCCCACATCCGCACACTGCTGCTGACCTTCTTCTACCGCCAGATGCCTGAACTGGTGGAGCGCGGCCATATCTACATCGCGCAGCCACCGCTGTACAAGGTCAAGGCCGGCAAGGAAGAGTTGTACCTGCAGGGTGCTAGCGACCTCGACAACTTCCTGCTGCGCATCGCCTTGGTCAATGCCTCCGTGTTCACTGGTGGTCCTACCGGCACCACCATTTCTGGTGACACCCTGACGGAACTGGCGCGCAAGCACCAGGTGGCGCAGGCCGTGATCGCGCGTCTGAAGAACTTCATGGATGCCGAAGCCCTGCGTTCGGTCGCCGACGGGGTGGCGCTGAATCTGGACACCGTGGCCGATGCCGAAGTCTCTGCCGCAGCGCTGCAGGCCCGCCTGCCCGACGCCGAAGTGGCGGGTGAGTTTGACGAACGCAACGACAAGCCCATCCTGCGCATCAGCCGCCGCCACCACGGCAATGTGAAGAGCAGCGTGCTGACACAGGACTTTGTGCACGGCGCCGACTACGCCGCCCTGGCCGAAGCTGCCAATACCTTCAAGGGCTTGCTGAGTGAAGGCGCCCGTGTGATGCGCGGTGAAGGTGAACGCCAGAAGGAAGAAAAAGTCTCCGACTTCCGCGAAGCCATGGCCTGGTTGATAGGCCAAGCCGAACACGCCACCAGCCGCCAGCGCTACAAGGGTCTGGGAGAAATGAACCCCGCCCAGCTGTGGGAAACCACGATGGACCCCACCGTGCGCCGCCTGCTACGGGTGCAGATCGACGATGCCATCGAAGCCGACCGCGTGTTCACGATGCTGATGGGTGACGAGGTAGAGCCCCGCCGCGATTTCATCGAAACCAACGCCTTGCGCGCCGGCAATATCGATATCTGATAAACCCAAACCACTGGTCCCCGCAGGGACCAGGCAAGAAAAAAGGGCTGCAACTGCAGCCCTCTTTTATCAGTCTTTAACGACGCGGCGTCATCGGCCCGCGGCCTTCGATGTGGCGGAAGTTGATACGGCCCTTGCTCAGGTCGTAAGGCGACAGCTCCAGCGACACCTTGTCACCCGCCAGAATGCGGATGTGGTTCTTGCGCATCTTGCCAGCGGAATAGGCAATCAGTTGGTGGCCGTTGTCCAGCGTCACGCGAAAACGCGTATCGGGCAACACTTCGTTCACGACGCCCATCATCTCGATCAGGTCTTCTTTAGCCATGGTGTAGTACTCCTGTAAAACTAAATTCAGTGTGGGCGTGTGATGTCACGCACCCAGTCAATCCCTTGTGCAATGGCGTAGCGCGCTGCCGCGTCGTGCGAGGGAAACTCATCGTGGAATCGCATCACACGATCGGTGGAAGCGCTACCGCGGCCGCTGGCAATGGAAACCTGTGCGGCGTACTGCCCACATGGTAATTGACGGGGGCAGGCTGCGATGCGGTATTTGCCCATTGTGATGGGCGTTTCTTTTATTGTTGTCGTAAAAATCATTAAAAATCAAACATGCGCGGGGCGAAATAGCCCATGGCGCGGAGAAGCAAAATTGGCATGCCCTCATGCCGAGGGTCCCTTTCCGTCATTCCAACCGGTGGTTCACAAAGAACCGCAGACTGGGTTACTCGCCATAGCAGGGGCGAAGTCGACAGAGGGGAAAAGTCACCAAGTCGTGAGATGACTGGTGTGAACGCAGTTGAGGGGCTGGACTGGCAACCCCTCTGCCGGGGGTGTTCGCGTGAACCACTTTCAGTGGATTTACGTGACCAGTCGCCAAATGCGACCCCCGAATATACCACGTTCTGAAAAATGGCGTCCACGACCCCCATCAGCGCGGCGCTGCTGCCTTGACCGGCACCAGAAACCACAGAAACGCCAACACCTGGGCCACCAGCAAGCCACCCAGCGTGGCCCGGAAGGCATCCGCCCGACCCATGCCGCCGGCCACAAACCCGTCCACCGCCGCGCCAATACCCCACTGCAGCCCAAAGGCGCCCACAAACACCAGCAGGTTCAGCGCCGTGTTCACCCGACCCGACAGTGACACCGGAAAGGCCGCCGTCAGCTGCGAATAGGCAATATTGCCCAGGCTGAACGACACACCCAGCAGCGGCCACAGCGATGCGGGCGGCGCCACACCCAGCAGAATGGCCAGCTCCACCACCAAGGCCAGCCCCATGCCTGCACGCAACAGCACCATAGGCGTGATGCCGCGCCGCGCCAGAGCGGTCGAGCAAGTTGCCACAAACAAAAATCCCGCCAGCATGGCCAGCGACATCAGGAACAACACACCCGCCGCATCACCCCGCGTGGCGCCATTCACTTCCATCAGCCACGGTACGGCCCACAGGCCCTGGATGGCCATGAAGCCGCCCACAATGACGCAACCCTGCGGCGCAAAACGCCAGAACACACGGTTGCCGTAGATCTGCCCCAGGCTGCGGATCTGCTGACCCAGCGTCTCGCGCTCTGCCTTGGCGCCATGGTCCGGTACCGTCATCAAAAAGCCCGCCGCCAGCACCAGCAGAGCAGCCACCAACCAGAACACACCACGCCAACCGATATAGGGCAGCGCCGCCGCCACCGGCACACTGGCCGATAACGCACCCAAGCCACCCGCCACCATGATGGTCGCGGTCAGTGAAGGCAGGCGCTCACTGGGAAACCACTGGCTAAAAGCCTTGAAACTGGCCATCAAACAGGCGGACACGCCCAAGCCTATCAACGCACGCCCCAGCGCCAGCGCCTCCAAAGACGTCCCCATGGCAAACAGCGCAGCACCCGCGGCCGCTACCAGCAACAAGGCCGCCTCGACCCGGCGCGGGCCAAACCGGTCCAGCAACAATCCCAGCGGCAACTGGAACAGGCCAAAGGCGAGAAAATAGGCTGAGGTCAGCAAACCCAGGCCGGTGGCGGTGATGTCAAGCTCCTGCATCAACTCAGGTGCTATCACTGCATTCACACTGCGCAAGCCGTACGAAAGAAAATACCCGGCAGCATATGCCGGTACCAGGCGAAACCACAGGCGCAGGTGCTCATTCATGATCACAATTGTCGCGGACACCGCCATGGCGGCCCCCGACACCCATTCTTATAAGCGAAAAGTGCCTCTAGCCCCCGTCGAATCTACATAAGTAGCTATAAAATTCATAGTAATGAAAACCGAACTCAGCACCCACGACACCACCCGCATCGACGACACCCGCATCGGTGCGGTGCGGCCCCTGATCACTCCCGCGCTTTTGGAGGAAAAACTGCCCGTGCCCGACGCCGCCCAGGCCCTGGTGGAAAGCAGCCGCACTGCCATCTCCAACATCCTGCACGGCAAGGACGACCGGCTGATCGTAGTGGTCGGCCCCTGCTCCATCCACGACCACGAACAGGCCATGGACTACGCCTGGCAGCTCAAGGAACAGGCCGAGGCTTTGAAGGACGATCTGCTGGTCGTGATGCGCGTCTACTTCGAAAAACCCCGCACCACGGTGGGCTGGAAGGGTTATATCAACGACCCGCACCTGGACGGCAGCTTTGCCATCAACGAAGGGCTGGAACTGGCGCGCAAGCTGCTCCTGGACATCCTGGCCATTGACATGCCGGTGGGTACCGAATTCCTGGATTTGCTCAGCCCGCAGTTCATCAGCGAACTGGTCAGCTGGGGGGCCATCGGTGCGCGCACCACCGAAAGCCAGAGCCACCGCCAGCTGGCCAGCGGCTTGAGCTGCCCCGTGGGATTCAAGAACGGCACCGACGGTGGCATCAAAGTCGCCACCGACGCCATCCAGGCGGCACAGGCCAGCCACTCCTTCATGGGCATGACCAAGATGGGCCAGGCCGCCATCTTCGAGACCCGTGGCAACGACGACTGCCACGTCATCCTGCGCGGCGGCAAAACCACCAACTACGCCAAGGCCGATGTGGACGCCGCCTGCGCCCTGCTCAAGGGCGCGGGCCTGCGCGAGCAGGTGATGATCGACGTGAGCCACGCCAACAGCAGCAAACAACACGCCCGCCAGATCGTGGTGGCCGCCGACGTGGCCCAGCAGATCGCCGCTGGCGACCGCCGCATCACCGGCATCATGGTTGAAAGCCACCTGAACGAAGGCCGCCAGGACATCTTGCCCGGCACACCACTGCAACATGGGGTGTCCGTGACCGACGCCTGCATCAGCATGGCGCAAACCGTGCCGGTGCTGCAGCAGCTGGCGGCAGCGGTTAGGGCACGAAGAGGCCACTAGCCCCCGTCTTTTCTCACTACTGCGCTAGCAATTTAATAGCAATGAAACTCTGCATCCTGGACAACGACACGCTGGACGGTGAGCTGGCCCAACGCTACACCAGTTTTGGCGCCATGTTTGTGCGTCTGTTCGACAGCGTGGGCGCCCGCTGGACCTACGACATCTTCAGCACACAGCGCGGCGAATACCCGGCCAGCTTCGATAACTATGACGCCGTGCTGCTGACGGGCAGCGCATCCGATTCCTTCTCGGATGACGCCTGGGCCGTGGAACTGCGCCGGCGCGTCACGCTGTTGTTGACGCAACGCAAGAAGATGGTGGGTGTCTGCTACGGCCACCAGATGATTGGCTTGTGCATGGGCGCGCCCGTGGCGCGTGCGCCGCAGGGTTGGGGTGAAGGGCGCATGACCTACGACTGGCTGCGCCCCGACCTGCCCTATTGCCAGGACCGCAAGCAGATTTCCCTGCTCGTCAGCCACCAGGACCAGGTGCTGGAATTGCCCAAGGGCGCCACGCTGGTGGCCAGCAGCGCGTTTTGTCCGGTAGCGGCTTTCACGGTGGGCGACGAGGTGTTTTGCGTCCAGGCGCACCCGGAGTTTGACATGGGTTTCAGCCAATACCTGCTGGACGAACAACGCGGGCGCTTGGGAGAGGTGGAATATGCCGCCAGAAGCCAGGCCTTGGCGGCCGGTCACGAAGGTGCGGACGTAGCCCGCATGGTGGTGGCGTTTCTGGAAAACAGGCCCCGGAGCGCTGGATAAATCGGCCCCGGGGGTTTGGCGCTTTGCATGTCCCGTCCTTGTGGGCCGGGCTGCGCAACCGGGGCTTGTGACCTGGTCGCATCGTGGTCTGTTGGTAACAGAAGCATCCAGTGTAGGCCGGCACCCTGGGCATAAGATTGCGTAGTTGCTCACATGCAGCGAACATTCGGCATACTCTGTCAAAATTTAGCGAAATATTGGCAGCAACATGAAACTCGACCGCTACGACCAACATATCCTGGAAATCCTGCAGACAGACGGCCGCATCAACAACCAGGACCTGGCCGACCGCATCGGCCTGTCACCCTCGCCCTGTCTGCGCCGGGTCAAAGCCCTGGAAGAGTCCGGCCTCATCGTCGGTTACCGCGCGCTCCTGGACGCCAAAAAGCTCGGCCTCACACTCACCGCGCTGATCCATATCTCCATGGACAAACACACCCCCGAGCGTTTTGCCAACTTCGAAGCCACGGTCAGCCTGCTGCCCGAGGTGCTGGAGTGCCTGCTGATCACTGGCCAGAACGCCGACTACCAGTTAAAGGTGGCCGTGCGCGACATGGACCACTACCAGGCCCTGCTGCTGAACAAGCTGGCCAGCATCACCGGTGTGACGGGTGTGCACTCCAGCTTTGTGCTGCGCCAGGTCTTGTCCAAGACGGCGCTGGCCGTGTCCACCGGCACCACCTCCTGATGGGTCCACCATGTGCCTGATCGCCTGGAACTGGCAACCGGACAGCGCCACGCCCCTGCTGCTGCTGGCGAATCGCGACGAGTTTTATGCCCGCGCCGCACTGCCCCTGCACTGGTGGGAGCCTGCTGCGGATGGCACCCAGATACTGGCCGGCAAAGACTTGCAAGGCGGCGGCACCTGGCTGGGCCTGAGCCGCACAGGGCGCCTCGCCGCCCTCACCAACTTCCGCTGTGCCGAGCCCCAGCGCACCAACACACCCTCACGCGGTGAACTGGTCGCGGGCTTCCTGCACAGCGATCTCGCCGCGGATGCCTACCTGCACCAGTTGGCACTGCACTGTGGCGACTACAACCCCTTCAACCTGCTGGTGTTTGACGGCCAGCAGCTGATGGGGCTGGAGAGCCGTGGCGCCAAGGTCTTGCACCATGCGCCCGGTCTGGGCGCGGTCTCCAACGCCGACTTTCAAACACCCTGGCCTAAATTGGTGCAATTGCAATCTGGCCTGGCGGTGCACGCCGGAGCGTCAGACATGGCGGACCTGCGCCAGTTTCTGCCCCTGTTGCAGGACCGCAGCCAGGCACCCGATAGCGCACTGCCACACACCGGTGTTCCGCTGGCGCTGGAGCGGGTGTTGTCGGCCGTGTTTATTGCCACAACCGGATATGGCACGCGGGCTTGCAGCGTGGTTGCGCTGCACCAGGACCATGCGGAATTCATCGAGCAAAGTTTTGGACCGCAAGGGCTGATCAGCGAAACACGGCAACAGTTTTTGCTTTAGGTTGGACCATCAAATCCTGGCTCTTGAACATAGACCAAACCCCACCATGTATGGGTATTACCACTCTGCCGCGCCGTACCCTCACTGCGCGGCTATTTCCTATGGCGCTAGCTCCTGTGCTGCTGTTCTCCTTCTTCCTGCATGCCATCATTGGCTGGTGTGTGGCGCCCGACCTGGCCCTGGTAAGCCCTGCGTTGGCAACAGGCCTGTGGGTCGCACTGGCTATATCCGCCTTTCTGGTGCCCATGGGCATGCTGGCACGCCGCGTAGCCAAGCCACCGCTGTCCACCATGCTGACCTGGTTGGGTCTGCTGTGTATGGGCCTGTTCTCTTCGTTACTGTTGTTGACGCTGTTGCGTGAAGCTTTCTTGTTGCTGGCAGGGCTGGTGGGCTGGTTGTGGCCCCAGGTTGTCTCCATGCAAACCTTGCAAATCAACACTGCCATCTCCCTACCCATCGCGGCCCTGCTGGTCACCATGCTGGGGTTCTGGAACGCGCGCCGCACCGCCGCTGTGGTGCAGGTAGATGTGCCGATCAACAACCTGCCCGAAGCACTGCAGGGCTTCACCGTGGCGCAGATCAGCGACATCCACGTCGGCCCCACCATCAAAACCCACTACCTGCAACGCATCGTGGACCGGGTCAATGGCTTGAACGCCAACCTGGTGGCCATTACCGGCGACCTGGTGGATGGCAGCGTGGCTGAACTGGGATCACACGTGGCACCACTGGCGCAATTGCGGTCCACCCACGGCAGTTTTTTTGTCACAGGCAACCATGAGTACTACTCGGGTGCGCACAGCTGGATAGACGCCCTGCGCGCATTGGGCATCCAGGTACTGCTAAACGAACATGTGGTGATACAACACAGCACCGACGCCCAAGACCCAGAGCCGGCGCTGGTGGTGGTGGCCGGTGTGGCCGACTACAGCGCCCACCACTTCGACGAAACCCACCGAAGCGACCCCCACAAGGCTATGGCCAACGCACCCGAGCACGCGGTGTTCAAGCTGCTGCTGGCACATCAGCCACGCAGTGCGGCCGGCGCAGCCGATGCAGGTTTTGATTTACAGCTGTCAGGCCACACACATGGCGGCCAATTCTGGCCGTGGAACCTGTTTGTGCCACTGCAGCAGCCCTTCACCGCAGGCCTGCACAAGCTCCAGGCGCTCTGGGTCTACACCAGCCGCGGCACGGGCTACTGGGGGCCACCCAAACGTTTTGGCGCGCCATCCGAGATCACGCACCTGCGCCTGGTCCGCGCCTAGTCGCCACCTGGCTGCCACCTGGTTATACGACGGCCACCAATTGCATCATGCCCATGTCCTCGTGGTCCAGGGCATGGCAGTGCCATACATAGGCACCTTTGAAATCGGTAAAACGCATGCGGAAGGTGACGCTGCCACCGTTGGGCGGCACAGGAATCGTATCTGCCCAATACGGCGTGACCGCTTCGCCATTCACCTTGACAACATAGCTGTCATTCACGTGGATGTGGAAGGGATGGGGGTAACCATTCACATTCTGAATGGTCCACTCCTCCACCGCATTCAGCGCCACGGTCTGGGTGGTTGTCAGCGGCTTTGATTGCGACTGGAAGGGATACAACTTGGTCGTTGCGCTGGCATCGCCAGAAGCGAAGACCAACTCCTCCAGGACACCTTCCCCTTTGGGAATAAACCACTCTTCTCCGGCGGGGATGGGTTGCGGCAAGCGTGCCCTGTCACTTGCATTGTTGATATTCAAAATAGCCAGCACCAGATTGCGCTGCTTGCCACCATGGCTGGCCAGCTCGGCATCCGTGATGGGCAGGTGGTCGGCATAACGCGGCAGGTCGGAGGCCAATGGCAAGGCCGTCGATACCGGGAAACCTTCGACCACGATACGGGCAATGATTTCATCGTCCACATGGCTGGATATTGCCTTCACCGAGCGCAGGTAGTAGGTGCCGGGCGTGCTGCTGGCTTTGACGATGACCGAATTGCGGTTGCCCGGGTAGAGCACGTTGCCGGGCCACTTCTGGTTATTGACAACGCCGCCGGTGGCGTGTTCGGTGGAGGTGGCCAGGTTGACGGGCTTGAACTTCTGGTCCAGTACATTGCCGTCCTTGGCGTAGAGCAGCATCGTGTGGTCGTCCAGCACCGGGTTGAACGGGTAGAACGACGAGGTGTTGATGAAGTGCCAGTTCTGGACCTCGCCGGGACGCATCACGATGGTCGGCTGGTAGGCGCCATTGAGCAAAAAGCCGGATGCGTCGGCCTTCAATGAGTCATAGAAGGAATCAATCTTGCCGTTGATCGCGGTGAGCTTGTGCACATGGATCACACGCTCGCGGATGTCGGGCGATGTCGCAAACTTTTCACCCGCCGTACGGATGATGATCGCTCCAAACATGCCGCTGGACACCTGCACATTGGACGAACCATGCAGGTGCGGGTGGTACCAATAAATGCCATTGGTGTGGTCCATGGGGATGGTGAGTTCATGCTGCCGGCTCTGGCCCGGCTTTACACCCGCCTCGGCATGGTCGACCACGTAATCACCAAAGACGCCGGGCCTGAATTCGCTGGGGTCTACATGCAGACCATGGAAATGCAGGTTGGTGTTGTTCTGGTAGTTGAGGTAGCTCAGCTTGGACTGCCCGGACACATTGACCGGCAACTTGTTGTTGAGCTTGATGCGCAAGGTGTCACCCAGGTTCAACACCAGGGTGGGCGCCATGTACTGCCCGTTAAAGCTGCGCAACGACGTGGCGACCTTGCTGGAGGTACCCGGGTATGTCGCCTGTGCGCCCTTGTCGGGCACGTTCCCGACCGTCATGGTCTGAACCCCATACTGCGCATTCAGGTCCAGGCTCAACAAACCGCCTGCTGATGTCAGAACCTGGGGATCGGGCAGGGTGTCTGCGGTCGTGCTGGACGAACCACCGCAACCCACCATGGACGTCACCGCGGTGCCACCCGTCAGACCGAACACCCACTGCAGGGCCTCACGGCGGTTCGGTGCTGCTTGCGGTGCAGCACCATCAACAGAAGAAGAAACTGAAGTATTCGTCATGGCCGGCCCTCAAGCAAAAGAAATACGGTTCGGCTTGGCCTGAACCGCTACCGAAGGAAATGCACCACAGTTGGATGCGCGGTTGTCGCCCCATGCGAAAACGCCATCCGACGTCAAGGCCAGGGTATGGCCCACACCTGCGGCCAGGCGTGTGACACGGGAAAGCGCTTTGACGCGAACCGGCTTGGGCGAAAACGCCAGGTCTTGCTGGGCGAGCTGCCCCATGCCGTTCCAGCCCCAGGCAAACACATCGCCCTGCGATGACGTCGCAACGGTGTAATACATGCCCGCGTCGATGTGCGCCACTGAAAACCCGGTGGTGATGCGCACCGGCAGAGGGGAGTACCTGGCCGCCGTGTCGCCAGTCTGCCCAAAGTTGTTCGATCCCCAGCCCCACAGGCGGCCCCTGTCGTCCACTGCAAAGCTGTGGGTGTCGCCTGCAGCAATCCGCTGAATGCGAGCTGGTAACTTGAGCTTGGTTGGAACCCCGCTTTCTGCCAGGCCACCCGTGCCCAGTTGGCCTGCGGCATTGGCACCCCAGGACCAGACCTGGCCCTTGGTGTCCAAGGCCAGCACGTGCCCGTGTCCGGTGGCCAGCATCGCCACAGGTGCCAGCGCCGTGATGCGGGCCGGACCGTCTACACGCACCGCAGCAATGCGCCCCAACTGGCCGTTGGCGCTCAGGCCCCAGGACCAGACCGAGCCATCGGCATACAGTGCAAAACCACCAGATTCTGTCAGTGCCACCTGTGCCGGTGCGGGCGGCAGGCCAGCAATTTCGGCATGGGCGGCACCCTGATCTGACACCACCGGCCGGCATGACAACACTGCGCCGGAGCGCTGCACAGCAAGGGTATCGACATAGCCATCGGCCATCGCAACAAAAGGCATGCCGGGGTTAAGTGCTTGCGGAACCGGCTGGGCAAAGCGGTTGTGCCCGATCTCGGTCGGGCTGCTGGTACATAACTCTCCCGGATATCCGGGCGGCAGCGTGGCCCCCAGCCGTTTGATGCCACCCCAGCCATGGGCGGTCCCGTCGCTTGCAAGCACGACGGAGCGATCGCGCCCCGCGCTGATCTGGACAATTTTCATGGCTTCATCCTTTAGGTTCTGGGGTTTTGCGAGGGACCAGAATACCTGCACGCCTGTATTGGTGCAAGCACTTTCCTCTTTGGTCGTGTGTAAACACCTGGCTCTTAAATTTGTACTCGAACCACCAGCGAGTGTGGATACCATTTGCCCTTGCCCCTTGTGGCATATCCAACTTCAGAGGAAGACACCGTGAACCTCCACACGATCACCGCCGTCAGCCGGCCAGGGTCTGCAGATGACGTCCGCCAATGGCAGGGCGGCGATGCATGGCTGGCCGGTGGTACTTTTTTGTTTTCAGAACCCCAACCACATTTGCGCACACTGATTGATCTGCAGCAACTGGGTTGGACCGCACTGAGCCCGTCTGTCGATGGCCTGGACATTGCGGCCACGTGTCGCATTGCCGACCTCTATGCATTCAAGGGCACCACCACCTGGATAGCTGCGCCCCTGATACAAGCTTGCTGTGAGTGCCTGCTGGCCTCGTTCAAGGTCTGGAACGCCGCCACGGTCGGCGGTAATTTTTGCATGTCGCTGCCCGCGGGCGCCATGGTGTCTCTGTCGGTCGCGCTGGAGGCACAACTTACGCTGTTGGGGCGTGATGGCAGTTCGAGAACCGTAGCCGCGGCCGACTTTGTGACCGGCAACAACCGCAATATCCTGCGCCCCGGCGAATTGCTGCGCAACATCCACTTTCCAGCCCATGCTCTGTCCAAACGGTTTGCGATCCGCCGCGCCTCACTGACCCACCTGGGCCGGTCAGCCGCATTGCTGGTGGGAACACAGGCACAGAACGGCGGCGAACTGCTGATCACCGTCACGGCTGCCACCCCGCGACCCATACAGTTGCAACTGCCACAGGACACGACTGCCGAAGCACTCAAGCTGGCACTGGACGCAGCCATTCCAGCCGATGGTTACTTTGACGATGTCAACGGCACACCCGCCTACAAACGCCATGTCACGTACCACTTTGCAGAAGAAATTCGTGCGGAACTTACAGGAGCCCACGCATGAGCTACACCATCAATGGCAAGGTCTTCCATGCGGAGCCCACCCCCGGCCAATGCCTGCGTACCTTTGTCCGTGAACAGGGCATGACCGGCGTCAAAAAGGGTTGCGACGCGGGGGACTGTGGCGCCTGCACCGTGTGGCTGGACGGTGAACCCGTGCACTCCTGCCTGATGCCCGCCTTCCGTGCCGAAGGTCGCTCAGTCACTACACTGGAAGGCCTGGCCAACGACGGTGTGCTGCACCCGGTGCAGCAGGCCTTTCTGGATGCCAACGCATTCCAGTGCGGTTTTTGTACCGCTGGCATGATCATGACCGCCGCGTCCTTCGATGGCACACAGCGCGCCGACCTGCCACGTTCACTCAAAGGCAATCTGTGCCGCTGCACCGGATACCGCAGCATCGAAGATGCCATCCATGGCAAGCAATGTGCACAGGCCGATGTAGCCGGCCAGGCCTGTGGTGCCAGTTTGGGCAATCCTTTCGGACCGGCCATCGTGACCGGCAAGGCCCGCTACACCATGGATGTGGATGCGGCCACAGAGTTTCCGGGCTTGTTGCACCTCAAGGTGGTTCGCTCACCCCATGCCCATGCGCGCCTGCGCAGAATCGACCGCAGCAAGGCCCTGGCACACCCTGGCGTGGTCGGTGTGTACACCTTTGAAGATGTTCCCAAGCGTCTGTTCAGCACAGCCACCCATGAAGACCACCTGGTGGATCCGGATGACACCTATGTGCTGGACGACGTCGCTCGGTTTGTGGGCCAGCGCCTGGTGGCCGTGGTGGCAGAAACCGAGGCCGCCGCAGAGGCCGCCAGTCTCCTGGTGGAGATTGATTACGAAGTCTTGCCCGCCGTGTTCGACCCCGAGAAAGCCATGCAGGCCGACGCCCCGCTGCTGCATGACAAAGGCACGGCATCGGTGGGCAATATCTTTTGCAACATCAGTGGAGAAGTTGGCAGTGTGGACGCCGGTTTTGCTGCGGCCCATGCGGTGCACGAAAAGACCTACTCCACCTCCCGTGTGCAACACGTTCACCTGGAAACGCATGGCTCCATCGCGTGGACAGGCGACGACGGCCGCATGCACGTGCGTACCAGTTCACAGGCCCCCTTTATCACCCACCAAAAGCTCGCCTACGTCTTCGGCCTGAATGCCAGCAAACTGCATGTGTTCACCGAACGTGTAGGGGGTGGTTTCGGTGGCAAGCAGGAAATGTTGTCCGAAGACCTGTGTGTGCTGGCCAGCCTGAAGACCGGTCGCCCCGTCAAATGGGAATTCACCCGCGAAGAACAGTTCATTGGTGCATCGACCCGCCACCAGATGACCACCGATGTAAAGCTGGGTGCAACCAAAGACGGTGTACTGACCGCCATCCAGGTGCGTGTCGTGTCCAATACCGGCGCCTATGGCAACCACGGCAGCGAGACCCTGGCAGCAGCGCTGGGCAACCCGCTCACGGCCTACCGTTGCACCAACAAGAAGGCCGATGGTTATGCGGTCTATACCAACATGGTCCCAGGTGGCGGGTTTCGGGGCTATGGTGCGGCCCAAACCACCTTCGCCATGGAGTGTGCGATGGACGAACTGGCAGAGATGTTGGGCTTGAGCCCCTTCGAGATACGCCGCATCAACATGGTCAAACCGGGGGACTGGATGGAGTCGGTGTGGAAAGACCCGTCAGACGTCAACTTCGGCAGCTACGGCCTGGACCAGTGCATGGATCTGGTGGAAAAAAATCTGGCATCCCCGGGCGGTTTGCCTACACCCGAGGGCAAACACTGGCGCGAAGGCACCGGCATTGCGCTGGCCATGCTGGACTGCGGCCCACCCACCGAACACCGTTCAGGTGCCGTGATGGCCATGCGCGCGGACGGCAGTTACCACCTGGCCGTGGGCTCCACGGAAATGGGCAATGGCTCGGTGACCTCACACCGGCAGATAGCAGCATCACTGCTGAACTGCCGTGCGGACCATGTGGCCATCATCAATGCGGATACGGATCTCACACCCTACGACACCGGAACCTTTGCCAGCACCGGTACCGTGGTGGCTGGCAAAGCGGTGGCGCTGACGGCCGCTGCTTTGGCAGAGAATATTCTGGACTACACAGCCGGGCACACGGGCACCGAAGCCGCACTTTGGAAACTGGAAGAAGGCTTTGTCGTGTCGGGCGCCCGGCGCATTGCTTTGCCCGAATTACACGCAGCCGGCATGCGTGACAAGCACCGTTTCGAGGCGAAACGCAAGGCCTATCTGTCACCCCGTACCACGGCGTTCAACGTACAGGGCATCAAGCTGGCGGTCCATCTGGTCACAGGTGAAATCAAGATTCTGCGTAGCGTGCATGCGGCCGACATCGGTCGCCTCATCAATCCCATGCAATGCCGTGGCCAGGTCGACGGCGCCATTGGCATGGGTGTGGGTTGGGCGCTGACCGAACACATGGTCTACGACGACACAGGCAAGATGCGCAACGCCGCGCTGCGCAACTACCACATACCGGCCTTCGCCGATGCGCCCCGCAGCGAGGTATTTTTTGCCGACACTTACGATACGATTGGGCCGCTAGGCGCCAAGGCGCAAGGTGAGTGTGCTATTAATCCAGTAGCGCCCGCCATTGCCAATGCGCTGAAGAACGCCACCGGTGTGCGTTTTGCCCACTTGCCGCTGACACCGGATCGCATCTTTGACCAGCTCATGCCATGACCGATAGCGCCAGCACCTCCCTTGGCACCGTAACCATCGTCACGCAGACCCGGGCCGCTGCGGGCCAGGACGCTGCATTTGCCGCCTGGCAAGAGACCGTTGGTCAGTCCATTACCAGCCATTCAGGATTTTTGGACCAGAAAGTCATACCACCCAGCCCGCCGGCCCAGGTGGACTGGGTCATCCTGCAGCGGTTCAGTTCCCTGGAAGCCGCCCAGCAGTGGATGCATTCAGATGCCCGCGCACAGCTGCTGGAACAAGCCCAAGCCCTGCTGGCCGGCCATGACGACATCCACATCATCCGCGATGACAACAGTGGCGTGCTGCCATCCCCGGTATCAGCGGTGATCTCTACGCGCGTCAAGCCGGGCCAGGAAGCCGCCTACCAGCATTGGGAACGGCGCATGGCCGCGGCCCAGACACAGGCCCCCGGTTTTCAGGGTTACCGCATAGAACCCCCGCTGGCCGGCGTGCAGGACAGTTGGCTGGCCATCGTGCGTTTCGACTCGGATGCCAGCCTGGACCAGTGGATGAAGTCACCCGCGCGCCTGCAGTTGCTCAAAGAGGGGAAAGACCTCAGCGACGATGTCCGCGCCCGTATCGTGCGCACCGGGTTTGACCAATGGTTCCCCGGTGGCGGTACCGCAGGCACCACCGCACCACCGGCATGGAAGCAGAACATGCTGGTATTGCTGCTGCTCTACCCCGTGGTGTTTTTGTTTGGCTACGGCGTACAGGGTCCGCTGCTGGACAGGGACCTGCACCTGCCGTTTTGGCTGTCCCTGTTCATCAGCAATGTGGTGGGCGTGTTGCTGCTGAACAAGCTGGTGCCCTGGACGTGTGCCCGGTTCGGCTGGTGGTTGAAGCCCGAGCCCGGCAAGGCACGCCAGGCCAACCTGCGCGGTGCGGCCTTGATCGTCAGTTTTTATGCGCTGAGTCTGCTGGTGTTTTCACACCTGCAATAAAACCGCTGGTTAGCGGTTATCGGGCAGCTCGATCTTGACTTCCAGCACTTCCAGGTTGTCCTGGCGCTCCAGGTGGACCTTGATGTCGTTCTGGTTGATCTTGATGTATTTGCTGATCACAGCCACCAGCTCGGCTTGCAGGGCCGGCAGGTAGTCGGGCTCGGCGGCATTGCGGCCGCTGCGTTCGTGCGCCAGGATGATCTGCAGCCGCTCCTTGGCGACACTGGCGGTCTTCTTTTTCTCGCCCAGCAGGAAAGACAGGAACGATGCCATGGCTTACTTCCCTCCGAACAGGCGCTTGAGCAGACCCTGTTTAGGGGCTTCGGTAAAGCGCATGGGCTTGTCCACGCCCATAAAGCGGTCGATGACATCCTTGTAGGCTTCCGACACATCGCTACCCTGCATGTGCACAGCCGGAACGCCCTGATTGGACGCCTGCAACACGGATTCGCTCTCCGGGATCACACCAATGAGTTTGATGCGCAAGATGTCCTGGATGTCTTCCAGCGACAGCATCTGACCCTGGTCCACGCGGGTGGGGTTGTAGCGGGTGATCAGCAGGTGTTCCTTGATCGGGTCCAACCCTTCGATGGCACGTTTGGTCTTGCTGGCCAGCATGCCCAGAATGCGGTCCGAGTCACGCACCGACGACACCTCAGGGTTGGTCACCACCAGCGCCTCATCGGCAAAGTGCATGGCCATCAGTGCACCGGTTTCAATACCGGCGGGTGAGTCGCAGACGATGTATTCAAAGTCCATGGCGCCCAGGTCGTGCAGCACCTTTTCAACACCGGCCTGTGTCAGCGCGTCCTTGTCCCGCGTTTGCGAGGCGGCCAGCACGAACAGGTTGTCGCATTGCTTGTCCTTGATCAGCGCCTGGTTCAGGTTGGCTTCACCCTGGATGACATTGATCAGGTCATACACCACACGGCGCTCGCAACCCATGATCAGATCCAGGTTGCGCAGACCCACGTCAAAGTCGATGACGGCCGTCTTGTGGCCCCGCAAGGCCAGACCGGTTGCAAAACTGGCGCTAGTGGTGGTCTTGCCAACCCCACCCTTGCCCGACGTAATCACAATAATTCTTGCCATAAGTGTCTATGCTTTCCAATGAAGATGTTGTGCAGAACTGGTGTTCAACTGTTCAAGGCTTCAATAATCAGTTTTTCCTGGCCGTCCGTACTGAGCCGCACCTGGGCAGCCTTGCCTTGCACATCCGGTGCCAAGGCGTTTTCGCTGGTGCGGTAGACACCGGCAATCGAAATCAATTCGGGCTCCAGGCACAGCGAAAAAATACGGGCACTGGTGTCACCACGGGCACCGGCCATGGCCTTGCCACGCAGCGGCGCATACACGTGGATATTGCCGTCGGCTACCACCTCCGCGCCCTGGTTGACCATGGCCAACACGACCAGATCACATCCCCGGGCATACACTTTTTGACCTGAACGTAGAGGCTTGTCCACCACCATCGTCGTCGGGGCAGGAGCCTCGCGCACAACCTCCCGGACGGTCTCGACCGTCTCAGGCACGGGCTCGACAGCAGCAGGAACTGGTCTGCTACGGTGCATATCCGGCGGCGCGTCGACCAAACCCACCGCCAACGCCGCCGCCATCACCTGCGGACTGGCCCCCCGTGCAGCGACAGGCACAAGACTGCAAGAGCGCAACACCTTGAGCAAAGGCACAAGGTCAAAAATTGGTTCTTGTGGGTCCAGCAGGGAAAAGTCAATGACCAACGCATCGTGGTCGAAAAAGTCCGGACTCTCTCCGGATGGCCCGAATTGCCGCAACACGTCCGCTGCCAATACATTGCCATCATTGGACTTCAACAGCAATGCCACTAAGGGCAGTTGTGCGCTCTTGATTTCGAATGATGCAGGCGCTTGCCCGGCACTATGACCTGCGGAAGGAACGGACATGAAAAGAAATGAAGGCTGCAGCGTGAGGTGAAAACATGGACGGGGAAACCCGAAGTCGGCGAATCTTACTTGATTGACGGGCCTAAAACGCTACATGTCCCAGCTTCTTTTCGTGAGTAATCCAAAGGGCAACAACGGCACTGGAAAACTTATTTTTCGTGCAGACTTGTTATCTCTTATTGTCTTAATCTCTTATTTAAAAGGTAGTAGTAGTAGATAAGCTTTGCCCATTAGTGTGCACAAGCTATTTTTTCCTTTTTAAATCAATCACTTACATCCTCTCAACCCCTGTGCGTGACCCAGCTTCGTCTTTGTACCCGAAGCATGAACAACTTTCGGATTTCTATTCATGCTGTGGATAACCCATGGCTTATGCCAGAACTATCCACAGCTTTGTGCTTTGACAGGACGCACAAGCCGAGGGGTGTAGAGTGCAGTCCATGAAATTGATCATTCGCATCGTTGGCGTGTTGTTATTGGCTTGTGCCGTTTTTGCTGTCGCTGGCATTTTTGCAACCTGGGCACCCGACAAACCGGTCTCGGCATTGACCGCGCGCTGGGCCCAGGTCCCGTCGCAATTCATGGAAGTCAATGGCATGCAAGTGCATGTGCGCGACGAAGGCCCGCGGGACGACCCCATGCCCATTGTGTTGCTGCATGGCACATCGGCCAGCCTGCACACCTGGGACGGTTGGGTGCAGAGCCTCAGTGGCCAACGACGGGTTATCCGTTTTGACCTGCCAGCCTTTGGTTTGACAGGACCTGACCCCCACAATGACTATTCCATTGCCACTTATGTTCGCTTCGTCACAAGTGTGGTCGACAAACTGGGTGTCAAACAGTTTGTGCTGGCCGGCAACTCCCTGGGTGGTCAGATCGCCTGGGGTACAGCCTTGGCCCAGCCCCAGCGGGTCAGCAAGCTGGTACTGGTGGATGCCGCGGGATATGCTTTTCAACCGACTTCCGTGCCCATCGGGTTCCAGATTGCGCGCCTGCCGGCCTTGCGGGTGTTGATGGAGCGAGTATTGCCCCGCGGCGTTGTCGCCAGCAGTGTGCGCAATGTCTATGGTGACCCCGGCAAAGTAACCCCTGAGCTGGTGGACCGGTATTACGAATTGACCTTGCGTGCCGGCAATCGTAAAGCGCTGGCCTATCGCATGGACCAGCGTTTGAGTGGTGATGAGGCGGGCATCAAAACCCTGAAAGTTCCCACCCTTATTGTGTGGGGTGCCAAAGACAGGCTGATACCTTTGGACAATGCCAAGCGTTTTGCCGCCGATATTGCGGCCTCCAAACTGGTGGTGTTTGATGACCTGGGCCATGTGCCGCATGAAGAGGATGCACCCAAAACCGTAGCAGCGTTCAAGGCATTCCTGGCATCGCCGTAGTGGGTCAATGCCTGCAGCTTGCAATTGGTGTTTAAATAGTGTTCCAAGCCCCCGCGAATAGTGCGTAATACGCTATTCTTTTTATAGCAGGTGTCGTGCCATGAGTGAAAAAAAGTCCTTTGAAATTGCGCGTGAAACGCTCAAGCAACTGACGCTGCAAAAACTGCCACCCACCCCCGCCAACTACCCGGCCATTTACAACGAAATCGCCGGCATCCCGGTGATAACGCCTTTCCCCGCGGATATTCTGCGGGATATTTCCAAGTCTTTACCGGTCAAGACTCCGGGCCAGCAAAAGCAGCGGGGCCTGCTGGATTACGCGATCGACCGACTGAATTGGGAAGGCGTCAAAACGGCACTGGTAGCCTATGGCAGTTTTGCACCCTTGACGGGTGGCGAAGATGCGCCTGCCGCCGCCCCGAAAAACGGGCTTAATGCCAGCGCGCCGGCCCTGACCACCGAGTTTTTGGGGCAACTGGGGCGGCTCATCGAGTACACACAGCCGGCTTTGGGTAGTGATGACGAACGCTTTGGTGAACTGAGCAAGGCCCTGACCAGCGCCTTGCGCCAAAGCGGGTCCGATATTCTGGTACTCAAAAGCATGTTGCTCAGCTACAGCGACCGGGTTTCCTTTGTTGCCGAAGACCAGGCTGAAATAAAAAAATCCCTGCTCAAGCTTTTGCACATGGTATTTGAGAACATTGCGGACCTCAGCCTGGATGAGCAATGGCTCAAAGGCCAGATGGATGCGTTGATGGAAGCCTCCACACCGCCTCTGACCCTGCGCCGCCTGGACGATGTGGAACGCCGTTTGAAGGATGTGATCTTCAAACAGAAAGACGCCAAAGAACACGCCCTGCAGGCGCAAAACGAAATGCGCGGCATGCTGGCCACGTTTATTGACCGCCTGTCTGATATGGCCAAGTCCACCGGCAGCTTCCACGAAAAACTGGAAGAAAATGCCCGCCAGATCGAGCAGGCCAAAACCCTGGCCGAGATCGCGCCGGTGCTGAAAGAAGTGGTCAGCGCCACCCGCAACATGGCCAGCCAGAGCAAGACTTCGGGTGAAGAGCTGCAGGTCATGCGTGACCGTGCCATCCTGACCGACGCCGAAATGGCCAAGCTGCACCAGGAGCTGGACCGCGTCAGCACCCAGGCCCGCCATGACCCGTTGACCGGGGCGTTGAACCGAAAGGGGCTCGAAGAAGCGGTGGAGCGTGAAATCTCCAGCGTGCGGCGCAAAGACACACCGTTGTGCATGGCCTTGCTGGACATCGACAACTTCAAAAAACTCAATGACACCATGGGCCACGAGACCGGCGATATAGCCTTGGCCCACTTGGCCAGGGTGGCTCGCGAGAGCATGCGCCCGCAGGACACGCTGGC
>JAZKDY010000173.1:0-1808 GCA_040387325.1 Pseudomonadota bacterium | reverse complement strand
GGGGGCGAGGAATTTGTAATCCTGCTGCCGGACACGCCGCTGGACAAAGGTATTGAGGCCATGACCCGCCTGCAGCGGGAACTGACGAAAAAATTCTTTCTGGCTGGAACGGAAAAAATCCTGATTACTTTCAGTGCTGGGGTTGCCCAGCTCACCCCGGATGAGACCGGCGCTGAAGCCATCAAACGGGCCGACAAGGCCATGTACCTGGCCAAACGCGCGGGCAAAAACCGCGTGCTGGGGGCATAGGAGAGAACCATGGCTTATTTGATCGCCGGATTGTTGATTTTTCTGGGTGTACATTCCGTGCGCATCTTTGCCGACGGATGGCGTACGCAGTTGCTGCAGCGTCTGGGCGAAGGCGCCTACAAGGGCTTGTACTCGCTGCTTGCGCTACTGGGATTTGGTCTCATCGTCTACGGTTTTGGTGTGGCACGTGAATCACCTGTGATGTTGTGGATCCCTCCCATGGGCATGCGCCATGCGGCGTCCCTGCTGACTGTGATCGCCTTCGTTTTACTGGCTGCCGCCTATGTGCCCCGCAATGGCATCAAGGCGCGTGTGCACCATCCCATGGTGCTGGCCGTCAAAGCCTGGGCATTGGGCCATTTGCTGGCCAACGGTAGCGTGGCCCATGTACTGCTGTTTGGCGCATTTCTGGCGTGGGGTGTGTTGAACTTTATCGCCGCACGTCGGCGCGACCGCGCGGCTGGCACGCAGTACCCAGCAGGTACGCTGGTTGGTACATCGCTTACGGTGGTCGTGGGTGTAGCGGTCTGGGCCGCGTTTGCCTTCAAGCTGCACGGCCTGCTGATTGGCATAAGACCGTTTGGTTAATGGCACGGTGCAGTGCCCGTCCATAATCGGGTTTTTCACCCTGCAGGAGGCCATGCATGCCGCGTTCCGTTCTTGAAGAATCCCGTATTCACCCGGCCATCCGTGAGCGGGTAGCGGCCAGCCAGCAGAGCATCGTGCAAGAAGTGCAGGCCGCAGTGGCCCAACATGCGGTGGTGGTCGTGGGTATGGGCATGAACCCGTTCCCCAGGAAGGCACGCAAACTATTGGACGAAGCCGGTGTGGCGTACCACTACATGGAGTACGGCAGTTACTTCAAACTCTGGCGCCAACGCAACGCGCTGAAAATGTGGACCGGTTGGCCCACTATTCCCATGATTTTTGTCAAAGGCACCCTGGTGGGGGGTGCCGATGATCTGAAGAAACTACTCGCCAGTGGTGAGTTCAAGACCCTGCTGGGCTGAACACCAATTAACCGCCGTGGCGCGCACCATGGTGCCCGCCATGCCGGCGACCCATGCGGGCGTGTTCCGCGTCAAACACCTTCCTCTGTTCCGCGTTCAGTGCGGCGTAAAACACCTTGGTCGCGTCCGCACGTTTGTCCATGGCGGCCGTCCGGTCTGCCATGTGCTGGGTGCGCAGCGCGCGCATTTTGTCAATGCGTTCGGGGGTGGTGAGTTTGTCCAGTTCCGCACGGTCCGCACGCTGGTGGTCCTTGCGGGCCGATGGCTTCATGGCGGTGGTGAAGCTGGTCCATGCACCCTCCTGCTCCGCCGTGATCTTGAGTTTGGTTTTCAGTTCGGCCTGGCGCTTGGCGACCATGGCGTCCCGTTTGGCAGGGTCCATCTTGCCGTGTTTGCCCATGCCCATGTGACCGTGGTGGTGTCCGGCACTGCTGGCGCCCGCAGCTGGTTGGCGGGCCGCTTCTTGCGGCGCCGTTTGGGCAAACGTGGCGAAACCGGCGCTAGCCAGCAAGCCTGCAAGGACGAGGGATGTGATACCGGATTTCATAG
>JAZKDY010000172.1:0-5723 GCA_040387325.1 Pseudomonadota bacterium | reverse complement strand
ACCGCTGACCTCTTGCATGCCATGCAAGCGCTCTCCCAGCTGAGCTATACCCCCTAAACCCTAAGTTACTGCTGATTTCTCTGCAGCAACCTGAGAAAACCTTTTAAAGCATTCTCAACTTCCGAGCCTCAAATTATATACAAGTTTTTCAGACCCTGGCAAGCCGAGCGATAACTTTTTCTCTTCCGCACATTTCCAGCACCGAATCCAGCGATGGTGTCTGCGCCGTGCCCACAACCAAAACCCGCACCGGCATGGCCAGTTGCGGCATCTTCAGGCCGTTGGCGGCCAGCACTTCCTTGATCACCGCGGCAATGGAAGCCTTGTCCCATACACAGGTAGCCAGCTTCTCGGCCAGCAACGCCACCGCGGGGCGCACCGCATCGGTCACGTGTTGTGCCAGTTCGGCCGCATCGGGGGTGACATCGCTGTAGAACTTGGCGGCCCAGGTGGCCAAGGCAACCGTCGTATCACAACGATCCTTGAGCAAAGCACACACTTGCGGCAGATGGTTTTCAACAGTGCCAGCATCCAGTGTGATGCCCTGCTTGGCCAATTGTGTGGCAACCAAACCGGCCAAGCGCACGTTGTCCGCCTGCTTGATGTACTGCGCATTGACCCACAGCAGCTTGACCGGGTCCCACTGCGCGGGGCTCTTGTTCAAGTGTGTGCCATCGAACCAGGCCACCAGCTGTTCGCTGGTAAACAACTCTTCGTCGCCATGGCTCCAGCCCAGACGGGCCAAATAATTGAGCATCGCCTCAGGCAGGTAACCGCCCTCTTCATACGCGGTCACGCTGACCGCGCCCCTACGCTTGGACAACTTCTGCCCATCGTCACCCAGGATCACCGGGCAATGGCCGAACTGCGGCAGCGGTGCACCCAGTGCGTTGAAGATATTGATCTGCCACGGCGTGTTGTTGATGTGTTCGTCGCCGCGGAACACATGGCTGATCTCCATGTCCCAATCGTCTACCACCACGGCGAAGTTGTAGGTCGGCACGCCATCGGTGCGGGCGATGATCAAGTCATCGATCTCGCGGTTGCTGATGGTGATGGGGCCTTTGACCAGATCGTCCCAGGTGACGTCGCCATCGGGCGGATTGCAGAAACGCACCACCGGCAACACACCGGCGGGAATGGCCGGCAATGTCTTGCCTGGTGCGGGGCGCCAGCGGCCGTCGTACAAGGCTTTTTCGCCACGGGCCTTTTTGGCCTCGCGCACCGCGTCCAGCTCTTCCGGTGTGCTGTAGCAGTGGTAGGCCTTGCCCTCGGCGATCAATTGGTCGATCACAGCTTTGTAGCGACCCAGCCGCTGCATCTGGTAGATCGGGCCTTCGTCGTATTCCAGACCCAGCCAGTGCATGGACGCCAGAATCTGGTCGACAGAATCCTGCGTGGAGCGGGCCACATCGGTGTCTTCAATGCGCAGCACAAACTCACCACCAAAATGGCGGGCATAGGCCCAGGAGTACAGCGCCGTGCGGGCCGTGCCCAGGTGCAGAAAGCCGGTGGGTGACGGGGCGATGCGGGTGCGAATTTTGCGTGATGTCATTTAACAGTGTCCAGGCCGCGCGCGAGGTCGGTCTTGATGTCTTCAATGTATTCCAGGCCAACGGCCACGCGGATCAGGCCCTGGCCGATACCGGCGAGCTGACGCTGGGCTTCGGCCAACTTGCCATGCGAGGTGCTGGCCGGGTGGGTGCACAGGGTTTTGGTGTCGCCCAAGTTGGTACATAAGGACAAGACCTGCATGGCGTCCAGTACATGAAAGGCACGCGCACGCGCCTGTTCTGGCGAGGACGCCTTCACGTCGAAGGACAACACCGCACCACCCAGGCCAGCCATTTGCTGCATGGCCAAGGCATGTTGGGGATGGCTGGTGAGGCCAGGGTAGTAGACGTGGGCCACGCCAGGGTGCACCGCCAGCCACTCTGCCAGTTGCAAGGTCTGCGCGCTCTGGGCTTTCATGCGCAGCTCCAGCGTCTCCAGGCCCTTGAGCACCACCCAGGCGTTGAAGGGTGCCAGCACCATGCCGGAGTTCTTTTGCACCGGCAAGAATTTCTCGCGCACCATGGCCTCGCTGGCGCACAGGGCGCCGGCCATCACACGGCCCTGGCCATCCAGGTATTTGGTGCCGGAATGCATGACGATGTCGGCGCCCAGGCGCAGGGGCTGCTGCAGCACCGGTGTGGCAAAGCAGTTGTCCACCGCCAGCAACGCACCCGCATTGTGGGCAATGTCGGCCAGCGCGGCGATATCGCACAACTCGATCAAAGGGTTGGTCGGCGTCTCGGCAAACAGCAGCCGGGTATTGGGACGCACCGCGGCCTGCCACGCGGCCAGGTCGGCTTGCGGGACCATGGTGGACTCCACACCAAAACGCGCGAACTCGCTGCCGATGAGCTTGATGGTGGAGCCGAACATGGACTGCGAGAACACCACATGGTCGCCCGACTTGAGCAGGCTGAAGCACATCAGCATGATGGCCGACATGCCCGTGGACGTGGCCATGCAGGCCTCGGCACCTTCCATGGCGGCCAGGCGGCGCTCGAAACTGGTAACCGTGGGGTTGCCAGTACGGCCATAGGTGTAGCCCTCCTCTTCGCCCGCAAAGCGCGCGGCGGCTGTGGCGGCCGTGGGCTGTACATAACCGCTGGTGAGGAACAGGGCTTCGGAGTTTTCGCCATAGGCGCTGCGTGCCGCGCCTTCGCGCACTGCGAGCGTGGCCGGGTGCAAGCCTGGGGGCAACGAGATTCTGTCGGTCATGGTGCTGTGTTGTGCAGATCAGTCGTTGTGGTTGGGCAGTGCCAGGCGGGAGGTGTCCTCCTGGTTTTCTTCCCCGCCCACCCGGTTTTCATTCAGGCGGTTGATGTCGTCCGAGGTGATGTCGCCGGTGACGTATACACCGTCAAAACACGACGCATCAAAACCCTTGACCTTGGCATTGAGCGAGCCAATCGCCTTCTTCATGCCATCCACATCCTGGTAAATCAGCGCGTCGCAGCCAATGATCTGGCGGATCTCTTCCACGCTGCGGTTGTGCGCGACCAGCTCGCTGCTGGTGGGCATGTCGATGCCATACACATTGGGGAAACGCACGGGTGGTGCGGCGCTGGCCAGGTAGACCTTGCGGGCACCGGCGTCGCGCGCCATCTGCACGATTTCTTTGGACGTGGTGCCACGCACGATGGAGTCGTCCACCAGCAGCACATTGCGGCCCTTGAATTCGCTGGCAATGGCGTTGAGCTTCTGGCGCACAGACTTCTTGCGCACGCCCTGGCCCGGCATGATGAAGGTGCGACCCACGTAACGGTTTTTCACAAAACCTTCGCGGTAGGGTAGGCCCAGCAACTGCGCCAGTTGTGCGGCACTGGGGCGGCTGGATTCGGGGATGGGGATGACCACATCGATCTCGTTCGGCGGCACGGTGGAGATCACCCGTTTGGCCAGCGACTCGCCCAGGTTCAAACGCGCCTGGTAGACCGAGATGTTGTCCATCACCGAATCGGGGCGGGCCAGGTACACAAATTCAAAAATGCAGGGGTTGAGCTGCGGGTTGTCCGCACACTGCTGCGCGTGCACCGTGCCGTCCAGCGCGATGAACACGGCCTCACCCGGGTCCACGTTGCGTTCAAACTGGAAGCCCGTGCCTTCCAAGGCCACGGATTCACTGGCCACCACGGTGCCGTCCGGGCCTTTGCCAATACACAGCGGGCGGATGCCAAACGGATCACGAAACGCCAGCACGCCATGGCCGGCGATCAGCGCGATGACCGCGTAGGAGCCCTTGACCCGGCGGTGCACATTACGCACGGCGGCAAAGATGTCCAGCGGCTGCAGCGGCAGGCCACGTGTGGTTTTTTCAATCTCATGTGCCAGCACGTTGAGCAGCACTTCGGAATCGCTCTCGGTGTTGATGTGGCGGTGGTCGGTGATGAACAGCTCGCTCTTCAGCGCATGGGCGTTCGTCAGGTTGCCGTTGTGCACCAGCACGATGCCGAACGGTGCGTTCACGTAAAAAGGCTGCGCCTCTTCTTCGCTGTAGGCATTGCCCGCCGTGGGGTAACGCACCTGGCCCAGGCCGCAGTTGCCGGGCAGCGAACGCATATTGCGCGTGCGGAACACGTCACGCACCATGCCTTTGGCCTTGTGCATGAAGAACTTGCGCTCTTGCTGCGTCACGATGCCCGCCGCATCCTGGCCGCGGTGCTGCAGCAGCAGCAAGGCGTCATAGATCAGTTGATTGACCGGTGCATGGCTGACTACGCCAACGATTCCGCACATAGTGTGTTTCTCATTTCTAAGGTAAATACTTTCCGAACTCTTCAGGCAGTACGGGTTTGAGGCCCTTCAAGACCACCACTGCAACACCGGCGCCGGTGGACTCTTGCCACCACGGGCTCTTGACCACCGGCGTCATGCCGGCAACGACCGTCAAGGCCAACAACACAACCACTCCGCGCACCAGACCGAAGGCAGCGCCCAATACGCGGTCCACCGGGCGCAGGCCCACGGCAGCGATCAGCTTGCGGATCAAAAAGGCCAGCAGGCCACCGGCAAACAGCACCGCAACAAACACCACGACAAACCCGGCCGCATAACGCACCACTTCGGTGGCGTTGCCCAACGGCAAATACTGCGCCGCATCCGGTGCAAACCACTGGGCCAGCACAAAGGCGGCGATCCAGTTGGCCAGCGACAAAAGCTCGTACACCAGGCCACGCCAGGCGCCCACCAGCAGCGAGACCAGCAGCACGGCCACAAAAATCCAGTCCAACACGGGCATGACGGCCAACAAAACGCGCGCTCTTACAGCTCCAGCACCGAGGCAGGCAGATCCAGCTTGCGGATCTTGTCGGCGGTCTTGTCTGCGTCACCCTTGGATCCAAACGGCCCCACACGTACGCGGATGCGTTTGCCCTCTGGGGGGTTCACAACCTGGGTATAGGTTTTCATGCCTGCTCGCTCCAGCTTGACGCGGGCCTCCTGGGCCTTGACCGCATCGGAAAAAGCGCCAACCTGCACGATAAAACGGCCGGCGGCTGCAGCGCTGGCCGCTGCGGATGCCGCGGGCTTTTGCACGGCCTCCTTGCCTTCCAGCAGAGCCTGGGCTTTGGCACCGTCATCGGTACGCACGGGTGGCTTGTCAGCAGGCTTCTCTACCGGTTTGGCTTCAGGTTTTGTTTCAGGCTTGGCCACTGGCTTGGCGGGCACCGAGGCAGCCGCTGACACGGTGCCGGTGGAAGCGCGTGATGCCGATACCGCCGGCGCGACCGCAGCGGGCTTGGCCGCAGCAGGTGCCGCTACCGGCGCAGAGGGTTTGCTGACATGTTCCTTGCCCGCATCGGTCTCGACCACAACATCGGTCGCCGGTTTGACCGCCACGGCGGTGCCCAGCGGCTTGACGGTGTTTTTGTCCGGGATTTCGATGGGAATATCGACCGAAACAGGCCGTGGCTGGCTGTCAAACAACAGCGGGAACCCGATCACACCCACCAACACCAGTACCGACGCACCGATCAACCGGTGGCGGGCGCGTGTGCGCATGGCCTCTACGCTTTCGGGGGCGGGAGCGGGGGTGGCGTGATCGTCACCACCACCTTTGCGAAATTTGAAAAATGCCATGGATGAGGGTGTTCTCAGGAATTCAGGTGTTTGGCCTGCAGCCGGGGCACGCCGTTTGCAAGCACGCCGCCCACGGTGTGGAACGATCCAAAGAC